>NZ_CP121464.1:5715471-6020628 GCF_029690045.1 Janthinobacterium rivuli
ATCAGATTCGGCCACACTTCCGTCTCCATCAGGATGCAGATACGCGGTGCGAAATGGCGGATGAAACGGGCCGGCATGGCGCCCGTGTCGTAGGGCAGATAGCTTTGCACGAGGCGCGCGCCGTGTTTGGCGAACAGGGATTTGCCCGTGGCGCGCCCCGTCGGCGTCATGTGCGTGAGGACGATGCGGCACGCAGGCCAGGCGGCCAGCAGCGCATCGATCAGCGGCTCGGCCGCGCGCGTCTCGCCGACGGAGACGGCGTGCAGCCAGATGGTGTCCGTGGCAGATGCCGGCTGGCGGCCGTAACAGCCCAGGCGCTCGCCCCAGTGCTGGCGGTAGCCGGGTTCCTGGCGTCCGCGCAGCCACAGCCGCGCCAGCACCAGGGGCAAGGCCAGCCACCAGGCGAGGGTATAAAGAAGTCGCATGTTTATTGAATGTTAAAGTCAGGCGGGAGGATAGTCGGCCAGCAGGCGCCGCGCCGCGGCCAGCACTTCCGGCACGCCGGGCGGCGCGCCTTTGTCGCCCAGGTTGATGATTTTCGGCGACCAGTTGCCTTCCGTTTTCCACAGCGGCGAATCGGCATAGATTTCCACCGTCGGGCGCACAAAGGCGGCGGCGATGTGCGTCAGGCCCGTGTCAACGCCGACCACCAGCGCCGCGTGGCGCGCCAGCAGGGTGGCGTCGCCCATCGACAGTTTCGGCAGCACGCGCGCGTTGGGCAGGCCGGCCGCCAGCACTTCCGCTTCCGCCTTTTCCTTGGGCGAACCCCAGGGCAGCAAAATCGGCATCGGTGCGAGCGCCTGGCCTAGAGCGATCCAGTGTTCCGGCGCCCATTTCTTGGCGTCGCGCGCCGTGCCGTGGAAATACACGCAGTAAGGTGCTTCGCCCATCCAGTCCGGGCGCGGCTCGCTGTTCGATACTTCCGGCAAGCCGAAATCGGCCGGGGTGTCGACCGCGTAGCCGAGCGCCGCGCCGGCCACCAGTCGGCCGCGCGCCACCGCATGCGTGCGCGGGTCAAGCGGAATGCTTTTCGTGTGGAACAGGCGCGAGATGCCTTCGTAGCCGGAGCCTTCGCTGCCATTGGCCAGGCCGACCTTCTGTCCGCCCGGCGCCAGGCGCGCGGCACCCATGATGATGCCCGTCTTGAGCAAGCCCTGGGTATCGAACACATAATCGTAATGCGTCTGGCGCAGGCTGCGGAAGAAGGCGGCGATTTCCGCGCGCGTCTCCTTCTTGCCCAGGCTCTTGCGCCAGCGCCGCAGCGCGAACGGGAAGATGGTATTCACGCGCGGGTTCAGGCGCACCAGACTCGTGTAGCCCTCTTCGACCACCCAGTCGATGGTCGCATGCGGGAAATGGCGGGCGATGTCCGCCACCATCGGCAGGTTATGCAGCACGTCGCCCAGCGAGGATACCCGCACCAGCAGGATTTTCAAGGGCGCCTGTGCGCCAGGTTGAGCCGCCATGCTGTCAGAACGGCAGTTCGGCGTCTGGCTTGGCGGCCAGGATCACGCTCTTGAACTGTCCCTGGATGCGCGCCAGGGCTGCCGGCGTTTCCGCTTCGAAGCGCATGACGATCACCGGCGTGGTGTTCGACGAACGGGCCAGGCCGAAGCCGTCCGCGTATTCCACGCGCAAGCCGTCGATGGTGATGATCTGTTCATTGCCGGGGAAGACGGCGTCGCGGCGCAGCATGTCCATCAGCGCGACGTTCTCGCCTTCCTTCAGTTCCAGGTGCAGTTCCGGCGTGCTGTCGGACTGCGGCAGGGAGTTCAGCAGGGCCGAAGGATCCGCTTCGCGCGTGAGGATTTCCAGCAGGCGGGCGGCCGAATACAGGCCGTCGTCGAAACCGTACCAGCGGTCCTTGAAGAAGATATGGCCGCTCATTTCGCCGCCCAGCGGCGCGCCCGTTTCGCGCAGCTTGGCTTTCACCAGCGAGTGGCCCGTCTTGTACATCAGCGGCACGCCGCCATGCTTGCTGATCCACGGCGCCAGGTGGCGCGTGCATTTCACGTCGTACAAAATCTGCGCGCCAGGATGGCGGGTCAGCACGTCGGCGGCAAACAGCATCATCTGGCGGTCGGGGTAGATGATCTGGCCATCCTTGGTGACCACGCCCAGGCGGTCGCCGTCGCCATCGAAGGCGATGCCGATTTCGGCATCCGTCTCGGCCAGGCAGCGGATCAGGTCTTGCAGGTTTTCCGGATGCGCCGGGTCCGGGTGGTGGTTCGGGAAATTGCCATCGACTTCGCAGAACAGTTCGATGACGTCGCAACCCATGCCGCGGAACAGGTCGCCCGCGAACGCGCCGGCCACGCCATTGCCGCAGTCGACGGCGATCTTGATCGGGCGCGCCAGCTTGACGTCGCCCAGGATGCGCTCGATGTAGGCGGCGCGGATATCGTGCGTGGCATAGGTTCCCGGGTTGGCAACGTCCTTGGCGCTGGCGCTGCCGTCGTGCGCGACGATGCTGTGGTACAGGGCCTGGATCGCTTCGCCGTGGATCGCTTCACCGGCCAGCACCATCTTGAAGCCGTTGTAGTCGGGCGGATTGTGGCTGCCCGTGACCATGATGCCGGAGCGCGTATCGAGCACGTTCGTGCCGAAGTACACCATCGGCGTGGCCACCACGCCCAGGTCGATCACGTCGACGCCTGCCGCTTGCAAGCCCTGCGCCAGCGCCGCCGTCAATTCCGGTCCCGACAAACGGCCATCGCGGCCGATCACGACCCGCTGCTCGCCCTTGGCCAGGGCGGCCTGGCCAAATGCCTGGCCGATCTTGTGCGCCACGCTGGCATCGAGGGTTTTAGCGATGATGCCGCGAATATCGTAGGCCTTGAAGATCGTTCTGGACAATGGAAGCATGGTGTGGGCGGTATAAGAGGGTCAAATAGGGAAGCCTGGCAAGGCGCGGCGCGCGGCTGACAGCCGTGCCACTGCGCCAGGAGTATACCGAATTATACGCGCAGCAGATCGATCGACTTGCCCGATTCCACCCACTGTTTGACCCACAGCGGCTGGCGGCCACGGCCAGTCCATTGCTCGGCCGCATTGTCAGGATGGCGGTAACGCACGGCGACTTTGCCCGTGCGCGGGTGCAAGCCATCGAGTATCAGCTGTTTCAACGGAATGCCCGCCTGCTGCGCGATGGCCATGATCTGTTCGCGCGCCTTGTTCAAGTCTTCGCGCTCGCGGCCATTCAATTCCTGCTTCACATTATCTTCCAGTTTGCGCAATTCCAGCATCGTCAGCGTCGACAGATCCATTGGTACATCCTTTATATTAATTTAAATAATAAAATCACGTGGAATATACTACATTGCATAAATACCTGCGCACCATTGCATAATCCATCGCCAATTGAATCACGACTCCCGATTTATTTGGCGGCCCAACATTAAGATTAAATGAAGAATATGCAGGAAGCGTGCGTGGAGGTAAATAAACATGGATGAAATGGCATTCCGGCATGCCTGAGCGGCGTGCCGCAAGATAATGACCGATATATGACAGCGGAAAGTTCCACCCAATTAAATCCCCCTGCGGCCATAATCGGCGCCCTTATTTTCTTCCGCCGGCCAGACTCGCAATCGGGAAACCGCCAGCAATACAGCCGACGCCAATGGGCCGGCATGCTTATAATGCAGGCGCGTAGTTCACTTCACCCGGCACATATGAAAACTTACTTTATCGGCGATCTGCAAGGCTGCCATGCACAAACCGTCGAACTGATCGAACGGATCCAGGCGGCAGCCGATGGCCCCTACCACCTGCTGTTCGCGGGCGACTTGATCAATCGCGGCCCGGCCTCGCTGGCCACCCTGCGCCACGTTTACGCGCTGGCGCGGCAGGGCCTGGCCGACAGCGTCCTGGGCAACCATGACTTGCACCTGCTGGCCGTGGCCAACGGCATCCGCCCCGAGCATGCGTCCGATACGCTGGCCGAGATCCTCGACGCGCCCGACCGCGACGAGTTGATCAACTGGCTGCGCCAGCGGCCATTGGCGCTGGAACACGACGGCCATGTCCTCGTGCATGCGGGCCTGCTGCCGCAATGGAGCGCGGCCCAGGCCCTGTCCCTGAGCGGGGAAGTGTCCGCCATGCTGCGCAGCGACGGCTGGGTGGCCTTCCTGCGCACCATGTACGGCAACGAGCCGGCCGCCTGGCGCGACGACCTGCAGGGCGCCGACCGGCTGCGCTGCATCGTCAACGCGATGACGCGGCTGCGTTTTTGCACGCCGGACGGCGTGATGGACTTCAAGATGAAGGAAAGCGGCAGCCCGCCACCGGGCTCCGGCCTGCTGCCGTGGTTCGACGTGCCGGGACGGCGCAGCGCCGGCGACACCATCGTCTTCGGCCACTGGTCGGCGCTGGGACTGCAGTTGCGGGAGCACCTGATCGGCCTTGACAGCGGCTGCGTCTGGGGTGGAAAACTGTCAGCCGTGTGCCTGGAAGACCGCTCCTTGCTGCAGGTCGATTGCCCCGCCTTCCAGCAGCACAGCGGCAAGCGCTAAATGGCAAGCATGGCGCGCATATGCTTAGTCGAAATCGGTCGTTGGCCTTGCCGCGCGCAGCCCGTATGATGGCGCTTTTTCCTGTGCGATCCCATGCATCCTGATACCGACAGACTGGCGCGCTGGCTGCTCGGCAGCCTGGAACTCGACACCGCCGTCCTGCATGTGGGCCAGTACTGCGGCCGCTGGCGCGCTTCCACGGCGGGCCGGGAACTGGGCAGCTTCCACCTGGTGCTCGACGGCCACTGCTATCTGCACCTCGACGGGGCGGCGCCGATTGCGCTCGGCCCGCGCGACGGCGTCTTCCTGCTGCGCGACTTGCCGCACTTCCTCAGCCCCCACAGCGACCCGCTGCAGGCGGTCAGCGCGCAAGCGATGCTGCCGCTGCAAGCGTCCACGGACCAGCCGGCGACGGCGCTGGCCTGCGGCTTCTTTCAATTTCGCGGCGCCCTCTCCGCGCTGATCGTCGACTCGTTTCCGCCGTATCTGCTGATACGCGGCGACGCCCCCGCCTTCAGCGCCGCTGCCGCCCTGTTCGACCTGATCCTGGCGGAGGCGGGGGGCGACCCGGAACAGCCATCGCCCCTCATCGCGCGCCTGGTCGAACTGCTGTTCTTTTACCTGATCCGCCATGTGGCGCAGGGCGAGCAGGTGGCGGCCGGCCTGCTGTCGCTGCTGCACCAGCCCGCGTTTTCGCCGCTGCTCGAACGCATGCTCGACGCGCCCGCCGACGACTGGTCGATCGAGAACATGGCCAAGGCCGCGTGCATGTCGCGCGCCAGCTTCTGCAAGCATTTTGCCAGCGCCAGCGGCCACTCGCCGGCCCAGTTCCTGCTCCTGCTGCGCATGAAGATCGCCGCGCGGCGCCTGCACGACGGCGTCTCCGTCGAACGCGCGGCCGAACTGGTGGGCTACCGCTCCCACGCCGCCTTCACGCGCGCCTTCAAGCGGGTCACGGGCGAGCAGCCGGGCGCCTACCGGCGCGACCAGCGATTGCGCCAGCTGGCCAGCTGAAGTCAAGGAACGCGAAATCGCAGACGAACGAACACAAAACGACGACGCTGACGTCTGTTGCGTGCACGGCATGGCCGATATAATGGCCGGGTGACTTACCAACTTAGCAAGGTACCCCATGTCCCGTCTGACGCTGCACACTCTCGATACCGCCCCGGCCGATAGCCGCCCCTTCGTGGAAAAGGCCATCGCCAACAATGGCTTCCTGCCCAACCTGATCGGCGTGCTGGCCAATGCCCCGCTGGCCCTGGAAACCTATCTGACCGTCTCCGGCATCAACGGGCGCGCCAGCTTGAGCCTGATGGAACGCGAAGTGGTGCAGATCACGGCCGCGCGCATCCACGGCTGCGATTTCTGCATCGCCGGCCATAGCGCCATCTCGCTGAAAAAGGCCGGCCAGACGCCGGACACGGTGCGCGCCCTGCAGCACGGCCAGCCGACGAACGACGCAAAACTCGACGCCGTCGCCGCCTTCGCCACGGCCGTCATCGCCACGCGCGGCGCCGTCAGCGACGCCGAATATCAAGCCTTCCTGGCCGCCGGCTACAACGAGCAGCAGGCGCTGGAAGTGGTGCTGGGCATCAGCCTGGCCACCCTGTGCAATTTCTCCAACAGCCTGGCCGGCACGCCCGTCAATCCGCAATTGACGCCCTACCTGCCTGGCGCCGTCTGACATGGGCCAGCTCAATCACTGGCTGCACACGCATGCCGACCAGCTCGACCAATCGTCGGAACTGGCTGAAGCCGTTTTGCCGGCACTCGCTGGCGACCAGTTGCTGGCCATCGGCGTGCCGCGGGAACACGGCGGCGCGGGCGGCGACGTGCGCGACGCCATCGACGCCATCGCCAAAGTGGCCGAGCAATCGGTGACGGCCGCCTTTGTCTTCTGGGGCCAGCGCTGCTTCATCGAATTCCTGCTGCAAAGCGAGAACCGCGCGCTGGCCGAGCGCCGCTTGCCCGGCCTGCTGGCAGGCACGCAGGCAGGCGCCAGCGGTTTGTCGAACGCCATGAAATTCTTGTCCGGCATCGAGCAGCTGCAAATCACGGGCGCGCGACACGATGACGGCCTGCTCGTCGACGGCGGCCTGGCCTGGGTGACGAACTTGCGCAAGGCGGGCTTCGTCGCGGCCGCCGCCGTGGCGCCGGACGACGGCGCGCCACCCGTCATCGTCGCCTTCGACAGCGGCACGGCTGGCGTCAAACGCAGCGACGACCTGGACCTGATCGCTCTGCGCGGCAGCAATACGGCTTCCGTCAAGCTGGCGCAGGTGCACATCCCCGCCTTGGACATCATCAGCGACAACGCGCCGGCCTGGCTGCCGCAGGTGCGCCCGTCGTTCCTCGGCATGCAGTGCGGTCTGTCGATCGGCCTGGCGCGCGCCAGCCTGGCCAAAGCGGCGCAGATTTCCGCCGGCTCGCGCAACGCGCTCACGCCCCGCATCGAAGCGCTGCAAGCGACCCTGGAAAGCGCCGTCGCGACCCTGCTGGCCGGCGTGCACGATGGCCGCTTCAGGACGCAGGCGCCGGCCATGTTCCGCCTGCGCATACAGCTGGCCGACGTGCTGCAGCAGGCGCTGATGCTGGAACTGCAAGCCATGGGCGGGCGCGCCTATTTGAACGCCGAGCAGCAGGGCTTTGCCCGCCGCTGGCGCGAATCGTCGTTCATCCCCATCGTCACCCCCAGCCTGACGCAATTGCAGGCGGCCTTGCAGCTGTTCGACAGCCAGCAGGCGGCCAAGGCGGGAGCGTCGGCATGAGCGTGGCTGATTGGGCGCTGCAGGCACAGGACCTGAGCTACGCCTATCCTGGCACGGCGCCCGTGTTCCAGCACGTCTCGCTGGGCGTGCGCAAGCGCGAAATCGTCTGTCTGCTGGGCGGCAGCGGCTGCGGCAAATCGAGCCTGCTGCGCGTGCTGGCCGGCTTGCAGCCACCATCCACGGGTGAGATCCAGTTCCTCGATGCGCCCATGCGCGAACCGGACCCGCGCAGCGCCCTCGTCTTCCAGCAAGCCAGTTTGCTCCCCTGGCTGAACGTCACGGGCAACGCCGGCTTCGGCCTGGACTTCAAGCACCAGCCGCAGCTGACGCGCGCAGCGCACGAGGCGCGCGTGGCGCAAGCCATCGAAGCGGTCGGCTTGAAGGGCCGTGAAAAGCTGTATCCGTCCGCGCTGTCGGGCGGCATGGCGCAGCGCGTGGCCCTGGCCCGTGCTCTCGCGCGCGAGCCGGAACTGCTGTTCGCCGACGAACCGTTTTCCGCCCTCGACGCCATCACGCGCGCCGAGATGCAATCCTTGCTGGTCGACGTGGTGCACCGCTGGCACACGGCCGTGCTGCTCGTCACGCACGATATCGACGAAGCGATTCTCGTGGCCGACCGCATCTTGCTGATGGGCGGCAAGCCGGGCAACATCGTGCGCGAATGGCCTGTCGCCATCGACCAGCCACGGATCGGCCACAGCGCCGACGTCATCGCCCTGAAGATGGATATTCTCGACGCCCTGCAGGCGCTGCAAAAGCAGGATCAAGCGCCTGCCTTTGCTCCCCATTAATCGACCGGAACTTTCCCATGACATTCGAAGACCACAACAAACCCCTGCATATCTGCGCCTCGTCCGATTGCGACTGCGGCCTGACGCGGCGCGACTTCCTGCGCATGTCGGCCCTGGCCACGGCCAGCGTCGCCTCGCCCCTGCTGTTCGCCGGCGACGCCATGGCCCAGCAAGGCCCGAAAGGCGACGACCAGCCCGTGAAAATCGGCTACCTGCCGATCACCGACGCCACCCCGCTGCTCGTCGCCCACGCGCGCAAGCTGTTCGAAGCGGAAGGCTTGCAGGCGGAAACGCCACGCCTGTTCCGCAGCTGGGCGCAGATCATCGAAGCTTTCGTCGCCGGCCAGGTCAACGTCATCCACTTGCTGTCGCCCGCAACCCTGTGGGTGCGCTACGGCGCCAAGTTCCCCGCGAAAGTCGTCGCCTGGAACCACGTCAACGGCTCCGCGCTGACGGTGGCCAACGAGATCAACAAGGTCTCCGACCTGGGCGGACGCACGGTCGCGATCCCCTTCTGGTACTCGATCCACAACATCCTGCTGCAGCAAATCCTGTCCTCGAATGGCTTGACTCCAGTCACGCGCGCGCGCAACGCGGCCATCAAACCGAATGAAGTCAACCTGATCGTGCTGGCGCCGGCCGAAATGGTCTCGGCCCTGGCCAGCAAGTCGATTGCCGGCTACATCGTGGCGGAACCCTTCAATGCGGCGGCGGAAAACGCCGGCATCGGCAAGATCCTGCGCTTCTCGGGCGACGTGTGGAAAAACCATGCGTGCTGCGTCACTTTCCTGTCAGAGCGCGACATCAACACGCGTCCCGAATGGGCGCAAAAGGTCACCAACGCCATCGTCAAGGCGCAGCTGTGGACGCGCTCGAACCAGGTCGACACGGCCAAGCTGCTGTCGAACGTGGGCGAGCACCGCTACACGCCGCATCCGCTGCAAGTGCTGACCAAGGTGCTGGCCACCACCGATTACGCCGGCTATGAAAAGCAGGGCCTGATCGTGCACAAGAACTGGCAGCAGCGCCGCATCGACTTCCAGCCGTATCCATTTGCTTCGTACACGGAAGAACTGGTGCGCGCCATCGGCCGCACCAAGGTGGAGGGCGATACGCGCTTCCTGGCCAACCTCGATCCGAAGTTCGCCGCGCGCGACCTGGTCGATGACCGCTTCGTGCGCAAGGCCATCACGGCGGTCGGCGGCCCGGCCGCCTTCGGCTTGCCGGCCAACCTGCTGCGCAGCGAAACCGTGGCGGTCTGACGATGGCAAGCAAGTTGTTCACGAAGTTCGGCCTGCCCCTGGTGGGGCTGGCCTGTGCCTTGCTGCTGTGGTCCATGGGCGTGACGGCGCTGGAGAAATCCACGCCGATTGCCACCGCCTTTGCGCCGCTGCCAACGGCGCTGGCGTTCCAGGAGATGGTGGGCGGTGCGGATATCTGGCTGCACGTGGTATTGAGCCTGCAAAGGGTGGCCGTGGGCTTGGGACTGGCCATCGTCATCGGCGTGCCGCTCGGTGTGCTGGTGGCCATGTCGAAAAGCTTTTCCGGCGCCGCCATGCCGCTGTTCCAGCTGCTGCGCATGATTTCGCCGCTGTCGTGGATGCCGATCGCCGTGATGGTGCTCGGTGTCGGTGACGCGCCCGTGTACTTCCTGCTGGCGTTTGCGGCCGTCTGGCCGATTTTGCTCAATACGGCGGCCGGCGTGGCGCGGCTCGATCCGAACTGGCTGCTGCTGGCACGCAGCCTGTCGGCCACGCGCAGCGAGATCGTCTTCAAGGTGATTTTACCAGGCATTACGGCCGATATCCTGACGGGCGTGCGCCTGGCCATCGGCATCATCTGGATCGTGCTGGTGCCGGCGGAAATGCTGGGCGTGTCGGCGGGTCTTGGCTACTTCATCCTCGACACGCGCGACCGGCTCGCGTATTCGGAACTGATGGCCGCCATCGTGCTGATCGGCATACTCGGTTTCATCCTCGACTACCTGGCCCGCGCCGCGCATGCGCGCTGGCTGCACGTGAAGAATTAAGCTGCCTTCTCCAGCGGCAGCGTGGCGGCGATAGTCGCCTGCGTTGCCGCCGCCAGCTCGCGCCGGTGCGCGTCCAGCGTCGCCACCGGCGCCAGACAGGTCAGGCGCGCCGTGATGGGCGGGCCGCTCAGGATCGCCACCATGCTTTGCGCAAAGCTCATGTCGCCGATGAAATCGACGGCGTGGTGCAAGGCCCCCTTGTCATCCACATACACGAGCGCGAACGGCTGCACCGGCACTTGCGCGTCGATGGCCGCCTCGAACAGATTGGCGTGAAACGGCAGGATCTGCCCTTGCGCTGCGGTCGTGCCTTCGGGGAAAAACGCGATGCGCTCGCCCGCCGTCAATTTATCCACCAGGCCCTGGAAGATCAGGCGCAAATCGCGCTTGCTGCCGCGCGAAATGAAAATGGTGCCGGCGCGCCCCGCCAGCCAGCCCAGGATCGGCCAGGCGCGGATTTCCGCCTTGGCGACGAAACGGCAGGGATGGACGGCATTGATAACGAAGATGTCGAGCCACGAAACGTGGTTCGCCACCACCATCGCATGCTCGAGCGCCGGCACGCTGTCTGCCGGCTGCGCCACGTGCACGCCGCAGATGTCGAGCAGCTGCGTCGACCAGCGGCGGATGCGCCGGTTGCGCCCCTCCAGGTCCAGCCAGGGAAAGAGCACGGCGCTCTTGGCCATGCCGCAGCCCAGGTGAATGGCGATGCGCGCGAGGCGGTAGGTAAGCAGAAGTTTCAAATCACACCAACAAATAAACCAGAACCGAAATCCGGGAGCAGACAAGGGGTGCCGGGGCAGCATGCCCCCGGTCCATGGATCTGATTTTTAACGCTGAAACGCCACCCGTCCGGCAACGATGGTCGCCTTGACGATGCCGCTCAGCTCATAGCCGAGGAAAGGCGTGTGCTTGCCCTGGCTGGCCAGCGAGGCCGACGACACGGTCCAGCGCGCGGCCGGATCGAAGACGCAAATGTCGGCCGCTTCGCCCACGGCCAGGCTGCCGGCCGGGATACCGGCGACACGGGCCGCGTCGGACGTGACCTTGGCCACGGCGCGCGCCAGCGGACGTGCGCCCGCCTGCGGCTGGCCCAGCGCGTAGTCGTCGGCCCATTTCAGGGCCAAGGACAGCAGCAGTTCCAGGCCAGTGGCGCCGGGCGACGCTTCGCCGAACGGCAGCAGTTTTTCATCATCGTCGACCGGCGTATGGTCCGAGCACATGGCGTCGACCGTGCCGTCCAACAGGCCGGCTCGGATCGCATCGCGGTCACGCTGGCTGCGGAACGGCGGCGTCACGCGTGCGTTCGGGTCGAAAAAGCCGATGTCGGCATCCGTCAGGTGCACATGGTGCACGCCCACGTCGCAGGTGACGGGCAAGCCTTCGGCCTTGGCCGCGCGGATCAGTTCCAGGCCGGCCGCCGACGAAATGCGGCACAGGTGCACACGCGCGCGGCTGGCGCGCATCAATTCGAAAATCGTGTGCAGGGCGATGGTTTCGGACATCACGGGCACGCCGGACAAGCCCAGGCGCGAGGCCAGCGGGCCGCTGTGGGCGATGCCGCCACGGCCGATATGCGGGTCTTGCGGGCGCAGCCAGACGGTGTAGCCGAAGGTGTTCGCGTACTGCATGGCGCGCAGCAGCACGGTGGTGTCTTCGATCGGCTCTTCCGCCTGCGCGAAGCCGATGCAGCCCGCTTCCGTCAGTTCCGCCATCTCCGTCAGCGACTTGCCTTTCAAGCCCATGGTCAGTGCGCCCAGCGGGTGCACGTGGGCCTTGTTCTGCGTCTTGGCGCGGTATTTCAGCATTTCCACCAGGCCCGGCTCGTCCAGCACGGGATCGGTGTCGGGCGGGCAGACCAGGCTCGTCACGCCGCCTTGCAGCGCCGCCTGCAATTCCGATTCCAGGGTCGCCTTGTATTCGTAGCCCGGCTCGCGCAGGCGCGCGGACAGGTCGACCAGGCCGGGGGAAACCACCAGGCCGGCCGCGTCAAACGTGGTGTCGGCGGTGAAGCCGGCCGGGGCGCTGCCCACGGCCAGCACCTTGCCGTCGGCGATAAACAGGTCTTGCAAGCCATCGATGCCGTTGGCAGGGTCGATCAGGTGGCCGTTCTTGATATGTAGTGTCGTCATGCTCGCTTACTCGTCCTTGGGCTATCAGCCCTGATTACCAGCCAAAATACTCATCACCGCCATGCGCACGGCGATACCGAAGGTCACCTGCGGCAGGATCACCGCCTGCGGACCGTCGGCCACGGCCGAATCGATTTCCACGCCGCGATTCATCGGGCCCGGATGCATGACGATGGCGTCCGGTTTCGCCAGCGCCAGGCGCTCGGGCGTGAGGCCGTAACTCTTGAAATACTCCTGCGCCGACGGCAGCAGCGCGCCGCTCATGCGTTCATTTTGCAGGCGCAGCATGATGATCACGTCCACGCCTTTCAAGCCTTCATCCATGTTGGTGAAGGTGCGCACGCCCATCTGCTCCAGGCCGCCTGGCAGCAGGGTGTGCGGGCCGATGGCGCGCACTTCCGGCACGCCCAGGGTGGTCAGCGCATGGATGTCGGAACGGGCCACGCGGCTGTGCAGGATGTCGCCCACGATGGCCACCGTCAGATTGGTGAAATCCTTCTTGTAGTGACGGATCGTGTACATGTCGAGCAAGCCCTGGGTCGGGTGCGCGTGGCGTCCGTCGCCCGCGTTGACGACGTGGACGTGCGGCTGCCTGGTGTCGATCAGGTGCTTGGCGATCAGGTAGGGCGCGCCCGACTGCGCGTGGCGCACGACGAACATGTCGGCATGCATGGCCGACAGGTTGTCGATGGTGTCGAGCAGTGACTCGCCCTTGCTGGCCGACGAGGCCTGGATGTTCAGGTTGATGACGTCGGCCGACAGCCTTTTTGACGCGATCTCGAAGGTGGTGCGGGTGCGCGTGGAGTTTTCAAAGAACAGGTTGAAAACGCTCTTGCCGCGCATCAGCGGCACCTTTTTCACATCGCGGTCGGAGATGCCGACGAACGAGGAAGCCGTGTCGAGGATGTGGTTGACGATAGACTTCGGCAAGCCTTCAATCGTCAGCAGGTGTTGCAGTTCGCCGTGTTTATTCAGTTGCGGATTAAGCATGGTGGGTATCTATGGTGAGCGTGAATTTTCCATCGTCGGCTTGCTTCAGGACCAGAGCCTGGCCCGGCGGCACGGCTGTGAAGGCGGCCACGAAATCGGCGGCCACCGGCAGCTGGCGTTCGCCGCGGTCGACCAGGGCGGCCAGCATGATCTTCGCCGGACGGCCATAGTCGAACAATTCGTTGATGGCCGCGCGCGTGGTGCGGCCCGTGTACAGCACGTCGTCGACCAGCAGGATGGTGGCGCCGGCCACGTCAAAGCTGATTTGCGTCGGCTTGACGTCCGCATGCAGGCCCTTCTGGGCGAAGTCGTCGCGGTAGAACGAGACGTCGAGCACACCCAGGCGGCCCGGCAGGTTCAGGTCGCGCGCCAGGCGTTCGGCCAGCCAGGCGCCGCCCGAATGGATGCCGACGATGGCCACGTTGGGGATGCCCGCCAGGCCGCTCTGCACTTGCTGCAGCAAGACCGCGTACAGGGCCTCGGCGTCGAGTTGGGATGGATTCGTAGGATGCGGCATGGAGTTCTTGATCATTCAGGAATGGGCCAAAAGGTCAGATTAATAATTCGCGTCAAAATACTGTTGCAGGATGATGGCGGCGGCGCGGTCGTCGATGACCTCACCTCGCCTGGCGGCGATGACGGCCGAGGAATAGCGCTCGTCGACCAGTTCCACCGGCAGGTTGAAGCGGCCATGCACCTGGTTGGCGAAACGGCGGCAGCGCGCGCTCATCTCGTGTTCCGTGCCATCGGGATGGCTGGGCAAGCCCACCACGATGCGGCTCGCGCCCCACTCCTTGATCAGGCTATCGATGGCGGCAAACTTCGGCTCGTTCGCCGTGGCCGTGATCACGCTGAGCGGCTTGGCCTGGCAAATCATGGTATTGCCGATGGCCACACCGATGCGTTTCAAGCCGAAATCGAAGGCGAGGATGGTGTCAATGGCGTCACCGCTCATGCGTGTCCGGCTTCCGATGCCAGCATGAGAGGGTCGATACCCAGCAGCTTGATGGCCGCCACGTAGCGCTGCTCGATGGGAAAATCGAACAGGATGTCGGCCGAGGCGCCTACCGTCAGCCAGCCATTGCGGCCGATTTCGTCTTCCAGCTGGCCCGGACTCCAGCCCGAATAGCCGATCGAAACGAGCATGCGCTCGGGGCCATCGCCCTTGGCGACGGCTTCGAGCACGTCGATCGACGTGGTAAACGCGATTTCATCGGTCACGGTCAGCGACGAGGAATAGCGGGCGCCCGGCGTATGCAGCACGAAGCCGCGGTCGTCCTGCACCGGGCCGCCGAACATGATCGGTTCGTTGATGATGGGCGTGTCGCTGCCGGCCGCCAGTTTCAGGTCGATGCGGTCGAACAGCACTTCCATGGTCATGTCGGTGGGTTTGTTGATGACGACGCCGAGCACGCCGTTTTCATTGTGTTCGCACACGTAGACGACCGTGCCGCCGAAGATCGGGTCTTGCATGGCCGGCATCGCAATGAGGAAATGGTTGGCCAGATTCAGGGTGGAGGAACCGGTCGCGGCCGGCTCTCCCACACCCTGCATCAAACGATGTCCTGGTAGAGTCTGGTCGATTTTACTCTTTTTCATACGCGATGCTCTCTCTGTGGGCTTGCTGGCAAGTCTTGCTTACCCCGCTATCGTACGCCTGGCACAAGCTGCCGCAAATCTTGGGCGGCGCGCACCGTGGTGCCAGGCGTTATTCTTGTTATGTTATAAATTAATGATCCATTTGCCATGCTTGCCGGCGTATTTCAATGCCAATTGTAAAATTGATTGCAAAATCGCTGTCGCACATAAAGCACCATGAACATACCCGGTAGTTTACACTGAATTGCCGCCGCAGCGACGCCAAAGGCGCGACGCGAGCGGCCATAAATCCCTGTTGGCGGCAAAAAATCGCCTATCTTTGACCCTGAACACGCGAAATAATGACAATCAAGACTTCCCTGGTGTGGTTCCGGCGCGATCTGCGCGCGTTTGATCATGCTGCACTGCATCACGCCCTGCGCCAGAGCCAGGCCGTGCATTGCGTCTTCGTCTACGACACCACCATCCTGGCAACCCTGCCGCGCCGCGACCGGCGCGTCGACTTCATCCATGCAAGCGTGGCCGAGCTCGCCAGTGAGCTGCGCCAGCTCGGCGGCGACCTGATCGTGCTGCACGCGGACGCGGCCGAGGCCATCCCGCGCCTGGCCGCCGAGTTGAACGCCGACGCCGTCTTTGCCAACCACGACTACGAGCCGCAAGCGATCGCCCGCGACGCCACGGTGGCCGCCGCGCTCACGCGCGACGCGCGCCTGTGGTTCAGCTTCAAGGACCAGGTGATCTTTGAAAAGGACGAGGTGCTGACGCTTTCCGCCAAGCCGTATACCGTCTACACGCCGTATAAAAATGCCTGGCTGAAGAAAATGCGCGCCGAACCCGGCTGCCTGGCGCCGTTCGACATCGAACCGCATGCGGCCAGCCTGGCGCCGCCGCGCACTGGCACGCCGGCGCCCCTGCCCACCTTGGGCGAGCTGGGTTTCGAGGCCAGCAACCTGGCCGAACTGGCCATCCCCACCGGCATGTCGGGCGCCAGTCAACTGTTCGAGGATTTTTTGCCGCGCGTGGCCCGCTATGACGTGGCGCGCGATTTCCCCGCCCTGAAGGGACCATCCTACCTGTCCATGCATCTGCGCTTCGGCACCGTCTCGCTGCGCTACCTGGTGCGCACCATCGTCGACCTGATGGACCGTGGCGGTGGCGGCGACGGCGCGCCCGTGTGGCTGGCGGAACTGATCTGGCGCGATTTCTACGCCATGATTTTGTACCAGAACCCGCACGTGGAAGGCGGCGCCTTCAAACTGGCCTACGACGCCATCGCCTGGGAAACGGGGCCCGAGGCCGATGCCGCCTTTGCCGCCTGGTGCGAGGGACGCACCGGCTATCCGCTGGTGGACGCGGCCATGGCGCAGCTGAACCAGACGGGCTATATGCACAACCGCCTGCGCATGGTCACGGCCTGCTTTTTGATCAAGGACCTGGGTATCGACTGGCGCCGCGGCGAAGCGTATTTCGCGCTGCACCTCAATGACTTCGACCTGGCATCGAACAACGGCGGCTGGCAATGGGCATCGTCCTCCGGCTGCGACGCCCAGCCTTACTTCCGCATCTTCAATCCCGTCACGCAGTCGGAAAAATTCGATGCCAGCGGGCGCTTCATCCGCCGCTATCTGCCGCAACTGAAGGCGCTGGGCGACAAGGAAATCCACGCGCCCTGGCTGGTGCCGCGCATGCTGCTCGAACAAAAAAACATCGTGCTGGGACGCGATTATCCGGAACCGCTGGTGCAGCACGACGAGGCGCGCAAGGAGACCCTGGAACGTTATGCAGTGGTCAAAGTGCTCAAGTAGAGCCGCCGGCTTCCGGTGTGGTGAACGGCGTCCAGACCGACCGCCAGGCGCCGTGCGGCAGTTTCGCCTGCATGGAAAGGGAGAGTCCTCCCGTTCCTAGTGGCTCACCCGGCTGCCATTGCTGGTTTTCCAAACTCAGTGCCCGCGCCCTTCCCACGTCGACATTGATCATTTCCTTGGTGTCATAGCCGATTTCCAATATCGGGTGCAGCACCTTGCCCATACCGGTCAGATACAAGGTATCGACATGGACATCGGGCTTGTCGAAACGTTCGTACTTCCTTGTCGCCGCGGATTTGAAACCCTTGCCCGTGGCGATGGCAATGGTAGCCGGGCCATCGCATCCCAGCAGCGCGGCGAGTGCCCAATAGTCATGGTCAACAATGAGCAGCCTGGCCAGGCAGCGTTCTATCCATGCCGGCTCATCGGCCCTGAACGCATTCCAGTAGGGCTTCAGCGAGTTCTGGAGATAGCCCACTTCGTGCAGCGCCCCGACAAGGTTGATTTGCCTGTCGATGGCGTCGACATCCTGCAACAGGTGGGCTGCGGCCGCGGCGACCGCATGCTCACCATTGACGATGGCTTTGTCTTCGAGTTTTTTCAGTTTGACGTGAAGGCTCATTATTTTCCTGGTTTGGCGACGTCGGCCTGTTATGGTAGCCGAGATGTTTCGGAACCGTCACGCGTTTGCAAGCGCCGCACCTCCGCCAGCAATTCGTCCTCCTGGAACGGCTTGCCGAAATACGCATTCACGCCCAGCTCGAACGCATGGGCGCGGTGCTTGTCGGCGCTGCGCGAGGTGATCATGATGACGGGGATGGCGCGCGTCTTGTCATCGCTGCGCACATTGCGCGTCAAATCAAAGCCATCCATGCGCGGCATTTCCACGTCCACCAGCAGCAGGGCCGGCATGGCAGCAGGTTCCAGCGCATGCAACTGCTCCAGCGCATCGACGCCATCCTTGGCCAGCAGCACCTGGTAGCCTTCGCGCTCGAACAGGCGCTGCATCACGCGGCGCACCGTCAGCGAATCGTCGACCACCATCACGCGCACGGCAGGCGCTTCCAGCGCGCTGGAAGCGGCATGCTGCGCGCTGCTGGCCAGCGCATACTGCGACAACAGTTCCGGATGATGCTCGAGGTGCTGCGCCAGCGCCACCGGATTCAGAATCAGCACGATGTCGCCCGTGCCCAGCACCGTGGCGCCGGCGATGCCCGGCATGCGCGCCAGCTGCGGGCCCACGTGCTTGACCACGACTTCGCGGTTGCCCACCACGTCATCGACCTGCAAGGCCAGCCTGTCATTGCCATTGCGTAGCAGGAGCACGGGCGCATAGCGCTGCGTGGCCTGCGCCGCCGGTGTCTCGCCCAGCATGGCCGACAGGTGGTGCAGCGCCAGCGACTGCCCGTGCGACTCGATGCGCCCGGCCGCCCGCACCTGCTCCAGCTGCTCGCCTTTCAGGTGCAGCACCTGTTCCACGAGCACCGATGGCAGGGCATACGTCTTGCCGCTGGCCGCCAGCAGCACCACCTGCGTGACGGCCAGGGTCAGCGGCAAGTGGATGGTGAAGCGCATGCCCAGGCCCGCCTGCGTCTGCGTTTCCACTCTTCCGCCCAGGGCCAGCGCTTCGGAGCGCACGATGTCCATGCCGAAACCGCGCCCGGCCAGTTCCGTCAGGCTGTCGGCGGTGGAAAAGCCGGGCGTGAAAATCAGCTCGGCCGCCTGCGCGTCCGTCAATGGCGCATCCGTCGCCACCAGGCCGGCGCCGTGCGCCTTGGCGCGGATGCGTTCCAGGTCCAGCCCTGCGCCATCGTCGGAAAAGGCGATCGCCACTTCATTGCCCTGCTGGCTGACCTGCACCAGCAGCTCGCCCGTCTCGCTCTTGCCCGCGGCCAGGCGCGCGTCGCGCGGCTCGACGCCATGCACGATGGCGTTGCGCAGCAAATGCTCGAACGGCGCCGCCATGCGTTCGAGCACGCTGCGGTCGATTTCCACGCCACCGCCACGGATGTCGAGGTTGACGCGTTTGTCGACTTCCTTGGCGCTTTGCCGCGCCACGCGGAACAGGCGTTCGGCGATGCTGGCAAACGGCACCATCCGTATCTGCATCAGGTCGCGCTGCAGCTCGCGCGTCAACCGCGCCTGCAGCACCAGGTCGTCCGTCACCGCATCGACGCTGTGGCTGAGGTTTTCATGGAACGAAGCCACGTCGTTGACGCTTTCGGCCATCATGCGCGTGAGTTCCTGCAAGCGCGTAAAGCGGTCGAATTCGAGCGGGTCGAATTCGCGCTCGCTGCCGACAGCCATGCGCGAGGCGATCTGCGATTCGGCCTGCATTTCCACTTCGCGCAACTGGCGCCGCAAGCGCGCCAGGTTATCGGAAAACTCGGACAGCGAAGCGCCGAGCACGCCCACTTCATTTTCCATTTTGGAGCGCGTGATCGACACTTCGCCGGCCTGGTTCACCAGGCGGTCGAGGATATCGGCACGCACGCGCACCAGGGCCGCCTTCGGTTCGGCGGCCGGCGTGTCTTCCATGCCCGGCAAGGGCAGCAACGGTTGCTGCAGCTGCTCGAACAGGTGCAGCGCATGATCGTAATGGGCCAGCAATTCCTCGAAGGCCTGCGGCGTGGCGGTGCCCGCGTGCAGCATGTTTTCGATATGCGTCTCGATTTCATGCGCATGCTGGCCCAGGCGCATGGCGCCGGCCATGCGCGCGCTGCCCTTGACCGTATGCAGGGTGCGCAACAGCATCTGCGCCTGGCCGCTGTCGTGCGGCTGCTGCTGCCAGCTGCGCAGCGCCTCGCCGATCCGCGGCAGCAGGTCAGCCCCCTCTTCCAGGAAGACGGACAATAAATCGAGGTCGAGTTCATCGCTGATGCCGGCGCTGGCCGCCAGCAGCGCGGCCGCATCGGCCGGCATGATGGCGGGCGCCGGCGCTTCCAGCGCCGCATGCTCCAACGGCGGCGCGTGTTCAAAACCGGCGTCGAACAGATCGTCGCCAATGCCGGTGTCCGGTGCCGGCGCCGCGGCAGCCTCCGGCTGCAGCGCGTCGGCGACGATGCTCGCATACGTCGCTTCGAACAGGGTCTCGAGCTGCTGCACAGGGACTTCGGCCTGCGGCTCGGCAGGCTGCGCCGGCGCGCCGACGATGCTGGCGTAAGCGGCCGCAAACAGGGCGTCGAGCCGCTCTTCCTGGCTCTCGCCGGGCGGCGCCGTCAGGGCGCGCCACAAGATGTTGAGCGCTTCGATCATGTCCGGCTGCGTGGGTGCCAGGTCGCCCAGCGCGAACGCCTGCAGCATTTGCCCGATGCGCTGCGTGGCCTGCTCCAGCACGTCGTGCTGCTCGGCGCGCAGGCCAGCCAGCGGCGGCACCACCGTTTCGATCACCGTTTCGAGCGCATGCGCCAGGTCGCGCAGCGACTGGAAGCCCACCGTGCCCGACGTTCCCGCCAGGGTATGCACGGCTTGCAGCGCCTCCGCGCTGACGGCACGCTCCTCATGGCGCCATTCGCCGAAGTCGCGCGTGAGCACGCGCAGCAATTCATCCGTCTCGGCCAGGTAGATGTTGTACAAGGGAAGGCTGATGCGCAGTTCGCCCACGTGCTTGAGGTGATCGTCCGGCGCTTCGTGCAGCGTGGGCGCCGTGGCCAGGGGAAGTCCGATCACATTGCCATTGCTGGCCACGTGTGCGGCCGATGCCGGGCGAGGCTTGCGCAGTTCGAACGGTCCGCCTTCGCGCACGCGCTCGGCCGCCATCAGCAGCATGCCGGCCTCGCGCTCGCGCCCCGCGCCGCCTTCCAGCTCGGCCACCCATTCACTGAGCTGGTACCAGCCGTAATTCAGCAGGGTGAACAAGTCATCGCTGACGGGGCGCGATTCGGCCAGCCAGGTATTCATGACGCGTTCGATGGCGCCAGCTGCTTCGGCAAACTGCGCCAGGCCGATCATGCGGCTGCTGCCTTTCAGGGTGTGGAACGAGCGGCGCAGCATGGCCAGGTGATCGCCGCTGGCGGCCTGTTCGCGCGGCAGGGCCAGGGTGGTGTCGATAAAGGCCAGCACTTCGCGCGCTTCGGCGATGAAAATATCGAGCATTTCCGCATCAACATCGGTCACGGCCGGCGCGGCATCCATGCCGGCTGGCGCGGCGGGCGCCAGGGCCTGGTCGAGCAAGGGTACCGGTACGGCGCCGGCGGCGGCGACTTTTTCAAATGGCAGGGCGCGGAAAGTGCCGGCGGCCGCGTCGAAATGGAAACGCCCGCTGGCCGCCTGCGCGTTGCGGCCCAGCATATCGACAAAAAAGCCCAGCGCGCTGACATTTTGCGCGATCTCGTCGAGCGCCTCGGCATGGGCTTCCGCCTTGGCGTCGCCGCCGGCCAGCTGCCGCACGGCCGCATCGACGTGCAGCACGGCGGCGCGCGCGTCTTCCTGTCCCAGCCCGGCCAGCTGCTGCTGCAACTGCTCCAGCACGGGCGCGACGCCGTCGAGGGTTGCCGTCCCCGCGCCCGCCGCATCCGCGTAATACGCATTGAGCACCTTTTCCACCTGGCGCAGGCCCGTCTTCATGTCCTCGGCCAGCGCGGCCACCGTCTGGCCCTGTTCGATCTGGCGCGACAGCTCGCCCGCCGTGACGGGCGGCGGCGCTTCGCCAGCCAGCAGCGCCTGCAGGCGCGCGGCGATGGTTTCCGCATTGCCGGCGAAATCGTCGGGCAGGCGGCGCAGCTGCTCCAGTCCCGTGTCGGCAAACAGCAGCGCCATGCCGATTTCATTTTCCAGGGCCGCGCTGCGTCCACTGGCCACGGCTTGCCGCGCCACGGCCGCGCTTTCGCGCAGCAGGCTGGCCAGGGCCGGCTGCTTCAGGAACTCAGCATGTGCCGCCACCTCTTGCAGCGACGCTTCAAACTCGGCGCCCAAGGCTGGATCGAGGTCGGCTTGCGCCAGGCGGCTCCAGCTGGCGCGCGCCTGCGCCAGCGCCGTGCGGGCGCCTTGCAAGGCTGCCTGGTCGACCTGGCCGTAGCGTCGCGTTTCCACGTCGGCGGGCAGCATGCCTTCCAGCGCGAAGGCGGCACGCAGCTGGCTTGCCTCAGATGTGGGCTCGGGTGCCGCGGCGATGAAGAACAGGGCGTCGCGCAGCATCGCTTCGGGCAGGCTGGCCGTACCCTGGGCCAGGCGGCGCAACTGCAGATTGATCAGGCCAAACAGCTGCTTGACGTTGAGCGTGCCCATGCCCTCGCCGCTGGCCGCCAGCCCGGCAAACGCCTGCATGGCGAACCAGAAGGTGCGCGCCGGCGCTTCCTGCTGCGCATCGGCCACCAGGGTCAAGGTGGCGTGCAAATCGCCCGCATGCTGGCGCCGCGTTGCGTCATCCTGCGCCTTCAGGAAGGGCAGCAAAGACTTTTCAAAGCGCCCGCGCCAGGCCGGATAATCGGCTGCAGGGGGTGCCTCCGCCAAGGCGATGGCATGCCCTTCCAGCATCGACGCTGGCGGGAAAAACAGGTCGGCCGGGTGGATGCGCTCGGCACCCAGCATGCTTTGCAGGTCGCGGTAGTAGGGGAACAAACGCGCCGGCTGCGGCGGTGTGCCGGCCACCAGGTCTTCCAGGTATTCGCTCAAGGCCTGATACAGTTCGGCGACGACTTGCGCATGGTCCAGCGTGTATTCGAGGCTGCCGTCGCGAAAGCGCGCCAGCGCCTGTTCCGCGCCATCGGTCAGCAGGCTGGCGCCGGCCACGTCCACCATCACCAGCGCGCCATGCGCCTGGTGCAGATGCGAACGCGCATGCTGCAGGGCCGTGGCGCGTTCCTCGCGCTCGCGGCCACCCGCTTCGAACAGGGCCGTTTTCGAGCGGCCCAGCGCTTCGCGGATTTCCACCATCACCCACGACAAAGGCTCGCTGTCGAACGGCTTGGACTGCTGTGGACTATCTGGTGTGCTCATGCATGCCTCGGTAAGGAAATCGCCTGGACTGGCGCGGCGTTCAGGCGGCGACGCGGAAGCGCGACACCGAATTTTTCAGTTCCTGCGCCAGCATCGACAGTTTATGGATCGATTGCGCCGTTTGCTGCGTGCCATCCTGGGTCTGCTCCGTCACGCTCAGGATATGCTGGATATTCAAGGCCACGCCGCTGGCCGAACCGGCCTGCGTGCCGGTGGCGAACGAGATGCCCTGGATCAGTTCCGCCAGGTGTTTCGACACCTGGCTGATGTCGTTCAAGGCCGCGCCGGCCGCGTCGGACAGGCGCGCGCCCTCGACCACGCCCTGCGTGGACGTTTCCATCGCCCGAGTCGCATCCTGGGTATCGGCCTGGATGGTGCGCACCAGCGCGCCGATCTGCTTGGCGGCGGCGGCCGAGCGCTCGGCCAGGCGCTGCACTTCCTCGGCCACGACGGAAAAGCCACGCCCCGCCTCGCCGGCCGATGCGGCCTGGATGGCGGCGTTCAGCGCCAGCACATTGGTCTGCTCGGTGATGTCGGAAATGAGCTCGGTGATCTCGCCGATTTCCTGCGACGATTCGCCCAGGCGCTTGATGCGCTTGGAAGTATCCTGAATCTGCTCGCGGATTTCATGCATGCCCTTGATGGCGTTTTCCACCGCCGTCGAGCCCTGCTGCGCGGCCGCCACCGACTGGCGCGCCACGTCGGCCGAGACGCTGGCCGACTTCGACACGTCGGTAATCGCATTGGCCATCTTGACCACGGTGGCGCTGACGCCCTGGATTTCGCGCGACTGCTGCTGCGACGCGATCAGCAGTTTGCTGGAAATGCTTTGCGCCTGCGTCGAGGCGCGGTTCACCTGTTCCGCCGTCGCCGTCACCCTGCCCACCAGGCCGCGCAATTCCTCGACCGTGTAGTTGACGGAATCGGCGATGGCGCCCGTGATGTCTTCCGATACGGTGGCCTGCACCGTCAGGTCGCCGTCGGCCACCTTCTGCAATTCGTTCATCAGGCGCAGGATGGCCGCCTGGTTCTGCTCATTCCTGGCCTTCGCCTCTTCCTCTTTTTCCTGCGACTGCAGGCGCCGGATTTCCGCTTCCTGGCGCCGCCGCTCGGCGTCGCGCGTGCGGTTGACGGAGTCCTGCAGCAGCACCCTGCCGATGCCGGCCGCCGCGATCAGGGTCAGCAACACGCCGGCGACCATCATCCAGAAGGCGATGCCCAGGGTTTCCTGGTTCACGTGGTACATCTGCTGCAGCAGGGTCAAGCGCTGGCGCAGGTCTTCGTTCTCGTTGAAGATCAGCTGCTCTGCGCTTTTCGCCGCACTGAATTTATCGAGCCGGTCGAGTATCGACGACACCAGCTTCTGGTAATTGTCAAAACTGGCTTTCAGCGCCACCAGCCGGTCGCGCAGTTCGGCGTCGCGCGTGGGCGCCAGTTGCAGCGTCACGCTGCCATTGAGCAGGCCTTCGACGGCGGCGCGGAAATACGTCGTGTCGCGCCCCAGCGAAAACGCCGTTTCCGAGCTGATGCTGCCCGACGACAGGAATTCGCTGGCGCTGCGGCTCATGCGCTGGCTCAGCATCATCAGCCGGCCGATGACGGCCAGGTCGCGCGCATTGCCGCCGCGCTGCACCTTCAAGGCCGCGATTTCCTCGGTCTGCGCCAGCAGCGCCGGCGACAGCGCGTTCAATTGCTGCAAGGTCTTGTCGAATTCGCCCAGCTCCGGCTTCAGGCGCAGGATGGTGCTGGCCGCGCGGTCGCTGCTGGCCCACTTCTTGCGCGCGTCGGCCACCGCCGCCAGCAGGGCGGAACGCGACTCGCCGATATCGCGCCCGTGATACGTCCCGCCGCGCAGCATCAGGCGGAAATCCTGGCTCAGTTCATTGCGGCTTTCCTCAAGCTGGCGGAAGGCTTCCGGATTGCCTTGCACGGCGTTCGGCGCGGCCTTGCCGATGCGCTGCGAATGCATCAGCGCATCGCTGGCCAGTTGCGTCTGCGCCGAGGCGATATTGCTGCTGCGCGTGTTCAGTCCGACGAACAGCAGGCTGGCGGCCAGGCTCAGGGCCATCAGCGTCGACAGGATGCTCAGCTGCTTTTGCAGCGGAAAATGGCCGATCAGCGGCAGCTTCCAGTCCCCGGCCGGCGCGCTGGCCAGCGACTTGCGCCGTCCCAGCGCGTCGCGCAGGCGCAGCGGCAAGTCGGCCGCCGATGCCGGCGCGTCCGGCGCATGCTGCGCTTCGGGCATGCCGGCCGCCAGAATGGGAGAATGGGCGCCCATCAGCAAAGATCCTTGTGGACGGCGAGGCCGCCAAAGCCGGCATCAAGGAAGCGTGCCGATTGCGCCAACTGCGCCAGGTCCAGGCGCAGCCACTCTTGCCCTTCGCTGTCGCGCAGCGCCTGCGCCGCCCACGATGGCAGCACACCCGGCGCCGCATCCTGAACGGGCACCGATTGCATGGCGCGCAACTGGCGCAAACCGAGCACGCGTTCGACCAGCAATGCGCAATTGAGGCCCAGGCGGGGAGAAAAGGTGATGATGCGGCAGTGATTGCCCGGCACGCAGGCCGGTTCGCCCATGTAGCGGGCCAGGTCGACGACACCCGTCAGGCGGCCGCGCATGGCCGCCAGGCCCAGGTACCAGTCCTGCGCCAGCGGCACGCCCTGGATCTGCACGCCGGTGGCGATGACGATTTCACCGAGCTGCGTCAGGTCGAGCAGGCAGGGCCGGCCACCGAGCATCACGCCCAGTTCCTTGTGCGCCGCCAGCACGCCGCTGCGCGCGGCCTGTATCCGCTCGATCAATTGCAGCTGATACTGGCGCAAGCGCCCCTGCCGCGCACCCGCCTCGAAGACGGGCATGGCGGCAGCGGCAGGCGGAAAAGCCGCGGTGGACACGCCGTGACCTGGCATCGTGTGCATGCTCAGGAAATCGCGGCGATCTTGGCCAGCAGCTCGGCTTCGACCACCGGCTTGACCAGGTAATCGCGCGCGCCCTGGCGCAAGCCCCAGATGCGATCCGTTTCCTGGCTCTTGCTGGAGCAGATAATCACCGGCACGTCCTGCAGTTCGGGATCGCGGGCGATGGCGCGCGTGATCTGGAAGCCATTCGCACCGGGCATCACCACGTCCATCAGGATCAGGTCGGGCCTGGCCTGCTTCAGTTGCGCCAGCGCGTCGGCGCCGTCCTGCGCCGTCAACACGGCATAGCCGGCACGCACCAGCATCTCGCTCAGGTAGTAGCGCTCTGTCGGCGAGTCATCGACGATCAGAATTGTGTGTATGGCCATCTGCTTCCTTGCTGCGTTGTCAATCAATAAATCACTACTCAAAATGCCCGGCCAGGTGCTGCCGCACGGCCTCCAGCAGCGCCTCGCGCGCCAGCGGCTTGGCCAGGCAGGCGCTGGCGCCCGCCATGGCGCCGCGCGCGCGGTCGAACAAGCCTTCCTTCGACGACAGCATCAGCACCGGCGTGGCGTGGAAAGCCGCACTGGCCTTGATCAGCGCACAGGTGCGGTAGCCGTCCAGGCGCGGCATCACGATGTCGCACACGATCAGGGCCGGCTGGCAGTCGGCGATCTTGGCCAGGGCCGCAAAGCCGTTTTCCGCCACCACCACGCGATAACCGGCCTCGCCGAGGATCTTCGCGGCCGCGCTGCGTATCGTCGCGCTGTCGTCGATGACGAGGATCGTGGCGCTGGCACCCACGGCATCGGACGGCGCCGCGGGCAAAAAAGGACGCGTCATGTGATTATTCGACAATCTTTCATACGATAGCACAGGCAGCCGCGATACCTGCGTGCGGCAGCGGCATCCCGTGGAACTGATTGATTACAGCGCCACCATCTCGAAATCATCCTTGCGCGCACCGCATTCAGGGCAGGTCCAGTTCATCGGAACATCGGCCCAACGCGTGCCGGGAGCGATGTCTTCGTCGGGCAGACCGGCCGCTTCATCATAAACCCAGCCGCAAATAAGACACATCCACGTTTGGAATTGCTGCGTTGTTTCGTTGCTACTCACGTTCTGCCACCCTTCAATCAAGTAAAATGCTGAATTAGGTATCTTAATCTACCCGCCGTGCAAAACCAAACTTCTCCCCTCATATTAAGCTTCGGCGTGTCCGATCCGGTCGGCGCGATCGGCATCCAGGCCGATCTGGCCACCTTTTCAGCCTTCGGCTGCCATGGCCTGTCCGTCACCACGGGCCTCTTGATCAGCGATACGGCGCGCGTGGAAGACGTGCAGGCGGTCGACCCGGACTGGGTTTCCGACCAGGCGCGCGTGCTGCTGGAAGACATGTCCGTGGCCGCCATCAAGATCGGCGCGCTGGGCAGCGTGGAAAACGTCACGGCCATCGCCGAAATCGTCTCCGACTATCCGAACGTGCCGCTGATCCTCGATCCCTTCATTTCGGCGCTGCCGGAACAGGGCATGGACGATGAAGATATTCTCACGGCCGTGCGCCAGCTGCTGATCCCGCAAACGACCCTGCTGGTGCTCTCGCCGGTGGAACTGGAGCGCCTGGCCGAGACCTGGCGCGACGCCGATCCGGACGACACCCTGCAAAACGACGTCGACTACCTGGTGGCGCTGGGCTGCGAATACGTGCTCGTCACCGGCATGCCGGCCGACGCCAGCAAGTCCGGCACGGGCGAAGGCAAGCTGCGCGCCAATACCCTGTTCGGCGAGGACGGCGTGGTGCGCCACGACGAATGGCAGCACCTGCCCGGCATCTTCAACGGCGCCGGCAGCACCCTGTCGGCGGCGGCTACCGCCCTGCTGGCCCTGGCGGAAAACGAAGACGACGTGCCGCAGGTGGTCGTGGCGGCGCAGGAATTCACGGCCGGCGCGCTGGCCCACGCGCAGCGCCACGGCATGGGCAAGCTGGTGCCGAACCGGCTGTTCCGGCAGCAGCGCCAGCGCGGCGCCCAATAATTCTGTAGCAGACCAGACAGACGACACAGACAACGATCCACTTTCAAGGCACGATTATCATGACGACGACTTCACAGAACGACATCCTGTTTGCCCGCGCACAAAAAACCACGCCAGGCGG
This sequence comes from Janthinobacterium rivuli, assembly GCF_029690045.1. Lineage (NCBI taxonomy): Bacteria > Pseudomonadati > Pseudomonadota > Betaproteobacteria > Burkholderiales > Oxalobacteraceae > Janthinobacterium > Janthinobacterium rivuli. Next base: position 5,743,096 of record NZ_CP121464.1, read on the forward strand.
CGTCAATTCGCCCGTGCGCGCCTTCCGCTCCGTCGGCGGCACGCCGCGCTTCATCACGCGCGCCGAAGGCCCCTACTTCTGGGACGCGGATGGCAAGCGCTATATCGACTACATCGGTTCCTGGGGCCCGGCCATCGTCGGCCACGCCCACCCGGAAGTGGTGAAAGCGGTGCAGGATGCGGCCGCGCTTGGCCTGTCGTTCGGCGCGCCGACGGAAGGCGAAGTGCTGATGGCCGAGGAAATCACGCGCCTGGTGCCGTCGATCGAGCAGGTGCGCCTGGTGTCGTCGGGCACGGAAGCGACCATGAGCGCCCTGCGCCTCGCGCGCGGCGCCACGGGACGCGACAAGATCGTCAAGTTCGAAGGCTGCTACCACGGCCACGCCGATTCGCTGCTGGTGAAAGCGGGCAGCGGCTTGCTCACCTTCGGCAACCCGACATCGGCCGGCGTGCCGGAAGATTTTGTGAAACACACTCTGGTGCTCGACTATAACAACGTGGAGCAGCTGAAAGACGCCTTCGACAGCTTCGGCGCGGACATCGCCTGCGTCATCGTCGAACCGGTGGCCGGCAACATGAACCTGGTGAAAGCCACGCCGGAGTTCCTGCAGGCGATGCGCGAGCTGTGCACGCAGCACGGCGCCCTGCTCATTTTCGATGAAGTCATGTGCGGCTTGCGCGTGGCTCTGGGCGGCGCGCAGGCGCTGTACGGCATCAAGCCGGACCTGACGGCCCTGGGCAAGGTGATCGGCGGCGGCATGCCGGTGGCGGCCTTCGGCGGCAGCGCGGCGCTGATGCACAACATGGCGCCGCTGGGCGCCGTCTACCAGGCCGGCACCCTGTCGGGCAACCCGGTCGCCGTGGCGGCCGGCATGGCCACCTTGAAACTGATCCAGCAGCCAGGCTTCTACGAGCAGCTGGGCGCCACGGCCAAGCGCCTGGCCGAAGGCCTGACCGCCGCCGCCAAAGAGGCCGGCGTGGTCTTCTGCGCCGACTACATCGGCGGCATGTTCGGCATCTATTTCAGCGCCACGCCGCCGACCAGCTACGCGGAAATGATGGCGGGCGACCGCAGCAAGTTCAACGCCTTCTTCCACGCCATGCTGGACGAAGGCGTGTACTTCGCACCCGCCGCCTTCGAAGCGGGCTTCGTCTCGGCGCAGCACGATGACGCCGTCATCGACGCCACCATCGCCGCCGCGCGCAAGGTGTTTGCCAAACTGGCATAAGCGTTTTACACGGCCGCGGTGTCCATCACCGCGGCCACCAGCGCCGGCAGCCTGGCCATGTCATTGAACACAAGAAGCGCGCCGGCCGTCTTCAGGCGCGCTTCCTGGCCGGCGGCGACATGCCCGCCGCCGATGAATCCCAATACCGTCATGCCCGCCGCCACGGCGGCCGTCACGCCCGTGACGCTGTCTTCCAGCACCAGGCACTGGCCTGGCGGCACGCCAAAGGCGGCCGCCGCCGCCAGGTACAGGCCCGGATGCGGCTTGGCATGGCCCACCAGGTCCGGCGTAAACACCCGTCCGCCAAATAACGGTGCCATGCCGGTCCGCTCCAGCGCCGACCGCACGCGCGCGCCAGTATTATTCGACGCCACCGCTTTCGGCATATTGATGGCAGCCAGCGCCCGCAGCACGCCGGGCACGGCCCGCTGCAGCCGGTCGCAATCGGTTTCGACGCCCTGGCGGATCGCTGCGCAGACATCCGGCGCCGGCGGCGCGAGACCCAGTTCGAGGAACACGCCGGTCAGCAGCGTCTCGAAGTTCTGTCCTTGCCGCGGCTGGATCAGGGCGACCAGCGGCGTATCGGCGGGCACGTACGGGCGCAGCTGCTTGAGCAGAGAAAACAAGGTCACGCTTTCGCTGTCGACCAGAACGCCATCACAATCGCTGATCAGGTGCGTCAAATAGACATCAGACATACGCTACTCGCATGGTGCTCTCCGGCATGGGTATTCTTGAAGGGACGCCGGCCCGGTCGCGGCCAGCCTGGCCAGCATACAAGCGGCGCGGGGGCGGGCGCTACGTCAAAGACCCTGTTTTATCGATACTATTTTGTGCAATTGCCATCTTTTCCCGCCAACGTATTGCTCAGCAACATTTGACGCAATGCACAAAATTTGACTACGTCTCCTCTGATGCAAGGAAAATGCAAAAAAAGTATCGGTATACCCACATGGAATGAGTGGCCCCGCCGGGTTCGCCTGCATAGAATGGAACCATAAATCAAAAACACGCCCGGCCGGCAACAGGGTCGAAGCGCACGGTAACCCAGCAGGAGACACGTCATGCCACGCATCCGCCTCGCCCCGTTTACGCTTTGCCGCCACCGCGCTGTTTCTCTTTTTCCCGCCGTCACCGGCTAAGCGGCGCGAGGGAGCACATCATGAAACCCGATCTCGAAGTCGTCCGCGTGCCCGCCGATGAATCGTTTACAGCCTGGTCGCACGGCTACCCTTACCGCACCGTGCGCTGGCACTTTCATCCCGAATATGAAATCCAGCTGATCACCGACACCAGCGGCAAGTACTTCGTCGGCGACTATATCGGCGATTTCGAGCCGGGCAACCTGGTCATGTCCGGCCCCAACCTGCCGCATAACTGGGTCAGCGAGCTGCCCGATAACCAGCCCGTGCCGCAGCGTTGCCTGATCCTGCAATTCACGGCCGAATTCATGGCCAAGGCCATCGCCGCCTTCCCGGAATTGCAGCCGGTCGTGACCCTGCTGGACGAATCGCGCAGCGGCCTGCTGTTTACGCCGGAGGCCGGCGCCGCCGCCAGGCCCCTGATGCAGGCCTTGCTGGAAGCGCGCGGCTGCCGCCGGGTCATGCTGTTCCTGTCGCTGCTGGACCTGCTGCTGCACGACAGCGAGCGCCGCAAGCTGTCCAGCCCCAGCTACCTGCCCGATCCGCACAGCTATATGGCATCGAAGATCAACCTGGCGCTGGCCTACATCGGCAAGAACCTGTCGACCGACTTGCGCGAATCGGAACTGGCGGAGCTGATCGGACAAAACGTCAGCTCCTTCTCGCGCTCGTTCAGCAAGCACACGGGAATTTCCTTTGTGCAATACGTGAACTTGCTGCGCATCAAACTGTCCTGCGAAATGCTCAGCAACAGCGCCTTGAGCATCACAGACATCTGCTATCAGGTGGGCTTTAACAATCTGTCCAATTTCAACCGCCAGTTCCTCGCGCACAAGGGCATTTCACCGTCGAAATTCCGCCGCTACGACGGCTTGAAAACGGCGGCCCCAGGCACCTGACTCCCTTTTTCACGCTTCATGCCCCGGCAGCAGGCAAGGCAAGGCTGCCACGACACCCAAAATCCATACTAAAAACCAGGAGACGATGATGTTGAAAAGAAAATTGCTGGCCCTGTCCACGACCGCCCTGTGCGCCGCCAGCCTGTCCGTGAGCGCCAGCGCCGCGCCGCTGAAGATCGGCATGTCCTTCCAGGAACTCAACAACCCGTATTTCATCACAATGAAAAAGGCGCTGGAAGAGGCGGCCGCCAGCATCGGCGCCACGGTGGTGATCACCGATGCGCGCCACGACGTGGCCAAGCAGACGAGCGACGTGGAAGACATGATCCAGAAAAAGATCGACATCCTGCTGCTCAACCCCACCGATTCGGTCGGCATCCAGTCGGCCGTCAAGGCGGCCAAGGCGGCCGGCGTGATCGTCGTCGCCGTCGATGCGAATGCCAACGGCCCCGTCGATTCCTTCGTCGGCTCGAAAAATTTCAATGCGGGCCAGCTGGCCTGCACCTACCTGGCCAAGAGTCTGGATGGCAAGGGCGACGTGGCGATCCTCGACGGCATCCCCGTCGTGCCCATCCTGGAGCGGGTGCGCGGCTGCAAGGATGCGCTGGCAGCCTTTCCTGGCATCAAGATCGTCAGCACCCAGAACGGCAAGCAGGAACGCGACCAGGCCTTGACGGTCACGGAAAACATCCTGCAGGCGCAGCCCAAGCTGAAAGGCATTTTCAGCGTCAACGATGGCGGCGCCATGGGCGCGCTGTCGGCCATCGAAGCGAGCGGCAAGGACGTGAAACTGACCAGTGTGGACGGCGCGCCGGAAGCCATCAAGGCGATGCTCAAGCCCAATTCCAGGTTCATCGCCACGGCCGCCCAGTACCCGCGCGACCAGGTGCGCCTGGCGCTGGCCATCGCCATGGCAAAAAAATGGGGCGCCAACGTGCCGGCGCAAGTGCCGGTCGACGTCAAGCTGGTGGACAAGGCAGGCGCCAAGTCCTTCAGCTGGTAAGGGCAGCGGCCACCGTGCCTGCCCACTCCCGCGGCCTGGCTGCGGGAGCTTCACCGTTACTCCGGATCCCACCATGCAGACGATCTTGCAGCTACAAAACATCACCAAAGGTTTCCCCGGCGTGAAAGCCTTGAACGACATTAACCTGAGCATTCGTCAGGGCGAAATCCACGCCTTGCTCGGTGAAAATGGCGCCGGCAAGTCAACCCTGATGAAAATTCTCAGCGGCATCTACCGGCCCGACGCGGGCAACATCGTGGTCGATGGCCAGCCCTGCGATTTTCACAGCTACAACGACGCCATCGCCGCCGGCATCGCCATCATCTTCCAGGAGTTTTCCCTGGTGCCCTACCTGAATGCGGTGGAAAACATCTTCCTGGGACGCGAGCGGACGAATGCCCTGGGCTTGCTGTCGAAAAAAGCCATGCGGCAGGAAGCGGCAGCCATCTTCGCGCGCCTGAACATCGCCATCGACCTGTCGGCCGAAGTCAGCCAGCTCAGCATTGCCCAGCAGCAGTTCGTGGAAATCGGCAAGGCCCTTTCGCTCAATGCCCGCATCCTGATCCTCGACGAACCGACGGCCACGCTGACACCCAGCGAAGCGGGGCAGCTGTTTGCCATCATGCGCGAACTGCGCCAGCAAGGCGTGGCGATGATCTTCATTTCGCATCACATGGAAGAGATTTTCGACGTGTGCGACCGCATCACCGTGCTGCGCGATGGCCAGTACGTGGGCATGACGGACGTGGCCGCCACCGATATCGGCCAGCTGGTGGAAATGATGGTCGGGCGCAAGCTGGAAGCGAACTTCCCCGCCAAGCCGGCGCGCCCCGCCTCGCCCGCCATCGTGCTCGACGCCCGCGACGTGCGCCTGAGCAAGGATGGCCCCGCCAACAGCTTCCAGCTGCAGCAGGGCGAAATCCTCGGCTTTGCCGGCCTGGTCGGTTCGGGCCGCACGGAACTGGCGCTGGCCGTGATGGGCGCCCACCCGGCCTGGCACAAGGAGATCCGCATCCACGGCAAGCGCGCCCGCCTGCGCGATCCGGCCGATGCCTTGCGCCACGGCATAGGCCTGTTGCCGGAAAGCCGCAAGACCGAAGGACTGATCCTCGATTTCAGCATCACGGAAAACATGTCCATCAATAACCTGGGGAAATACACGGGTGCGGGCCTGATACGCCGCCCCGCCGAGCTGGCCGCCACGCGGGCCATGATGGCCAAGGTGGGCGTCAAGGCCCCCGGCCCCGGTACGCGCGTGGGCACCCTGAGCGGCGGCAACCAGCAAAAAGTGGTGATCGCCCGCTGGCTCAACCATCACTGCAAGATCCTCATCTTCGACGAGCCCACGCGCGGCATCGACGTGGGCGCCAAGGCGGAAATCTACCGCCTGATGCGCGCCCTCACCAGCGATGGCTATTCCATCATTCTGATTTCATCGGAACTGCCGGAAATCACCGGCATGTGCGACAGGGTCGCCGTGTTCAAGCAGGGCGCCATCGTGGCCATGCTGGAAGGCACGTCCATTCACTCCAGCGAGGTAATGCGCCATGCAACAGCCGGTCAACACTGAATCCCTCGCGGCGCCGCGCCGCCCCGCCCCTCCCCTGCCAGCCAGGCGCCTGTGGGGCATGCTGAAGCAGTCGCCCGCCTTCCTGCCGCTGCTGGGCCTGCTGCTGGTGTCGGCCGCGATGGCGGCCACCACCGACCATTTCTTTTCCAGCGATAACCTGGTCAATATCGCGCGGCAAGTGTCGATCAACGCCATCATCGCCGTCGGCATGACGTGCGCCATCCTCAGCGGCGGCATCGACCTGTCCGTCGGCTCCGTGATGGCGCTGACGGGCACCTTGACGGCGGGCCTGATGGTGGCCGGCCTGCCGCCCGGGCTGGCCATCGCGGCCGGCCTGGCCGTGGGCATCGCCTTTGGCGTGGGCAATGGCTTCTTTGTCGCCTACGCCAGGATGCCGCCGATTATCGTCACCCTGGCCACCATGGGTATCGCGCGCGGACTGGCCCTGCTGTACACGGGCGGCTACCCGATCAACGACTTGCCGGACTGGTTCGAATTCTTTGGCCGCGGCAATGTGCTGGGAGTGCAGACGCCGATCCTGGCCATGCTGCTGGTCTTCCTCGTCGCCTATGTGCTGCTCGACCATACGCCGCTGGGCCGCTATATCTACGCCATCGGCGGCAACGAGGAAGCGACGCGCCTGAGCGGCGTGCGCGTGGCGCGCTACAAGCTGCTGGTGTATGCCATCAGCGGCGGCACGGCCGCCATCGCGGGCCTGGTGCTCACGTCGCGCCTGATGAGCGGCCAGCCGAACGCCGGCATCGGCTTCGAACTGGACGCGATTGCCGCCGTCGTCATGGGCGGCACGGCCATCACGGGCGGACGCGGCTCCATCGTCGGCACCCTGATCGGCGCCGTCATGCTCGGCGTGCTGAATAACGGCCTGAACATGATGGGCGTCTCGCCCTACCTGCAAAACATCATCAAGGGCGTGATCATCCTGCTCGCCATTTACATCAGCCGCAACAGCAGCAAGCGCGCCTGACCATCGCCTGACCACCTTTACCACCTGGAGCCTGCCATGAAGTACACCGAAGTCGAGATGCAAGCCGTCGTTTGCCACGGTCCGAAAGATTACCGCCTGCAAAAGATCAGCCGCCCGAAGCCACGCCTGAACGAGTTGCTGATCCGCATCGCCGCCTGCGGCATCTGCGCCAGCGACTGCAAATGCCACTCGGGCGCCGCCATGTTCTGGGGCGGCGACGGCCAGCCGTCGTGGGTCAAGCCGCCGGTGATCCCCGGCCACGAATTCTTCGGCTACGTGGTCGAGGCGGGAGAGCACGGCGAGGAACACTTTGGCGTGAAGGTGGGCGACCGCATCATTGCCGAGCAGATCGTGCCTTGCGGCAAGTGCCGCTTTTGCAAATCGGGCAAATATTGGATGTGCGAAGTGCACAATATCTTCGGCTTCCAGCGCGAAGTGGCCGATGGCGGCATGGCTGAATACATGCGCATCCCGCCCACCGCCCTCGTGCATAAAATTCCCGAGAGCATTTCGCTGGAAGACGCGGCCATCATCGAGCCGATGGCGTGCGCCATCCACACGGTCAACCGCGCCGAAGTGCAGCTCGACGACGTGGTGGTAATCGCCGGCGCCGGGCCGCTGGGCCTGATGATGACGCAGATCGCCGCCCTGAAGACGCCGAAAAAACTGGTGGTGATCGACATGGTGCCGGAGCGCCTGGCGCTGGCGCGCGAGTATGGCGCCCACGTCACCATCAATCCCGCCACCGACGATGCGCTGGCCATCATCCACGGCTTGACGGACGGCTACGGCTGCGATGTGTATATCGAGACGACGGGCGTGCCGGCCGGCGTGACGCAGGGCTTGAATGTGATTCGCAAGCTGGGCCGCTTCGTCGAATTCAGCGTCTTCGGCAAGGAAACCAGCGCCGACTGGTCCATCATCGGCGACCGCAAGGAACTCGACGTGCGCGGCGCCCACCTGGGACCGTATTGCTACCCGGTCGCCATCGACCTGCTCGAACGCGGACTGGTCACGTCGAAAGGCATCGTCACGCACGACTTTCCGCTGGAAGACTGGGAGCAGGCGTTCGCGCTGGCCAACTCGCTCGATTCCATCAAGGTATTGCTGAAGCCAGCGCAACATTAACGGGGAAACCGGCATGGATTACGTCATCGGTGTCGATATCGGCACGCAAAGCACCAAGGCCCTGCTCGTCACCAGCGGCGGCGCCATCGTGGCCCAGCATGCGCAGGGCTACCAGGTCGATACGCCGCGCCCCCTGTGGGCCGAGCAGTGGCCGGCCGTGTGGTACGACGCCGTCGTGAGCTGCGTGCGGCAGGTGCTGCACGCCAGCGGCGTGCCGGCGGAGCACGTCAAGGCCATCTGCGTGAGCAGCCTGTATGGCGGCTCCGGCATTCCCGTCGATGCCGCCATGCAGCCGCTGCACCCGTGCCTGATCTGGATGGACAGGCGCGCCACCGACGAGGTGGAATGGGTCAATCAGCACGTCGATCTGGAACGGCTGTACGCGACGACAGGCAACGGCGTCGACAGCTATTACGGCTATACCAAGATGCTGTGGCTCAAGCGCCATCGGCCCGACGTGTGGGCCGGCACGCGCTACTTCCTGCCGCCGAACAGCTACATCAACTATCTGCTGACGGGGGAAGTGGCCGTCGACCATAGCTCGGCCGGCAATATCGGCGGCGTGTACGACCTGGCCGCGCGCAGCTGGTCGGCCCCCATGCTGGAGGAACTCGGCATCCCCGCGCGCATGATGCCGCAGCGCCTGGTCGACTCGTCCGAGGTGGTGGGCGCCCTGCTGCCGCTGGCGGCGCAGCAGCTCGGTTTGCTGGCCGGCACGCCCGTCATCGCCGGCGGGGTCGACGCGGCCGTGGCCACCTTCGCCGCCGGCGCCAGCCGCGCGGGCCAGCATGTGGCGATGATCGGCACGAGCATGTGCTGGGGCTATATCCACCAGCAAGTCGATGCGCGCCACGGCCTGATCAGCATGCCGCACGTGTTCAACAGCCAGTCCGACCTGTATGTGTTTGGCGGCGCCATCACGGCCGGCGCCTCCGTCAGCTGGTTCCGCGACGAGTTTTGCCAGGCCGACGTGGAGGCGGCCAGACGGCTGGGCCATGCCGATGCGCACCAGCTGATGGAAGAGCAGGCGCAAGCCGTACCACCCGGCGCGGAAGGCGTGCTGTTCCTGCCCTACCTGATGGGAGAGCGCAGCCCCATCTGGGACGCCAGGGCCAGCGGCGCCTTCCTGGGCCTGAGCCTGTACCACAGCCGCGCCCATCTGTACCGCGCCGTGCTTGAAGGCGTGAGCTTTGCCCTGCAACACAATATCGAGGCGGGCGCCAGGGGCACCGGCACGGTCGCGCTCGACGACAAGCTGATCGTCGTCGGCGGCGCCGCGCACTCGCCCCTGTGGATGCAGATCATTGCCGACATCACCAATTACCCCGTCTACACCATCGCGGAAAACGTCGAGGCGGCGCTGGGCGCGGCCTTGCTGGCGGCGCTCGGTGCCGGCCTGGTCAGCAAGGATGCGGCCCAGCGGGGCTGGGTCACCCTGGTGCCGCGCAGCAAGCCGCAAGCGGACGCCAGCGAGGTCTACCGCCGCACCTTTGCCCTGTACCGCGATGCCTATCCCGCCTTGCGGCCCCTGATGCACCGTATCAACCACGCCAACCCAAACTAAGGATGACCATGCTATTCGATTTCCGCCACAAGAAATTCATCGTCACGGGCGCTTCCAGCGGCATCGGCCTGGTCACTGCGCGCATGCTGAGCGCGGCCGGCGCGCGCGTCATTGCCATCGGACAAAACGCCGAACGGCTGGCCGCGCTGGCCGACGAAACCGGTTGCGAGCCGCTGCAGCTCGACATCAGCGACAGCGACGCCATGGCGGCCGCGCTGGCGCAGCTGCGCAACATCGATGGTCTCGTCAATTGCTCCGGCATCTCGCAACTGGGGCCCAGCATGGAAGTCGATGCGGCCAGCTTTGACCGCGTGATGGTGGTCAATGCGCGCAGCGCGGCCATGATGGCGCGCCATGTGGCGCAGGGCATGCTGCGCGAAGGACACAAGGGCAGCATCGTGAACGTTTCGAGCCAGGCGGCGCTGGTGGCGCTTGAGCATCACTTGGCGTATTGCGCCTCGAAGGCGGCCATGGATGCGATCACCCGCAGCCTGTGCCTGGAACTGGGGCCGCACGGCATCCGCGTCAACAGCGTCAACCCGACCGTGACCCTGACGCCGATGGCGGAACGGGACTGGAGCGATCCGGCGAAAAGCGGCCCCATGCTGGCCGCCATCCCGCTGCGCCGTTTTGCCACCCCGGAAGAGGTAGCCAGCCCCATTTTGTTCCTGCTCAGCGACGCCGCCGCCATGATCAGCGGCGTCAGCCTGCCGATCGATGGCGGCTATACCTGCCGCTAGGCGACTTGCGGCTCGGTGGCCGGCTGCAGCAGGGCCGCCACCAGCGCCGGCAAACTGGCCATGTCGCCGAACACGACATGCGCGCCGGCCGCCTTCAGGCGTGCTTCCTGGCCGGGCGCGATATGTCCGCCGCCGATGAAGCCCAGGACCGTCATGCCCGCCGCCACGGCGGCCGTCACACCCGTGACGCTGTCTTCCAGCACCAGGCACTGGCCTGGCGGCACGCCGAAAGCGGCGGCCGCCGCCAGGTAGACGCCCGGATGGGGCTTGGCATGGCCGACCAGGTCGGGCGTAAATACGCGCTTGTCGAACAGCGGCGCCATGTTAGTGCGCTCGAGCGCCGACAGCACGCGCGCGCTGACGCTGTTCGAGGCCACGGCCTTGGGCAGGGGAATGGCGGCCAGCGCCTGCGCCACGCCAGGCACGGCGCGCAGCTGCGCATCGCAGGCCGCGTCGACGGCGTTGCCGATGGCCATGATGTCATCGGCCGGCAATTGCGGCAGGCACAGTTCCTTGTAGATATCCTGCATCAGCGGCACCAGGCGCTGGCCCAGGCGCGGCTCGATCAAGCCTTGCAGGGTGACGCCCTCGGGCAGGTTTTGCAGGCGCGGCCCCAGCAATTCCAGCAGCGCTTGCAGGGCCACGGCTTCACTGTCGATCAGCACGCCATCGCAGTCGCTGATCAGATGGGTAAAGCGCGGTGGGGTGATGGCGGTATCAGGCATGGACTCTCCAGAAGACAACGGTGACGGGAAATGCGGCGGCCAGCCGGCCAAGGCCGGCATCGTAACGATCATAGGTGGAACAGGCGGACGCCACCACGCAGAAAACGTCTCGATGACGATACTTTTCTGCGCAGCCGGCGGCAGGCATGAATCAGCAATCAGCAATGAGCAATGAGCAATGAGCAATCACGCAATACCAATTCAATACCACACAATACCAGTGATTATCGCCGATTTTTGAATTCGCTGCGTTCGTCTTGACACCGGGACGCGGAAGCGCCCCGGCGATGCGGCTTATTTCAGCCAGCCGCGGTGGCGGAAGTACAGGAAGGGCGCGATGGCGCTGGTGATCATCAAGCCCCAGGCCCATGGATAGCCGAACGACCATTCCAGTTCCGGCATCAGCTTGAAGTTCATGCCGTACACACTGGCGATCAGGGTCGGCGGCAGGAAGGCCACACTGGCCACCGAGAAGATCTTGATGATCTTGTTCTGGTTGATGTTGATGAAACCGACGGTGGCATCCATCAGGAAGTTGATCTTGTCGAACAGGAAAGAGGTGTGACCGTCCAGCGATTCGATGTCGCGCAAAATCTGCCGCGCTTCCTCGAACTGCTCGGAATTGAGCAAGCGGCCGCGCATCAGAAAGCTCACGGCGCGGCGCGTATCCATCATGTTGCGGCGGATACGGCCATTCAAATCTTCCTCGTGGGCAATGGCGTTCAGCGCTTCGGCCGCGTGCGCATCGGTAAATTCCTTTTGCAGCACGCGCGTGCTGACTTCTTCCAGGTTCTGGTAGATGCCTTCGAGCACGTCGGCCGAATACTCGGCATCGGTGGCGTACAGGTCGAGCAGCACGTCCATGTAGTCGGCAATCGAGCCGGGCCGCGAGCGGGCGCGCATGCGCACCAGGCGGAACACGGGCAAGTCGTCCGTATGCATGGAAAACAAAATCTTGCGGGCAAGAATGAAGGCGACCGTGATGACGCGCGACGGGCCGTCGTCCTCTTCACGCAGGAAATCCGTGCGCAGGTGCAAGTCGCCGTTTTCCGCTTCGTAATAGCGGGCCGACGCTTCAATATCCTTGACTTCGTCTTCGCCCGGCAGGGTGACGTTGTAGATGGCCTTGACCCAGGCCCGTTCATCATCGGTGGGGTCGGTCAGGTCGACCCACACCGGTTCGGCATTTTCGAGGTCTGCGCGGCTGTCGATCGGCACCTGGTTGAGCCGGCCATTCTGTAATACAAAGACATTGATCATGCGCGCTCTCAGCCGGATGTGGGGTTATCGTGATGTGCTGGCGCTGGCGCCAAAAATGAAAACAGCGCAAGTGTACCCGCAAAGGCCTTTTCACGACCACCCCCGGCACGGCTTTTTCACGGAAAAAGTGCGGCGTTGCACCAAGCGGGGCCGATTAAGATGCTGCGTCGCAATAGTGCCAATCAGGCAGCTTTAATTTTATGCAAAGAAAGCCCGCTGCACTCAAGGCAATTCCGCCGCCCCCATGCGGCGCAGGATCACGCCCGTGCGCCGGTTCAGGTAACCCGTATCGCGGTGACGGTCATAAAAACGGGGATTCGGCAGCATCACGGCCAGTTTCGCCGCCTGCCCCGCGCTCAGGCCCGCCGCGCTGACCTTGTAATAGTGGCGCGCGGCCGCTTCGGCGCCAAAGGTGCCCGTGCCAAACTCCACCACATTCAGATAAATCTCGAAAATGCGCTGCTTTTCCATCAGGTTTTCCAGCATGTACGTGATGATCAGTTCCTGCCCCTTGCGCACATAGCTGCGCGAACCGGACAGGAACAGATTCTTCGCCAGCTGCTGCGTGATGGTGGAGCCGCCCGCCACGACCTTCTGCTTCTTGCTGTTTTTTTCATACGCCTTTTGCAAGGCTTCCCAGTCCACGCCTTCGTGCTCGGAGAAATTCGCGTCTTCCGAAGCGATGATGGCCCGTTTCAGATTGTTCGAGATGCGGTTGTACGGCACCCACGTCTGCTTGATGGTGGCATTGGGATTCTTGTCCTGCAAGACCGACAACTGTTCCCGCATGAAGGCCGTGCTGGACGGGTTATGGTCGACCCACCACCAGATTTGCAGGAAGAAATACAGTTGCACGACAATAAAGGCCAGCACGGGAACGATGAACAGCCACTTGATCCAGCCGTAGCGGCTGCCGCTGCCCCCCTTGCGATGGCCCTTCTTGCCGGCGCTCACAGGGTACTGCGCAATTGCGCCAGCAAGTCCTGCGTCTGCGGACGCACGCCGCGCCACACGTAAAACGCTTCGGCCGCCTGCTCCACCAGCATGCCCAGGCCGTCGCGCACCTGCGCGCCATGCTGCGCGGCAAAGTCCATGAAGACGGTAGGCTGGGCGCCGTACATCATGTCCAGCGCCAGCGTATGGCTGCCGAAAATTCCAGGCGGCACGGGCGGCAAGTCGCCCGCCAGGCTGGCCGAGGTGGCGTTGATGACGATATCGAACACGCCATCGGGCTGCGCGAAACCGCCGGCGCGCAGCTGGCCGGGGTGCGCCAGCGCGTCGGCAAACTGCGCTACCAACGCCTCGGCCGTGGCCACGGTGCGGTTGGCAATGAAGATTTCCTGCGGTCCCTGTTCCAGCAAGGGCAGCACGACGCCGCGCGCGGCGCCGCCCGCACCCAGCAGCAGGACGCGCTTGCCGGCAATGCTCACGCCCGCGTTGCGCACGATGTCGGCCACCAGGCCCGCGCCATCGGTATTGTCGCCAAGAATGGTGTCGCCATCGAAACGCAGGGTATTGACGGCGCCGGCCGCCCTAGCCCGCGGCGTCAGCACGGTGGCCAGCGCACACGCGTCCAGTTTGAAGGGCACGGTCACGTTCGCGCCCTTGCCACCCTCGGCGGCAAACGTGCGGGCCGCCAGGGCAAAGCCATCGAGCGGCGCCAGCCGGCGCTCATAGACCAACGCTTGCCCTGTCTGCAGGGCAAACGCGGCGTGGATCAATGGGGACTTGCTGTGGGCGATGGGATTGCCGAAGACGCAATATTGATCGTGATTCATTGCTTGCTTGTTCAATTGCTGCCGCCAGTCAGGTTAGCTTCCATTTTTTCTTCGCGCGTAAATTTGAAGCGGGTGATGACGACCCACAGGTCATCCTTGTCACTCGACAACATGTTCGGTGGGAAACGGCCAAACGGCGCCGCGCGGCGCACGATGGCCAGGGCCGCCGCATCGAGTGCCGGGTTGCCCGAGCTTTTTTCCACGCGGGCGCCGCCCTCTTTCTGGTAAATCGTGCCGTCCTGGAAGATGGGGATATAGACGACCAGTTCGCCATACATCTTGCGGCCATTCTTTTGCGGGAAATTCAGGGTGCCGATTTCCTCGATGCGCTTTTGCAGAGTCTTGTAATACATGGCATAGCCGACCTCCTGCGTGCTGGGCGTAATGAACGTCTTGCGCGGACGTTTATTCTGGTCTTCCACGGTCTGGCTGATTTCGGCCGCCATGCGGGCGATGGCCTTGCTGCTTTCCATCAAGTCCGAGCCGGTGGCCAGGGGATTGGGCTTGTCCTTTTCCGTGACGGGCGCGGCGCTGTAAGGCGTCGGCCTGGCCGCCTGCGTCAGCAATTCCTGCTGCTTCTGCTCCAGCTCGGCAATGCGCCTGGCGCTGGCCTTGACGCTGTCGCCCTCTTCCACCTTGCGCATGTCGGGCAAGGGCGACTTGGCGCGACCCTTGTCGGCCTGTCCACCACCATCGAGGTTGGCTTGCGCCAGGGCATCGGCCTTCAGCGGCTTGTTCGCATGCTTGGCGTTGACCAGGATCACTTCCAGGCCAGGATCGGTGGCGACGGCCCGCTGCGGGGCCGGGGCGACAAAATGCATCGCCAGCAAGGCGCCGTGCGCCAGCAGCGATACCGCCACGGCTATCATCAGGAAACGATTCTCTCGGAAAGACTTCACGCGCAACCCAGTTCGCAACAAGCACACCATACAAGATGGCTGAATTCTACGTCAAAGGGCGGTGCCGGCAACAGTTTTCAGCACCGCCTTGATGGCGTGAGGAATGCCTTACTTGACCTCGGGCTCGCTGACCACGTCTTCGCTGGCCAGTTCCGCCACTTCCGCCTCGGCGTCGCCGACCTGGTTGGCCGCTTCCGGCGCGGCTTCCGCTGCCACGTCGCCTTCATCGGCGCCTTCGTCGCCAGACTCTTCCTCATAGTCCAGCTCGGCATCGGCCGCCGCATCGGGCACGGCGGCAATTTCCAGCAGGCGCGCTTCGATGCTCAGGTCGACTTCATCCCAGCGCAGCAAGTCCAGTTTCACCTGGGCACCGCGCGCCACCGATGGCATGCCCGGCAGCTTGATGACCAGCGGAATGTCGACCAGGCGCAGGATCTCGTCTTTCAGCACGACGGCGTCGACCTGGCGCGCGTTTTCCTGGTGCAGCCAGCGCAAGCACCAGTAGCGTTCCATGTTCGACTGGAAATCGCCATACGCGGCATACGCGGCGTCGAACGCCGAGACGATGGCGAACAGATTCGCGTCGCGCGGCTTGAACGGGGCCACCAGCGGCGCCGTCACGCCATGCTCGGCGCAAGCGATGATTTGCCACTGGTTGACCAGGTCCGTGTAGCGGCGCAAAGGCGAAGTGCTCCACGCGTATTGATCCACGCCCAGGCCCTGGTGCGGCGCCGCATGGGTAACCATGCGCACCTGCATCTTTGCCGCCCAGCTATTGCCGCTGCCGCCGCCCTGGCTGCGGTAGATGCCTGGCACGCCATGGTCGTGCAGCATCTTGCCCCACGTGCTGTTGGCAAAAATCATCAGTTCGGCGACGATCTTGTCGAGCGGCGCGCCACGCTTGCGGCGCGCCACGGTGACGATGTCGTTTTCCACATAGAAATTGAAATCGACACGGTTATTCTGTTCCGGCTTCAGGCCAAACGCTTCGCGTTTCTTCATGCGGCCCTGTTCCAGTTGCTGCGCCCATTGCCACAGCACGGCAAAATCGGCCTTGTGCGGATACTCGCCCTCACCGCTGGCCAGGGTTTCCTCATTGACCAGATCGTCTAACTGGTTATGCCGCAAATTGCTGGCAATCGGCACCAGCTCGGCGCGCGTCTGCGTGCTGACCACGGCCCAGTCCGCTTTCGGATCCAAGGTCGCGTACAGCGACAGGGCCGGGCACGTCGTGCCTTCCGCCAGGGTAAACGCGTTGACGATTTCGTCGGGCAGCATGGTGATCTTGTCGCCAGGCATGTAGACGGTCGACATGCGCTGGCGCGCCATCTTGTCGATCACGTCTTCCGGACGGATGCCCAGGCCCGGCGCGGCGATGTGAATACCCACTTTCACGGTGCCATCGGGCAAGGGTTGCACGGAGAAGGCATCGTCGATCTCGGTCGTGGTTACGTCGTCGATCGAGAAGGCGGCCACGTCGGCCAGCGGCAGCTTGGCCGTCACGGAAGGCACGGGCACGTTCGGGAAACCGGCGCCTTTCGGGAAATTTTCGAAAAGGAATTTCGACAGGTGCAAGTCTTTTGGCGAAGCAATACCACCGACGGCCAGCATCAGCCGCGGCGGCGTCGTGTGCAATTCCGTGCACGCCGCTTCCAGCGCCTTGTATTCAATCGTGTTCTTGTCCGGCTTGAACAGCAGTTGCAGCACCATGGGCTGCATCGAGGCGGGCAAGCGGTTCTGCTTCAGCTCTTCCACATAGCCTGCCTGCACCAGCGCCTGCTGCTTTTTCTTTTCAATTCCGGCCAGAGCCGCCTTCAGCGAGGCTTCCGGCGCCGCCTTGTAGCGGCCACGGCCCTTCTTGTAAAAATATACGGGCGCCGAATGCAGGGCCAGGATCAGGCCGGCCGCTTCCGGCGGCAACGGTGCATGGCCGAAGTACTCGGCGCCCAGCTCGGCAAAGCCGAACTCGTCTTCGCCCGCCACTTCCCACAGGAAATCGAGATCGATCTCGGCGGCAACCGCCTTGGCTTGCTCGAGCAACTCGGCCGGGGCCGGCTTTTCATACTGCAGCAGCACATCCTTGACCTTGACCTTGGTGCGCTTGCCGCTGGCCATTTCGACCTGGTAGGCTTCACCCGCTTGCGACAGGACCGTGCCGACCTTGAAATCGCCGGATTCTTCAAAAAATAGATTCATTGTTATGCTTTGTTTATTAATGTGTCGGTTGCAACGGTGCGAGTGACGGACGTCAACTCCAGCACCGCCGGCAAAAATACTTCGGTTACCAGCAGCAAGCCCTGGTGACGCTGATACAGGCAGCGGCGGGCAAAAAACAGCGCCTGCTCGTCGGCGCGCTGCCCTTCCCATGCCAGCGCCGCCTGCGCTCGCTGTACCAGCGGGTGCCCGGCGCGCAAGCGGGCAAATTCCAGTGCACCGCGGCGTACCATGCGGTCGCCAAACAGGGTCGTGCCCAGCGAACGTTCGCCCAGCGCGGAAAACAATGGCCAGTCCGTGGCCGTCGCCTGCATGGGCACGACGGTATGGCCAAACACGGCCGGCTTGTCATCACAACGCAACAGCACTTCGCGTTCCCACACCCTGCCCGCGCGGTGCAAACCAATGATGGCAGCCTCGTCGCTCAAGCAACGTGCCGTTTCCTGATGCAAACATTGCACGCGAAATGCCTGGCTATGCGCTTTCAGCTTGGCCGTCAGCGACCCGCCACCCGTGAGCCAATGGCGCAAGGCCGCCGGCGCATTGACGGCATTCACGTGCGCATGCCATTGCGCCTGCCGCAGCGAACCCGGCCTCACTTGGCGGCATCCGCATCGATGCCGCAAAAGGCCAGCACGGGCGCCAGGTAGTCGGCAAATTCGCTGATGCCATGGTCGCTGCCATCGATGACCAACTGCCGCGCCCCCTGATAATGCGCCACCATGTCGCGGTAGTCGAGCACTTCATCGCCCGTGGCGGCAATCAGGAAATAGCGTTGCGGCTCAGTAATTGTCTCTACGGCAAACGCGCGCAGCTCATCAATGTACTCGCGCTTGAACTCGAATGGCTTGTCCGAATGGAACTCAGTCGTCACGCCCACATGCTGTTCCAGGTCGATCAAGGGCACGATGGCGGGGTTGAGCAAGACGGCGCGGCAACCGAGTTGCTCGGCCAGCCAGGTGGCGTAATAGCCGCCCAAGGACGAGCCGATTATCGTCAGCTCAGCCGGCGCCACGTCCTTGACCAGCGACAAGGCCAGTGCTATGGCCAGCTTGGGCGAGGCCGGCAATTGCGGGCACAGCCACTGTGCTTCACGGCCCAGCGCCTGCATCTGCGCGGCCAGCAGGCGCGACTTCATCGACAGGGGCGACGAGCGAAATCCATGCAGGTACAGAATCATCGGCCCAGGGCCTCCAGCAATTTCTGGTGCACGCCGCCAAAGCCGCCGTTGCTCATGACCACGATCTGGTCGCCGGGACGGGCGCTGGCAGCCACGGCCGCCACCAGGGTGTCGATGTCTTCGTAGGCGCTGGCAATCTTGCCCAGCGGCGCCAGCGCGTCGCCCAGGCTCCAGCCCAGCGCGGCATGGCTGCCGAAACCGAAGACCAGGTCGGCATCCTTGAGGCTGCCCGGCAGCGCATCTTTCATGGCGCCCAGCTTCATGGTGTTCGAACGCGGTTCCAGCACGGCCAGGATGCGGCCGCTGCCGCCTATCTTCTGGCGCAGGCCGCCCACGGTGGTGGCAATGGCCGTCGGGTGGTGGGCGAAATCGTCGTACACGGTGATGGCGTTGACCACGCCGCGCACTTCCATGCGGCGCTTGACGCTCTCGAAGCTGGCCAGCGAAGCGCACGCCTGGGCAATCGGCACGCCCACGTGGCGCGCGGCGGCGATGGCCGCCAGCGCATTGCTGCGGTTGTGCTTGCCCGTCAGCGCCCACGCCACGTGGCCTTCCTGCTTGCCATTGAAGAACACGTCGAAGCTGCCATCGGCCTGCTCTTGCAGTTGCCAGTTAGCATCTTGACCAAAACTTTCCTTTTCACTCCAGCAACCGCGCGCCAGTACGCGCTGCAGCGATGCTTCGTCGCCGTTGAAGACGAGACGGCCGATGCCGGGCACCGTGCGCACCAGATGGTGGAATTGCGTCTCGATCGCGTGCAGATCGGGGAAGATGTCGGCGTGATCATATTCCAGGTTATTCATGATGGCCGTCTTCGCGTGGTAATGCACGAACTTGCTGCGCTTGTCGAAGAAGGCCGTGTCGTATTCATCGGCTTCGATGACGAAGAAGTCCGACTCGGCGCTCTTGCCGTCGATCTTGCCGCTGAGGCGGGCGGAAATGCCAAAGTTCATCGGCACGCCGCCGATCAGGAAGCCCGGCGCGTAGCCCGCGTCTTCGAGTATCCAGGCCAGCATGGCTGATGTTGTCGTCTTGCCATGCGTGCCGGCCACGGCCAGTACCCACCGATTGCGCAAGATGTGTTCGCCGATCCACTGCGGGCCGGACACGTATGGCAAGCTGCGGTTGAGGATTTCTTCCACCAGCGGGTTGCCGCGCGAGACCACATTGCCAATCACATACAAATCCGGGTTCAGCTTGGTTTGTTCCGGATCAAAGCCCTGGATCAGTTCGATTCCCTGCGATTCCAGCTGGGTGCTCATCGGCGGATACACGTTGGCATCGCAACCGGTGACTTTATGGCCGGCTTCCTTGGCCAGGACAGCCAGGCCGCCCATGAAGGTACCGCAAATGCCGAGAATATGAATATGCATGTGATCAGTGCGAAAGGCGCACGCTTAAGTAAGTAAGACGGTGAGATAAAAAACAGCAAGTGCAGGATTTTACCTGACGCCATGACTTTTTCCGCTTCGGAGTATCATCTCGCTCATGACGAACGATGCATTTGACGATAGCGCGCAGTTGCGCCTGGAAATCGCCGCCGCTGCCGCGCGCCTCGTGGCGCAGGATGGCGCCGACTATGGCAGCGCCAAGCGCAAGGCGGCGCGGCAAGTCCTCGGCGACGCGCCGAACCGGCCCAATATACTTCCCGACAACGACATGATCGAAGAGCAGGTGCGACAATACAATGCCCTGTTCCTGGCCGACAGCCAACCGGCCCGGCTGTTCCAGCTGCGCACGATCGCGCTGCAGGTGATGGAAGCGTTGCAACAATTTCATCCTCTGCTCAGCGGCCCCGTGCTCAATGGCACGGCCGGCCCCCACGACGAGATCTATCTGCAGCTGTTTGCCGAGAGCGCCAAGGATATCCACATCTTCCTGCTGAATAAAAATGTCGTGCTCGATATGTCGGAAAGCCCGCATTTCAAGGGAGCGCGTTATGATGCGGTCGAGACAGCCAGTTTCTTGTGGAAAAACGAAGGCGTGCACGCGGCCATGTACGAGCTCGACGATATGCGCGGCGCGTTGAAAGCCAAGGCGGATGGTAAGGTGCTGCGCACCGACATCGCCGGGCTGCGCAGCCTGCTGGCCGCCAGCCTCGCCGATGGCGTGCCGGCTGCCGACTAACATTGATATAGATAAAGTTATGACAAAAAAGAATTGGATCGCCTGCGCCATCGTGGCGCTGATGTTTGCCGGCATGGGCGCTTACGTCGGTTTGAGCAAGGAAAAAGCGAAGGAAGCGGGACCGCAGACGAGCACCATCGCACCAGGCGCGACCGGCCCCGTCAACGAGCTGTATGCGCTGTCCCTGCCGGACGCGGCGGGCGCCACGCAAGCCTTGTCGCAATGGAAAGGCAAGAATTTGCTGGTCAATTTCTGGGCGCCGTGGTGCCCGCCGTGCGTTGAAGAAATGCCGGAGTTATCCGAAGTGCAAGGCCACTATGCGGGGAAAAACCTGCAGGTGATCGGTATCGGCATCGATTCGGCCAGCAATATTGCCACTTTTGCCAGCAAGGTCAAGATCGCCTATCCCGTGTATGTGTCCGGCATGAGCGGTACCGACCTGTCGCGTCATTTTGGCAATGCCACGGGCGGTTTGCCCTTTACGGTGCTGATCGGCGCCGATGGCGAAGTCAAAAAGACCTATCTGGGCCGCTTGAAATTTGATCAGTTGCGCGCCGATCTGGATAAATTGTAAATTCGGAGCGTGCTTTTTTCTCTTGCCAATGCGTATCTTTGGCGGCAAAATGCGGAACTTTCGCTAAAACGGTCTTCCATACATGGCAAAAAACCTCCTTCTGCTCAACGGTCCCAACCTGAATTTGCTGGGAACGCGCGAGCCTGAGGTCTACGGCGCCAGCACCTTGGCCGATATCGAGCAGGCAGCAATGGCGCAAGCCATGGCGGCCGGCGCCGACCTGGTCTGCTTTCAAAGCAACCATGAAGGCGCGCTGATCGACCGCATCCATGCCGCGCGAGCGGAAGGGATCGATGCCATCGTCATCAATCCGGGCGGCCTGACCCATACCAGCGTTGCCTTGCGCGATGCGCTGGCCGGGGTCGCCATCCCGTTCGTGGAAGTCCATATCTCGAATATTTATCAACGCGAAACGTTTCGACATCACTCATTTCTCAGCGCGATCGCGCAGGGGACGATCTGCGGCCTGGGTATCGATGGATATCGGTTTGCCATCGACTTTGCGCTTAAAAAACGTTAATCTACGCGATCTGCACGCATTTAGCGCGGCGATAGGTTCTTGGACATCACCGCATCACTCATAAAACAAACTACATTCCTAGGGGTTTTACATGGATCTACGAAAACTCAAGACCTTGATCGACCTGGTCGCCGAATCGGATATCGCAGAGCTGGAAGTTACCGAAGGCGAAAGCAAGGTTCGCATCGTCAAATCGTCGGCCATGCCGCAAAACCAGATGGTCATGATGCAGCCGCAAGGCATGCAAGCCCAGTACCAGCCAGCCGCGCCAGCCGCCGCCCCCGCTGCGGCAGCCGCCGTCGTGGTCGCCGCCGAGCCAACGGGCTATGTGGTCAAGTCGCCGATGGTCGGTACCTTCTACCGTTCCTCCGCTCCTGGCACCGCCGCCTATGTTGAAGTGGGCTCGGCCGTCAAGGAAGGTGATACCCTGTGCATCATCGAAGCGATGAAGCTCCTGAATGAAATCGACTCCGATAAAGCCGGTGTCGTGACCCAGATTCTGGTCGAAAACGGCCAACCGGTCGAATTCGGTCAACCCTTGTTTGTGATCGGCTAAAACCCAGTCCACACGGCCGGCAACGGCCGTTTGCAGTTTTAGCCCCTCACACTTGTTGTTTCGCCGGCTCGCCGGCTCTCACAGACATACGCGAACCTACCATGTTTGAAAAAATCCTGATTGCCAACCGTGGTGAAATTGCCCTCCGTATTCAGCGCGCCTGCCGCGAAATGGGCATTAAAACGGTTGTAGTCCACTCCGAAGCCGACAAGGACGCGAAATACGTCAAGCTGGCCGACGAATCCGTTTGTATCGGCCCGGCACAGTCGTCCCTGAGCTACCTGAACATGCCCGCCATCATCAGCGCCGCTGAAGTAACGGATGCGCAAGCGATTCACCCAGGCTATGGCTTCCTGTCGGAAAATGCCGACTTTGCCGAACGCGTCGAGAAATCGGGCTTCGTCTTCATCGGCCCCCGCTCCGAATCGATCCGTTTGATGGGCGACAAAGTGTCGGCCAAGCAAACCATGATCAAGGCTGGCGTACCGTGCGTACCCGGCTCGGAAGGCGCGTTGCCGGACGATCCGAAAGCGATCGTGCAAATTGCCCGCAAGATCGGCTACCCGGTCATCATCAAGGCCGCCGGTGGCGGTGGCGGACGCGGCATGCGCGTGGTGCACACGGAAGCAGCCCTGATCAACGCCGTGGCGATGACCAAGACGGAAGCCGGCACGGCTTTCGGCAACCCTGAAGTGTATATGGAGAAGTACCTGGAAAATCCACGCCACGTGGAAATCCAGATCCTCGCCGACGAACACAAGAACGCCGTCTGGCTGGGCGAGCGCGACTGCTCCATGCAGCGCCGCCACCAGAAAGTGATCGAAGAAGCACCAGCGCCGGGCATCCCGCGCAAACTGATCGAGAAAATTGGCGACCGTTGCGCCGAAGCTTGCCGCAAGATCGGCTACCGCGGCGCCGGCACGTTTGAATTCCTGTACGAAAACGGCGAGTTCTATTTCATTGAAATGAATACCCGCGTGCAAGTGGAGCATCCCGTCACCGAGATGATCACCGGCATTGACATCGTGCAAGAGCAGATCCGCATCGCCGCCGGCGAAAAACTGCGTTTCCGCCAGCGCGACGTCTTGCTGTCGGGCCACGCCATCGAGTGCCGCATCAACGCCGAAGATCCGTTCAAGTTCACGCCATCGCCAGGCAAGATCGTGTCGTGGCATGCACCGGGCGGCCCTGGCATCCGCGTCGATTCGCACGCCTACGCCGGCTACTACGTGCCGCCGCACTACGACTCGATGATCGGCAAAGTGATCGCTTACGGCGCCACGCGCGAGCAAGCGATCCGCCGCATGCAGATCGCCCTGTCCGAAATGGTCGTCGAAGGCATCAACACGAATATCGCCCTGCACCGCGAACTGATGATCGACGCGCGCTTCATCGAAGGCGGCACCAACATTCACTATCTGGAACAGAAGCTGGCCGACATGCCGGACCTGGGCAAGAACCTGAATGGCGGCAGCCCCAGCATTGCCAAGAAATCCGAAATCAAGGCGGGCGCATGAGCTGGACGGAAATCGTCATCGAAATCGCCCGTGACAACGCCGAGGCCATGTCCGACGCGTTGATGGAAGCGGGCGCCCTGTCGGTGTCGGTGGAAGACGCCGATGAAGGCACGGATGCCGAGCAGCCCCTGTTTGGCGAACCCGGCATGGAACCGAAGGAAGCGGCGTGGGAACGCAGCCGCGTGGTGGCGCTGACCGACGTCGACGCCGACCAGGCCGCCATCGTGGCCGCCGCCGCCCAGGCGGTCGGCATGGCGGAAGTGCCCGCCTTCACCATGCGTCCCGTGGAAGAGCAGGACTGGGTGCGCCTGACGCAGTCGCAATTCGCGCCGATTCACATCGGCAAGAATATCTGGGTTGTGCCCAGCTGGCACGAGGCACCGGATCCTGACGGCCTGATCCTGGAACTGGACCCTGGCCTGGCCTTCGGCACGGGCAGCCATCCGACCACGCGTCTGTGCATGGAATGGCTGGAAGCGAACCCCGCTCCAGGCAAGACCGTGCTCGACTACGGTTGCGGCTCCGGCATCCTGGCCATGGTGGCCAAGAAACTCGGTGCGCAAACGGTGGCCGGCGTCGACATCGACCCGCAAGCGATCGAATCGGCGCGCGACAATGCCGAACGCAACCAGTGCGACATCGAATATTTCTTGCCAGACACGTTTGCCACCTCGGCACACGCCACGGCCAAGTTTGACATCGTCGTCGCCAACATCCTGTCAAGCCCATTGAAGCTGATGGCGCCGATGCTGTCCGGCCGTGTCGCCGATGGCGGCGCGCTGATCCTGTCCGGCGTGCTGGCACGCCAGGCGGAAGAAGTGGCCGCTGCCTACGCCCCGTTCATCCAACTGGGTGTGTGGGCCGAGCAAGACGGCTGGGTGGCCCTGCATGGCCGCCTGGGCAGCACGCAAGCGCCTGCGCCCCGCGCGGAAGGTGCATAAGCACAGCAATGGCCCTCGCCACCAAATGCCCCCATTGCAACACGATATTTCGGGTCGCTGCTGACCAGTTGAAGTTACGTGGGGGCATCGTGCGCTGTGGCACGTGCAGGGAAGTGTTTGACGGCAATGCCGCGCTGGTCGATCCAGCCGCGGCATCGCCGTTTTTAACCTCCGCCCCCGGCACTGCCGCCCCGCTGCCGACCGATTATCCGCTTGACGCCAGCCTGCCGTCCGCCACGGACGACGAACCCATTTATTCCCTCGACTTCGACACCTCGTTCGACCCGTTCGGCATCTTGCCGGAAACGGCGCAGCTCAAGGACGATGAAGACGATGGCGAGCACATCGAGCTGGATCTCGACGTGATCCTGCCCGAAGAGGCGCCTGCCGCCGCACCACTCGACATACCGCTCGACATACCTGAACCTGATGCAACACCGGTAAAAGCACCGGAAGCACTGCCCGAACCACCGTTGCCCCAGCCGATGGCGCCCTTCAAGCGCCGCCAGGTCGATGACGCGCCCGCCTTCGCCACGTATCTGCGCGACAGCCGCCACGAACCGAACCTGGAAACTGGCGCCGCACCGGCGCTGCCCGCGGCCGAGAAAGTCAGCCTGGACAAGCCCACGCCCACGCGCCGTGAGCCGACGCTGGCCGACCATTCCTTTACGCCGCTGCCCGCCGCCCCCGTTGCGCCGGAGCCAGCCGAAGAGCAGGACGAACCCGTCCAGCCGCCAGCCGACGACGAGCCTGCCTTTGTGACCCTGGGCCGGCGCCGCGAACAGAGCGGCAAGGCCTTGCGCGTCGCCATGGGCGCCGGCTCCGTGGTACTGCTGCTTTTGTTGTTCCTGCAAGTAATGACCACCTTCCGCAATCCGCTGGCGGCGCAGTTTCCGCAGTGGAAGCCGACCCTGGTCACGCTGTGCAAGCTCAGTGGCTGCCAGGTCGACTTGCCGGCGCAGATCGAGGCACTGGCCATCGAACAAGGCGAATTGCAGACCATCAAGGAGCACACCTTTTCCTATGTCTCGCTGCTGCGCAACCAGAGCCGCAGCGTGCAAGCCTGGCCCAGCATCGAACTGATCCTCAACGACGCCAACGACAAGCCCGTCTTGCGCCGCGTCATCGCGCCGCGCGACTACCTGCCGGCCACGATCGACGTGAGCAAGGGCTTTGCGCCGCGCTCGGAACAAACCATCAAACTGTACTTTGCATTAGACCAGCTCACGGCGTCTGGCTACCATATCGCCATCTTTTACCCTTAACCGACACTATCATGACCAAAACATCGCTGATCTGCGGCTCGCTTGCCACCGACACCATCATGCAATTCCCTGGCCGCTTCGGCGAATCCCTGCTGGCCGACCAGTTGCACAAGGTGAACGTCTCCTTCCTCGTGCCTACCATGCGCACGGAGTTCGGCGGCTGCTCGGGCAATATCGCCTACAGCCTGAAAATGCTGGGCGGCGACCCGCGCATCGTCGGCGTCATGGGGCAAGACAGCGCCGCCTACCTGGAACGCCTGCAAAAGCTGGGCATTTCCACCGCCAACATCCTGATCAAGGCCGACAGCTACAACGCGCAGTGCTTCGTCACGGCCGACGCGGACAATAACCAGATCAATGCCTTCCACCCGGGCGCCATGTCGTTTGCGCATGAAAACCCGATCGCCAATGCCGGCCCGGCCAAGGTCGCCATCATTTCGCCGGACGGCGATCAGGGCATGCTCAAGCACGCCGCCGACCTGGCCGAGCTGGGCATCCCCTTCATGTTCGATCCGGGCCAGCAGTTGCCACGTTTCAATGGCGAACAGTTGATCGACTTCATCAACAAAGCCACGTATGTGTCGGCCAACGATTATGAAATGGAAATGTTGATGGAACGCACGGGATTGACCCTGCCGGACATCGCCAGCCGCCTGGAAGCGCTGATCGTCACGCGTGGCGAAAAAGGGTCGGAAATCTATACGGACGGCAAGCGCATCGACATTCCTGTCGTGGCCGCCAAGGAAGTGCTGGACCCGACCGGTTGCGGCGACGCCTACCGTGCCGGCTTGCTGTTCGGCATCACCAACGACCTGGGCTGGGAAACCAGCGGCCGTCTGGCCAGCCTGCTGGGCGCCATCAAGATTGCCACCCAGGGCGCGCAAAACCATGTGTTTACGCCAGAGAGCATCGCCGATCAGTTCGAAGCGGCGTTTGCTTACCGCTATTAATATGTAGGTCGTAGGTCGGATTAGCGGGGCGCAGCCACGCGTAATCCGACAACATCATTGGCATGGCGGGTAACGTCGGGTTACGCTACGCTAACCCGACCTACGCCACCACATCACCATCATCGCAGCACAATAATCATCCCCACCAGCACTTGCGCAATCTGCAGCAGGATCAAAGCCACCAGCAAAGACAAATCCAGGCTGCCGACCAGCGGCACCACCTTGCGGATCGGACGCAGCAGCGGCTCGTTCAGGGCGCGTACAAACGGCGCCAGCGGCGCATGCGGGTTGACCCAGCTGAAGATGGCTTCGATGATCAGCAAGGCCATGAAACCGTAGAGTATCCATTGCAGGAAGCGTTGCAGCGACTTGAGCAGCACCACTTCGACGGGAGCGCCGGTAATAAACAGCACCGAGCTGGCCAGCAGAACGATCAGGAAGGCGCCGATCAGGCTGGCCCAGTCATACCCGCCCACGCCCGGCACCACGCGGCGCAGGGGGCGCACCAGCCAGTCGGACAATTGAAACGTGAATTGCGCCACCGACGAGGGCGGCCGCACGCGCACCGCCTGCATCCAGAAGCGCAGCAGCAACACGCCGCCCAGCAAGGTGGCGATGGTATCAACGATCAATGTAAGGATAACGATCAGCACGACTAATTCTCCAAAAAAAAACCGCTGTGTGATTGAGTCACACAGCGGCGTGTTGCCTCATCCAGGCACCCGTATCGCAGGAATTACGATGGGCGGGTGCTGGTTGGGAATGGCCAGGCTGCAGCCGGTGCCAACACGGTTTTTGCTACAGGTGCGATAGGCGCCGATGGCTTGGCGACAGGA
The DNA here is from genome assembly GCF_029690045.1 of Janthinobacterium rivuli. Lineage (NCBI taxonomy): Bacteria > Pseudomonadati > Pseudomonadota > Betaproteobacteria > Burkholderiales > Oxalobacteraceae > Janthinobacterium > Janthinobacterium rivuli. The sequence continues at coordinate 5,770,697 of NZ_CP121464.1, forward strand.
GCTGCCTTCTTCGGTGCGGCCTTTTTAGGCGCGGCCTTCTTGGCGGCTGGCTTGGCTGCCACGGCGGCTGGTGCCGCTGGAGCTGCTGCCGGCGCTGCTGCTGGTGCGGCTGCCACGACTGGCGCTGCGGCTGGCTTGGCGGCAGGTTTCGCTGCTGCTTTCGCTGCCGGCTTCGCTGCTGGCTTGGCGGCTGGCTTGGCTGCAGCTTTTGCTGCTGGCTTCGCTACTACCTTGGCCGCTGGCTTGGCTGCAGGTTTTGCTGCAACCTTGGCGGCAGGTTTCGCTGCTGCTTTGGCTGCCGGCTTCGCTGCTGGCTTCGCTGCTGCCTTTGCTGCCGGCTTCGCTGCTACCTTGGCGGCTGGCTTGGCTGCTGCTTTTGCCGCTGGCTTCGCTGCTACCTTGGCGGCTGGCTTGGCTGCCGCTTTTGCGGCTGGCTTCGCTGCTGCCTTGGCGGCTGGCTTCGCTGCAGCTTTTGCTGCTGGCTTGGCGACGACTTTTTTCGCTGCTGGTTTGGCTGCTGCTTTGGCGGCCGGTTTCGCTGCTGCCTTGGCTGCAGGTTTCGCTGCGGCTTTTTTCACTGCTGGCTTGGCTGCAGCTTTTGCTGCTGGCTTAGCTGCTGGCTTGGCTGCTGCTTTGGCGGCCGGCTTGGCTGCTGGCTTTGCTGCGGCTTTTTTCGCTGCTGGCTTGACTGCTGCCTTGGCGGCCGGTTTGGCTGCTGCCTTGGCTGCAGGTTTCGCTGCGGCTTTTTTCACTGCTGGCTTGGCTGCAGCTTTTGCTGCTGGCTTCGCTGCTGCTTTGGCGGCTGGTTTTGCTGCGGCTTTTGCTGCTGGCTTGGCGGCCGGTTTGGCTGCGGCTTTTTTCGCGACAGGCTTGGCTGCTGCCTTGGCGGCAGGTTTCGCTGCGGCTTTCGCTGCTGGCTTGGCTGCCGGTTTCGCTGCTGCCTTGGCCGCTGGTTTCGCTGCGGCTTTCGCTACTGGCTTGGCAGCCACTTTTGCCGCAGGCTTGGCTGCTGCTTTGGCGGCTGGTTTTGCTGCTGGTTTCGCTGCGGCCTTGGCAGCTGGTTTAGCGACTGGTTTAGCGGCAACCGTCTTCGCTGCGGCTGCCGGCTTCTTCGCGGCAGGAGCAGCCTTGGCGGCTGGTTTCTTTACTTCTGATTTCTTAGCGGCTGTTGCCATTTGTCTCTCCTTCATCTGAGATGAGAAATTTAAGCTACAAGATTTAAACCCGTCCGACCCACCACAGGGATAGGCCAGGCGAATTATTCATCGGCACAAACGGTCGTTTGCGCTAATGAATTCGGCACCAGCTGAACTGCTGCAACTCCTCACGTTTGCAGCACTTCAGCCATCGTCGGTGCCACCCTGCTTTATCTCGCAGCTGGTGGCAAAGTCTGAATTCGGTCATTCGTTTTCGATGCCGTGCGTTTTTTCGCTCCTCGCATCGCGCTCGCCACAACACCGTTGCGTCAAATAAAAAACCGCCATGCCTGAAAAAATTCGGGCACGGCGGCAGACGAAAACGGTGTGGTTTTGTGCATATCCGTGTAAATCTGTATCCCTGTTTTGCGAGGTTTTTTCGCTACCGCGCTGGTTAAAAAACCCCGCATTCTAACGCTCGCATTTGCAATCTCATAAAGTACACGAAAACCTTGTCAATGCGCAACCGGCACGACACGTTTTCGCCCGCTTTTTTGCACGATACGCGTGCTATCGCACAATCGCGCGGCAAATGCCGCCGCCAGCGTCTCCGGAAATGATTTTTTGGGTTCGTGATACGGCCATTCGCGGCAGCCGAAAATCGTGGCGCAAGCGTCGTCGCATGACCCGATGATGCACGCATTTTTCTGCCGCCATGCACGCGAAAAAAAAGCGCCGTCACGATGACGGCGCTTCTTGTCGTTGACTGAAAAAGGATTACTCCCAGTTCAGCGCACCCCCCGTTTGATACTCGGTCACGCGCGTCTCGAAGAAGTTACGTTCCTTCTTCATGTCGATCATTTCGCTCATCCACGGGAATGGATTTTCTTCCTGGGCGAACAGCGGCTCGATGCCGATCTGCTGCGCGCGGCGGTTGGCGATGAAGCGCAAATAGCCCTTGAACATCGGCGCGTTCAGACCCAGCACGCCGCGCGGCATGGTGTCTTCCGCGTATGCGTATTCCAGTTCCACGGCCTGCATGAACAACACTTTAATCTCTTCGCGGAATTCGGCCGTCCACAGCTGCGGGTTTTCCATCTTGATCGTGTTGATCAAGTCGATGCCGAAGTTGCAGTGCATCGATTCGTCGCGCAGGATGTACTGATACTGCTCCGCCGCGCCCATCATCTTGTTCTGGCGGCCCAGCGCCAGGATCTGCGTGAAGCCGACGTAGAAGAACAGGCCTTCCATCAGGCAGGCGAATACGATCAGGGATTTCAACAGCTTCTGGTCGTTTTCCACCGTGCCGGTGACGAACGCCGGGTCGGTCAGCGTGTTGATGAACGGGATCAGGAATTCATCCTTGTCGCGGATCGACTTGACTTCGTTATAGGCGTTGAAGATCTCGCCTTCGTCCAGGCCCAGCGATTCGACGATGTACTGGTAGGCGTGCGTGTGGATCGCTTCCTCGAACGCCTGGCGCAGCAGGTACTGGCGGCATTCCGGCGCCGTGATGTGGCGGTAGGTGCCCAGCACGATGTTGTTGGCGGCCAGCGAGTCGGCCGTCACGAAGAAGCCCAGGTTGCGCTTGACCAGGCGGCGCTCGTCGTCCGTCAGGCCGTTCGGGTTTTTCCACAGCTCGATATCGCGCTGCATGTTCACTTCCTGCGGCATCCAGTGGTTGGCGCAACCGGCCAGGTATTTGTCCCACGCCCATTTGTACTTGAACGGCACCAGCTGGTTGACGTCCGTCTTGCCGTTGATGATGCGCTTGTCGTCGGCATTCACGCGGCGCGCCACTTGCTCGGCGTTCGCTTCGGACGGCTCGGCACCTGCCGGCAGGTTCAATTCGGTATTACCCAGTGGCGCTTGCTGCGCCGAACGCGGCACAGCTGCCGACGTGGTTTCATCATCCCATGACAACGACATATTCTTCTTCCTTTCCATGCCGGCGAGCCGGCGATCCGCAACAGGCCCGTTGAATCGGACAATGCGGATATTGACAACATTGAATCAGCCCAGAAGTACTGGGCTGACAACTAAAATCTTACTGGCAGGCTTCGCATTCTTCAAAGCCGTCATCCCCTGGGCGCAGGTAGCAGGCTTCGCCATCGGCGTCGTCCGCTGCCGCTGCCGTCACTGGCGCCACGGCCACGGCCACTGCTGCTGCCGCCACGACGGCTGCCTGGGCGCTGGTTTGTGCACTTTGGGCGCTGGCCGACATGCCGCCATCGACTGCCACGGCGTTCAGGGCGCCCGTCTTGGAGGTCGATTTCTCCATGTGGGTAGCGGCGATGGTACGCAGGTAGTAGGTGGTTTTCAGGCCACGCAGCCATGCCAGCTTGTAGGTCTCGTCGAGTTTCTTGCCCGAGGCGCCAGCCATGTAGATGTTCAGCGACTGGGCCTGGTCGATCCACTTCTGGCGACGCGAAGCCGCTTCCACCAGCCAGCTTGGCGACACTTCGAAGGCGGTAGCGTAGATGTCGCGCAGGTCTTGCGGGATGCGGTCGATCTTCACCAGCGAGCCGTCGAAGTACTTCAGGTCGGAGATCATGACTTCATCCCACAGGTCGCGCGCCTTCAGGTCGCGCACCAGGTAGCCGTTGATCTCGGTGAATTCGCCCGACAGGTTCGATTTCACGTACAGGTTCTGGAACGTCGGCTCGATACAGGCCGACACGCCGATGATGTTCGAAATCGTCGCCGTCGGGGCGATCGCCACGCAGTTCGAGTTGCGCATGCCGAACTTGGCGATGCGTTCGCGCACCGGGGTCCAGTCCATGGCCGACGAGGAATCGACTTCCAGGTAGCCGCCGCGCTCTTCGGCCAGCAGTTTGACCGAGTCCTGCGGCAGGATGCCGCGGTCCCACAGCGAACCGGCATACGATTCATAGCGGCCACGCTCTTCGGCCAGTTCCGTCGACGCCAGGTAGGCGTAGTAGCAGACGGCTTCCATCGAGGTGTCGGCGAACGACACGGCGGCGTCCGAGGCGAACGGGATGCGCATCATGTGCAGGCAGTCCTGGAAGCCCATCACGCCCATGCCGACCGGACGGTGGCGCATGTTCGAATTGCGCGCCTTCTCGACGGCGTAGTAATTGATGTCGATGACGTTGTCGAGCATGCGCATGGCGGTGCGCACGGTCTTGGCCAGCTTGACGTGATCGAGCTTGCCTTCCTTCATGTGCGCCGGCATGTTGACGGAACCGAGGTTGCAGACGGCGATTTCGTCAGGGCCCGTGTTCAGCGTGATTTCCGTGCACAGGTTCGAGCTGTGGACGACGCCGACGTGCGACTGCGGGCTGCGGATGTTGCAAGGATCCTTGAACGTGATCCATGGGTGGCCCGTTTCAAACAGCATCGACAGCATCTTGCGCCACAGGTCCAGCGCGGCGATCTTCTTGAAGACGCGGATTTCGCCGGCGGCGGCCTTGGCTTCGTAGCCCAGGTAAGCCTGCTCAAAGGCCTTGCCGACCTTGTCGTGCAGGTCTGGCGTGTCCGATGGCGAGAACAGGGTCCAGTCGCCTTTTTCCATGACGCGCTTCATGAACATGTCGGGAATCCAGTTCGCCGTGTTCATGTCGTGCGTGCGGCGGCGGTCGTCGCCCGTGTTCTTGCGCAGGTCGAGGAATTCCTCGATGTCCATGTGCCAGGTTTCCAGGTAGGCGCAGACGGCGCCCTTGCGCTTGCCGCCCTGGTTGACTGCCACGGCCGTGTCATTGACCACTTTCAGGAACGGCACCACGCCTTGCGACTTGCCGTTGGTGCCCTTGATGTGGGCGCCCAGGGCGCGCACTGGCGTCCAGTCGTTGCCCAGGCCGCCGGCGAACTTGGCCAGCAATGCGTTGTCCTTGATGGCGTCGTAGATGCCTTCCAGGTCATCCGAGACGGTGCTCAGGTAGCACGACGACAGCTGCGAGCGCAGGGTGCCCGAGTTGAACAGGGTCGGGGTCGAGCTCATGAAGTCGAACGAGGACAGCAGGCTGTAGAACTCGATGGCGCGCGCTTCGCGGTCCGCTTCGTTCAGCGCCAGGCCCATGGCCACGCGCATGTAGAACGCTTGCGGCATTTCGATGCGCACGTCCTGGATGTGCAGGAAGTAGCGGTCGTACAGGGTTTGCAGGCCGATGTAGCCGAACTGCAAGTCGCGGTCGGCGACGATGGCTTTGGCCAGGCGCTCCAGGTCGAAACTGGCAAGTACCGGGTTCAGCAGCTCGGCGGCGATACCCTTGGCGATGTATTGCGGGAAATATGTCAGGTATTCGGCGGCAGCGGCCGCTTGCGGCACTTCCTTGCCGAACACTTCCTTGCGCACCGTGTGCAGCAGGATGCGGGCCGTGACCTGGCTGTAGGCCGGGTCTTTTTCCATCAGCGCGCGCGCCGCCAGGATGGCCGACTTGTGCAGCTCTTCGACAGGCACGCCGTCGTACAGGTTTTTCACCGTTTCAGCCAGGATGGCGTCGGCATCGACGTGCTTTTCCAGGCCGGCGCAGGCGGCGTTGATCAGGTCGCGTACTTCCTGCATGTCCAGCAGGCGGCGCACGCCGTTGTCGGTGACGTTCAGCTGGGGCGCGGTCACTTGCGCGGAAGCGCCCAGCGCTTCCTTCTGCAGGCGGCGCTCTTCCATGTGCTTGGCGCGGTACAGCACGTAGGCACGCGCCACGTCGTGCTCGCCCGAACGCATCAGCGACAGTTCCACCTGGTCTTGCACGTCTTCGATATGGAAGGTGCCGCCGCCCGGATGGCGGCGCACCAGCGCGGCGACGACGCCGTCGGTCAGCTGTTCCACCAGTTCGCGGATGCGTGCCGAGGCTGCGCCCTGGCCGCCGTTAACGGCCAAAAACGCCTTGGTCATGGCGATGGCGATCTTCGAAGGCTCAAATGCCACCACCGCGCCGTTGCGGCGGATGATGCGATAGTCGCCCAATGCCGCGCCCGTGCTCGCCACGCTGTTGGCCGCGCCTGGCGCTGGCGATACTGGCGTTGGATGGATGGAAATATCTTGTGGTGATTGCATTGAAGCTCCCGTTGTCAGCTAAAGTCAGCCTGCAGTTTTGCTGCCGCGTGTGTTGTTGAATAGAACGCCCGATGGTCAGGGTTTCTTCAGGTATTTGTTGCTAAATAGTAAATTAATAATGCATAAAACAGTGTCAGAATCCATCTCGCCACACCGCACTGCCCGGCTGGCGCGAAACACGATCAAGGGTGGTGAACCGCCAGTTCCAGTGCTTTATCAGCAATCCGGGTAGCTTTGACAATAATTCTGAAAACGTCTGTGATGGCACTACATATAGTCTTTACGTCCAACTTCTGCACTAATTGTAGTGCCCATCGAAGGGCGATGCAATAGTTTTCCGGCATCCGTCGGCGTAATTTTTTGTATTTTCATATACGATTTCGGTTGACTTTTCAGGGTATGGATGGAAAGCCCAATCCCCGCGAAGTAAGCGCTAACGCAGGCTGCCCGCGCAAGGTTTCCAACCAGCACTCTTGGTAAAAAGACCAGTCGAAAAATGGCCCCGGATCCGTCTTCCTTCCCGGCGCGATATGCTCGTGGCCGCGCACCTGCGACAAGCCGTAGCGCGCCACCAGCGCCGCCGTCAACGCCGCCAGCACATGGTATTGCCGCCGCTGGAAGGGTACATCGTCCGCGCCTTCCATTTCGATACCGATGGAATAGCCATTGCACTGCGGGCGTCCTTCGAAGGTGGACGCGCCCGCATGCCAGGCACGTTGATCAGCAGAAACATATTGCAGCAGCGCACCATCGCGCCGCACAAAAAAGTGCGCCGACACCTGCAAGCCACGCAGGTCGGCGAAAGAAGGATCGGCATTATAATCTACCCGGCCCGTAAACAAGTCCGACACATGCGGCCCGCCGAAGTGGCCGCCCGGCAAGCTGATGTTATGGATCACCAGCAAGTCGACTTGCACCCCGTCCGGGCGCGCGTCGTGGTGCGGCGAGTCGTAGCGCAGCGCGCCGTCGCACCAGCCGTCTTCATCTATCGTCCATGCGTGCATCAAGTATGCTTTCCTGTATCGTCAATTTCTGCATGCGGTAACGCAACTGGCGCACGCTCAGACCCAGCTGGCGCGCCGCCCGTGCGCGGTGGTAGCGCGCCTGCACCAGCGCCAGCATGATCATGTCGCGCTCGGCCTGGCGCAAATACACGTCCAGCGGCAAGGCCGGGGCCACGCCATGCGCCGCCATGCCGGGCAGGCACAGTTGCCGTTCCGGCAAGGCTGGCGGCACCCTCAGCGGCATACTGCCAGCGGCGGATGGCAAATCCAATCCGTCGAGCGCGATCACGCCGCCGTCGGCAAAGGCCAGCGCCCGCTCCAGCACGTTTTCCAGTTCGCGCACATTGCCGGGAAACGCATACGCGGCCAGCGCCGCCAGCACGGGCGGCGCCAGGATCACGGTCCGGCGTGGCGACAGGCGCGCGAGGATCACCTCACATAATACCTGCAGATCGCCGCGCCGCTCGCGCAGCGGCGGCAGCGCCAGCTCGATCACATGCAGGCGGTAAAACAGGTCCTGGCGAAACGTGCCGGCGGCCACGCCGCGCGCCAGGCCATGCTGGCTGGCGCACAGGATGCGCACGTCGATGGCTTCGTCGCTGCTGCCGCCCAGCTTACGCACGCGGCGCTCCTGCAGCACACGCAGCAGCTTGACCTGCATGGCCAGCGGCAGGTCGTCGACTTCGTCGAGCAGCAGGCTGCCGCCATGGGCCGCCTGGAACAAACCCTGGCGCTCGTGCAGCGCGCCCGTATAGGCGCCCGGGCGGCAGCCGAAGAATTCCGCTTCCATCAGCGCTTCGGGAATGGCGCCGCAGTTGACGGCGATAAACGGAAAGCTGGCGCGCGCGCCCTGCGCATGGATGGCGCGCGCCGCCAGTTCCTTGCCCGTGCCCGATTCGCCGCGGATGGCCACCGGCGCGCCGCAGCGGGCGATGCGGCCGATCTGCGCGCGCAGCGCCTGCATGGGCAGCGAGTTGCCGCTCAGTTGCGGCGCCGGCGGCATGCCGGCGACAGGAAGCTGGCTGGGACTGGGACGGGGACTTGGACTTGACATGGGGAGCGCGCCTTTCCACAATGGCGGCGACGAACCGCCTCATGCAGATGCTACGCCGGACGGATGCCGGACGACGTTACGATACGGCTGAGCAACGCGCGCAAACCTGCCGGCCTGCCCTTACACCGTGGCGTGCGCGTGGCTGCAGTAATCGTGGCCCTTGGCCTGCACATTTTCCGAGGCCGGGTAATACACGCCGCAATGGGCGCAGCACAGCATCAGCTCGGCATCCGGCAATTCCTGCGGCCGCGCGGGCGACGCATACGGATTGGGCTGCTGTTGCTGCTGCGCGCGGGCCCGTTGCTGCATGCCCCGGATCTTGCTGCGGATAGCAAACAGCACCAGGAACACCAGCGCCAGCCAGAATAAAACACGTGTCATGCGAATCCTCGGTGTAAAACCACTTCCAGTACAAAACGGCTGCCGACATAGGCCAGCAACAAGGTGGCGAAACCGGCCAGGGTAAAGCTCAGAGCCGTCTTGCCGCGCCAGCCGCGAAAGCGGCGCCCTGCCAGCAGCGAGGCAAACAGCAGCCATGACAGCATGGTAAACACGGATTTGTGATCCCAGTTCAGGGCCTTGCCAAACAGTTGTTCAGAAAATACGATGCCCGACAGCACGGTCAGGCTGAGCAAAATAAAACCCAGGCCAATCATGCGGAACAACAATTTTTCCATCGTCAGCAGGGCTGGCAGCTGGTCCAGCGCCGTGCCGATGAAGCCGCGGCTTTCGCTGCGCGTATGCAGACGCGATTCCTGCAGCGCCATCAGCACGGCGTGAAAGGCGGCAATCGTCAGGGTGCTGTAGGCGAGCACGGCCACGGCAATATGCCAGCCGAAGACGGCCGACTTGCCTTCCATGCTCACCTGGCTGCCCGGAAAGGCCCAGGCCAGGCCAATGGCGAGGACGGCGCTGGGCATGACCATGCGGCGCAGTCCGTCCAGGCTGAAATTGCGGTTCTCTATCCAGTAGGCGCCCACCGACACCCACAGCGCGGCCGACAGCATGGCGGAAAAACCGAAGCGCAAGGTGCCCGGCGCCATCAGGTCGAACCACAGGGTGGCGGCGTGCGCCAGCCAGGCGACGCCGGTCAGGCCGGCAATGAGCCGGGCACGGGACGAAGGAAGTACCGCGCACGCCGCGTACAACAGGGCGGCGATGAAAAAGAAATAGATCTGCATAGTTTAAGTTTACACCATAGCCGGCAAGCGCGATTCAGGCGACAGCCCGGGTGACAGGCACGACGCCGCCATCCAATGCCGCAAGCCTGCCATGATATCGCGCCTGAGGCATGACGGGGTGGCGCACCCTCAAGATTTCGGCAATCTTTCCTGCGGCGCACGGTCGCCGCGCCGCAGCCACGTTGCCATCCCGATGAGCCAGTCCTATAATTATGTCCACATAGCAATATTTATCCACCCTTACGCCACGTCCTCTCGCCATGTCTTTTCGAAAATTGTCCTGGACCTGCCTCCTGCTGGCCGCCTGCACTCTATTAAGCGGCTGCATGAAAGACGCGCCTTCCCAATCCACGTACGAGGAATACTTCCGTACGTCCATCCAGAGCTATGACCTGTACAAGGAATACTTCGACATCGCAAAGCTGGAAAAGCTGAATGGCTGGAAAGAAAACGAACAGTACGAAATCAAGGGCTCGGCCGTGCTGCGCGCCAAGGTGGGCTACCTGGAATTGCTGGCCGACGTGGCCAACAAGCTCGAGGCGGAGGCGAAGACGGATGGCTCCGTGGGCATGACCATGGGCCTGGGCCTGATGGCGCGCAGCATGGGCGGCGAAAACAAGGTTTTCCGCGAATTCTGGGTACAGCAGCAGGAAAAGAAGGCGATCCCCGCGCCCCTGCTGGCACGCCAGGCGGCGATGACGGCCGAGCGTTTCGAGAACCTGCTGCAGTGGTCTGACCAGATCGTGCAAGACAATTACGGCGCCCTCATCAACCGCCAGCTCAAGAAAGGCGATGAGCTGACCCGCATCTACACGCTGAGCTTCCGCCAGACCGAGAAGGGCTGGATGGGTTTTAACGCCCGCTAAGGCCACTCCTCCATCAAAAAACCTCCGCGCCATCGCTGGTCCGGAGGTTTTTTTCATGGCGGCCTGATTTACTTCACGTTCAGGCTCTTTTTCGCCTGTTCCAGCAAGTCCGTCTTGACCCAGTCCTTGGCCACGGGCGGCTTCGTCATGCGGCCCACGCCCGTTTTCACCATCACGTCGGTGGTGATCTGGATATGCTCGGGCGAAATATCATATGAATACGGCGAATTGCTGATCGCGTCGTCGAAGTCATCCTTCGTGATCTGGCCGCGGAACACGACTTCGCGCACATACTTTTCCGCCGTCGCCTTGTTGTCGATAAAGGTCTTGGTGGCTTCGACGAAGCAGCGCATGAATTTTTCCGCCACGGGACGGCGTTCCTTGTAGAACTTTTCCGTCATCACCATGGTCCGCACGGGTTCGCCGATCGGCGTGTCGTACGGCTTGATGACTTCGGTGCCGAAGCCCTTGTTGATGGCCTGCGACGATTGCGGTTCCGACTGCATCATGGCGTCGATATTCTTGCCCATCAGCGCCTGGTTCAAGTCGGCGTAGGCGAGGAACACCAGTTGCACATCCTTGCCCTTGGTTTCGGAATACGTCAGGCCCGCTTGCGACAGCTCGGCCAGCAGCAACACTTCCTGGATGCCGCCGCGCGTCACGCCCACGCGCTTGCCCTTGAGTTCCTTGACACTGGTAATTTTTTGCCCCGCGCCCGCCACCAGGCGCGCGCCGCCCTTAGCAAAACCGGCCACCACGTAGATCGGGGCGCCGCCGGCGCGGCCGGAAATGGCCGCCTCGGACGCCGTCGCCCCCACGTCCAGCTCGCCCGCGATAATCGCCTGCATCACGTCGAGGCCCTTGGCGAAGATATGCTCTTCCACCTTGATGCCGCACTTGGGCGCGATTTCCTTGATGTACGATACGGCGCCGTAATGGGCGAATTTCAAATTACCCAGGCGCACGACCTCCTGCGCCTGCGCCTGCACGGCGCCCATGCCGAAGGCCAGCACGAGGGCGGCGGCGATACCGGTCTTCAAAGTTGATTTTTTCTGCATCGGGTTCTCCTGTGGTGGTTGGTGTGTGCCCGCAAGGGCACGCGAATCACTGCTTTTTGTTATGGGGAGATAGTACCGTGTGTTAAGCCAGGAGCAATCTTTTTTATTGCACGATGACTTAAGCGAGTGCAAGCTATGTCCACTGTCAAAGCGGAAACAAGTTCTGCGCGATGAAGTCCACGAACACCCTGAGCTTGGGCGACAGATGTTTGCTGGAGGGCCACAATATGCGGAATGTGGTGCGGTCCTGGTTGTATTCGTCCAGCACCGTGACGAGACGGCCTTCGTCCAGCTGACGACGCACGGCGATGTCAGGCACACAGGCAATACCGAGACCTTGTTCGGCAAAGCAGATCTGCGGATCCAGCGAATTCGTGACCATGCTGCCCGGCAGCTCCATGGAGAGGGGTTGATTGTTCCTGCTCAACGGCCATGCGTCCATTTTGTCCGTCGTGGGATAGCGGTACAGCAGGCAGGCATGGTTGACCAGGTCTTCCGGTTGCCGCGGAAGTCCCGCCTCCTGGAAATAGCCGGGAGCGCCGACGATGACTCGTCGGTAAGCGCCCAGCGTGCGTGCCATCAAGCGGGAATCGCTGGGTTCTCCGGTACGGATCACGGCATCGAAGCCTTCTTCGATCACTTCCACCAAACGATCCGAACAGTCGATGTCCAGCGCGACAGCGGGATAGCACCGCTGGAAGGCCGCCAGCCTGGGCATGAACAAGGTGCCGAGCGATGGCAGACTGATGCGCAGCTTGCCATGCGGGGCGCTTTGCGTTTGCAAGAGTTCGGCCTCGGCCAACTCCACCTCGCAAAGGATGCGGCGGCAGCGCTCCAGGAACAACGCCCCTTCCGATGTCAGGCTGATGGTGCGCGTAGAGCGGTGGAACAGACGAACCCCCAGGCGCTCCTCCAGCCGCGCGATGGCCTTGCTGACGGCGGATGCGGAGATGCCCAGCTGCTGCCCGGCCGCGGTGAAGCTGCGGGCCTCCCCCGCGCGTACGAAGAGATCAAGAGAACCAAGATTTTCCATTTATGCCCATCAATTAATGACGGTTATGTCACATATATTGTTCACTTTAGCCTATTTTTCTTTTATTGGTAAGCAGGCAGCATACGTACTGATACTTCACACAGAACCAGAACGACTTCAATTTGAGGAACCTAGTTTATGCATCAGACAACAACATCCGCTCGACACAAGAGCGCCGAGCGACTACCCTTGGGTGGACTGCTTGCCTTGGCCATGGCAGCCTTTGTCACGCTGCTGACCGAGATCATGCCGGCGGGATTGCTTTCTTCCATTGCGCAAGGCTTGAGCGTCTCTGACAGCCTGGCAGGCCAGTTCATTACCGCCTACGCGGTCGGTGCGCTGGTCGCCGCGATTCCCGTCACCATGCTTACGCAAGGCATGCGGCGGCGTCCCTTGCTATTGACGGCGATCTTCGGCTTTGCGCTTGTCAATCTCGTCACCGCGCTGTCCGACAGCTATGCCGTCTCTCTGGTGGCGCGCTTCTTCGCCGGTGTCTTCGGTGGAATCGTCTGGACGCTGCTGGCTGGATATGCGGTGCGCATGTCGCCGTCTCATCTCGGCGGACGGGCGATTGCGATATCCGGTGCCGGCGCGACCATCGCGCTGGTGCTCGGTGTGCCGCTCGGAGCGCTACTTGGCCGCGCCATCGGCTGGCAAGGCGCGTTTGGCCTGATGAGTGCCCTGGCACTCTTGCTCATGCTGTGGATCATTGCCATCGTCCCCGACTTCCCTGGCCAGAGCAAGGGGCAGCGCCAAGCGCTTTCCAGCATATTTTTCAAGACCGGCATTCGCGCCGTGCTGTTCGTGGTCCTCACCTTCGTTGTTGCCCACAACATTCTCTACATCTATATTGAGCCATTGCTCGTGCCTTCGGGCTTGTCAGCGAACGTGGAAACCGTCCTGTTCGTCTTCGGACTGGGTTCGATCATCGGCCTATGGGTCGTCGGTGCCATGGTCGATCGTCGGCTGCAGTTTCTTGCCGTGGCAAGCGTCATGGTCTTTGCCGCCGCATCCCTGTTGCTGGGTCTTTGGGGCGACCTGTCGCAAGTGGTCTACCCCTCTGTGGCGGTATGGGGCCTCGCTGTGGGCGGTTTTGCCACGATCACTCAAACGGCCTTGTCCCGCTTTGCCGGCGAATCGGTTGATGTGGCGCAATCGATGTACACGACGGGCTGGAACACGGCAGTGGCCAGCGGCGGCGTGGTCGGCGGAATTTTGCTTGACCGGTCAGACGTGGCGTCGTTCGCATGGACCGTCATCGGATTTCTCGCCGTCTCGTTGCTCGCTACAGTCTTCGCCATGAACAAGGCGTTGGCAGGCAGGAGTTGCAGCGGAAGTTGATGCGTGCGGCCGCGCCGGCGCCATGCCTGGCCGCGATGGCAGGCATGGCGCCGGCGTTTTTACAACAGCCGGCCTTACTGGCCAGCCAGCGCCACGACCGGGTCGAGTCCCGACGCCTTGCGCGCCGGCATGAAGCCAAACACCAGGCCCGTCACCACGGCGCAGGCAAATGCGCCGGCGATCGCGCTCAGGGAAAAAATCACCGGCACGTCCCATACCAGCAGCAAGCCGGCCACCGTCACGCCGACCACGATGCCAGCCACGCCGCCCACCACCGACACCAGCACGGCTTCCGTGAGGAACTGGCGCAGGATGTCGCGCCGGCGCGCGCCCGTCGCCATGCGGATGCCGATTTCGCGCGTGCGCTCGCGCACCGTCATCAGCATCACGTTCATGACGCCGATGCCGCCCACCACCAGCGAGACGGCGGCGATCAGGCTGAGCATCATGGTCATGTTGTCCTGCGTCTTGGCTTCAGCGGCAATCGACGCGGCCGCGTTGCTGATGCCGTAGTCGCGGATGCGGTGGCGCTCGAACATGGTGGCGTCGACCGCCGCCTCCACCTCCGTCACGCGCTTGACGTCGGCCACCGCCATGACGGTGTACGTCGGCTCGCGCTGGCCGAAGACGCGGATGCCGGCCGTGGAAAACGGCAGCAGCAGCACGTCGTCTTCATCCTTCTCGCCCGTCAGCGCGCCCTTCGCGCTCATCACGCCGATCACCTGGAACGGCACGTTGCCGATCAGGATGCTCTGCCCCACGGGATTGGCCACGTCGGGCATCAGTTTTTCCGCCAGGTGCGCACCCAGCACGGCCACGGTGGCCATCTCGCGCTCGTCTTCCTCGGTAAAGAAGCCGCCCTTGGCCACGGGCCAGGTCTGAATCTGCGGCAGGGCCGGCCCCGTGCCGCGCACATAGGTCTGCACGTCGAGGTTACCGTGGCGTATCACCTTGTTGCCCGTGACATTCGGCAGCACGTGGGTGATGCCCGGCACGTCCTTGAGCGCATCGAGGTCGGCCAGGGTGATGCTGCGCCCCGGGATGCGCGAGCTTTCGCCGCGCGACGCCATGTACAGCAAGTTCGAGCCGAAGGCGCCCAATTGGGCCATCACCTGCTGGCGCGTGCCCAGGCCGATGGCCAGCATGACGATGACCGAAGCGACGCCGATGACGATGCCGAGCAAGGTCAGGCCCGTGCGGAAGCGGTTGATCCACAGCACGCGCCATGCCGCGCGCGCCGCGTCGAGCAATTCCGTGCCCAGCGACGCCCCCGTGTCATGCGCGGCGCGCGACATGTCCAGCGGCGGCAGGGCCGTCGACGTGGCAGGAATGGCGATGGCGCCCGAGTCTGCGACGATTTCCCCATCGCTGATCTCGATCACGCGGCGCGCCTGGGCCGCCACCTTGCGATCATGCGTGATGAGGATGATGGTGTGGCCCGCGTCGGCCAGTTCACCCAGCAGCGCCATGACTTCGGCGCCGCTGCTGCTATCTAACGCCCCCGTCGGTTCATCGGCGAGGATGATGCGCCCGCCATTCATCAGCGCGCGCGCGATCGACACGCGCTGCTGCTGCCCGCCCGACAACTGGTTCGGCCGGTGATCGAGCCGTTCTCCCAGTCCCAGGCGCTTGAGCAGCGCTGCGGAACGCGCATGGCGGGCGGCGGCCGGCATGCCCGCGTACAGGGCCGGCACTTCCACGTTTTCGCGCGCCGATTCCGTGGCGATCAGGTGATAACCCTGGAAGACGAAGCCGAACGCTTCGCGCCGCAGCCACGCCAGTTCATCGGGGTTCAGGCTGGCCACATCCTGGCCGGCAAAGCGGTACGTGCCGTCGCTGGGCCGGTCCAGGCATCCGAGCAAATGCATCAGGGTCGACTTGCCGGAACCGGACGCGCCGACGATGGCGACGAATTCGCCGGCGCCAATCGACAGGGTCAGGCCGCGCAGCACTTCCACGGCCGGTGCGCCGTCATGGCCGCCGTAGCGCTTGCGGATGCCGGCAAGTTCAATCAAAGGAACCGGCTGGCCAGCTTCTCCGGCTTGCCCCAGCGACCTGGCCTCGCTCATCGCGCTCACAGCTGGAACCTGCTGCTGCCGCTGCCGGCCGGCTGTTCGCCCGTGACCAGCAGCTCGCCTTCGCGCAAGCCTTGCAGCACTTCCGCGCTGAGGCGGTTGCGCACGCCCACGGTGACGGCGCGCGTATCGACCTTGCCGTCCGCATCCATCACGCGGGCCGTGAACTGCCCCGGCTTGGCGCCTTCTTCCGTCGAGGGTTTCAGGGCCGGCAAGGGCACGGCCAGCACATTGTTCGCCGCCGCCGTGACGAATACCACCTGCGCCGTCATCTGCGGCATCAGTTCGCCGTCGGCGTTATCGACGTCGAACAGCACTGTATACAAGATCACCTTGCTGGTCGACGGCGCCAGGGCCGTGCCGGCGGCGGAACCACCGGGCACCGGCGGGGCCGGCAGCACCTGGCGCACCTTGCCGCTCCAGCGCCGCTGGTCGCCGCCCAGGGTGGTGAAGTACACGGGCATGTCCGGGCGCACGCGGCGCACGTCCGCTTCCGATACTTCCGTCCATACCGTCATGGCCGACAGGTCGGCGATGCGCAGGATGTTCGGCGTCTGGTACGTGGCGTTCAGGGTTTGCCCCTCTTTTGCATCCAGGCCCACTACCTTGCCGGCCATGGGCGCGTAGATGCGCGTGTAACCGAGGCGCGCCTCGTCCGCCTTCAGGCTGGCCTGGGTCTGGGCTATCTGCGCCTTCAGGTGATCGATCTTGGCACCGGCCGAGGCCAGCGTGGCTTCGGCCGTTTCCAGGTCGGCCAAGGGCGTGGAGTCGAACTTGGCCATCTGCTTCTGGCGGCCATGCTGCTGGCCCGCCAGGCGGTGCTGCGCCTGCTGGTCGGCCAGCTGCGCGCGCAAGCCCGCCAGCGCGGCGCGGCCCGCGTCGACCGTGGCTTGCTGCACGCTGGGGTCGATCTCGGCCAGCAACTGGCCTTTTTCCACGGCGCTGCCCGGCTGTACGTGCAAACGCGTGATCTGGCCCGACACCTGCGCGCCCACGTCGACATAGGTTTGCGGCTGCAGGGTGCCGATGGCCGTGACGCTGGCCTCAATGTTGCCGCGCTTGACGGGCGCCGTGTCGAACACGGTTTTCGGGCCGCGCGTGGCCCACAGTGCGCCGGCGCCGAACAGCGCCAGCAAGACCACGCCGCCCAGGATGCGGGCGCGGCGGGTAGGCAGGCGGGCCGCCATCAGGCAGCCACTTTCAATACATTCAACACATCAATCGGTGTCGCCAGGCGTGAAAAGTGCATCAGTCTATCCTTGAAAATGGCGGTAAACATCACCGCAGGAACGTCACAAGACCTGCCAGCGCGGCGACGGCTGCCAGCAGGGAACTACGAAACAGCAAGCGGGGCGCATACGGCAGCAGCAGGGCCACCAGCAGCGCGCCCGCCCCGATGAACCCCAGCCAGGCGACCACGCCGACGGTGGCGCTCCAGCCGGCCACGCAGGGCCAGATGGCCAGCGCCAGCAACACCGCGCCGGCCAGTTGCAGCGCGCGCCGCACGTTTGGCGCCGCGTCCCTGCCCCAGACCTGGCCATGGTGGCGGTCCATCGCCAGCGAGAGGCTGGCCATGCCCGCATACGACAGGCCCAGCGCGCACAGGATGGTATTGATCATGACTGTCCTTCCGTAGTGACGTGCAGGCTGGCCGTGGGCGCAGCGTTTTCCCTGGCCGCGGCCTTTTTCAGTGGTTTTTCCTTGCGCTTGTGGACTTTCCACGCGCCCCAGGCGGCCAGCAGACCGAAGGCCATGCTGCCCAGCTCCACGCCGGCGCTTTCCCAGTCGCCGCGCGCGATTTGCGCCGCCAGATTGTCGCCCGTGCTCAATACATTCAAGACGGGCAGCAGCAGGCACAGGGCGGCCAGCAAGCCCAGTTGCTCGATCCACGCGCGCTTTTCCGCGCGCAGGCAGGCGTGCACCAGCATCACAAACCACACGCCGAAGAAGGCCCGCAATTCCCAGCCGGCGCGGTGCTCGATGCCGACGGGGATCAAACGGTTGGCCCACAGGAAGCCCACGCAGGCGATGGACAGGCCGGCGATCGCCGCCACGTTCAGGCAGGCGATGACGCGGTACACGCGCTGTGTGTAGGCGCCGAACTCGCCGCCCGACTTCTGGCGACGCTTGACCATGAACAGGATCGCCCCCGTGCCCATCATGGCCGTACCGGCCAGGCCGCAGAAAAAGTACAGCCAGCGCATCGGCGTGCCGCCGAAGCCCACCATGTGCAGGTTCGACATGACGGAGCGCGTCAGGCCCGCGCCACCCGTATCCGACTCGCCGGGCAGGCGCAAGGCGACCTGTTCGCCCGTGGCCAGCGCATAGCAGGCCCGGCCCGTGTTGGCGCTGAGGCGTTCCATCGTGTCCGTCTCTTCATTCCAGCCGTACATGCACACGCGCATGGACGCGTCGTTCGGGTTGTCCAGCACCACGGCGCGGATTTCCTGGCCGATGGCCTGTTCGGCGCGCAGCGCGAACGATTCCAGCGCGGGAATGGCCAGCGGCTGGCCCGTTTTCACGGGTTTACCCACATCGTTCCAGTCGGCCAAAAAGGCTTTCTTGGCATTGTCCATGCCGTATTGCGCCACCACGGGGGCCGGCACATAGTCATCGCTGAAGAAGGCCAGGCCCGTGTAGGCGATCATGAACTGGAACGGCAAGGTCAGCACGGCCACCGCGTTGTGCGCGTCGAGCCACGAGCGCTGGCCCTTGGCCGGGCGGAAGGTGAAGAAATCCTTGAAGATGCGCTTGTGCGTGATGACGCCGCTCACCAGCGCCACCAGCATGATCATGGTGGTGATGGCGACGATCCATACGCCGATGCGTCCCGCGTGCAGCTCGTAGTGAAAATCGACGAAATGGTGGCCGCCGATGGTCTCGCGCGCATTTTCCTCGCGCGCATGTTCGATGACGGCGCCCGTCAGCGGATCGAGGTCCGCCGAGCCGTAGCCGCCGGCGGGCTGGAACCAATAGGCGGACAAGCCGTGGCCGGGACGCTGCACGGGCCAGATTTCCCACATGTCCGCCTTCGGATGTTCCTTGGCCATGAAGTCGAGCGCCAGTTCCAGGCGGTGCCCACGGTCCGTGACCTTCGGCAGCGGCGGATCGTTCGCATGCGCCGCCTCTTCGAGCGCGTGTTCGGGCGTCATCCAGTGGCCGATCGGGTCGTCGAAGACGGCCAGGGTGCCGGTCAGGAAAATGGCGAACAGCAGCCAGGAAATCCACAGGCCGCTCCACGTATGCAGCCAGGCCATGGCCTGGCGCAAGCCGCCCTGCTGCGGCGTTTTCACCACTTTATCTACCTTGACGGCGTTCATGCTGCACCTCGCGACAGCAGCAGGCCAAGGCCGCCGCATAGAATCGCCGGCAGCAGCATGCCCAGCCAGGCGCGGCGCAGGTCCTGCACGGCAAAGACCCAGATCACGGCGCAGGTGTAGACGACGAAGGCGCTCAGGGTGGCCGTCAGCACGGCTTCGGCGCGCGACAGCGGCAGCACGGCGGCCAGCAGCACGGCCACGCCGGACGTGAGCGCATAGCCGCCAAAGACGGCGGCCAGCACGCGCGAGAACAACATCATGTGGGCCGATTTCATCATCGCGGCGCTCCCTGCGGCACACGCTGGCTCACGCCATTGCTGGCGTGGGCCAGATTCAACTGCACATTCATAAGCCATGCATCCTTCATCAAGATAGATCATTCAAAAGCGGTTATTTACAGTGTGTAGTTCAAGGTCAGCATCAGGTTGCGCGGCGTGCCCACCAGGTTGCCCACCACATCGGAGTAGATGCTCTGGTAGTAGCGCTTGTCGAGCGCATTGTTCACGTTCAGGCGCAGCTCGGCGCGGCTGTCGATCTGCCACGCGGCGTTCAGACCCACGATCGCGTAGCGGCCCTGGCGCAGATGGTAGGCGCCTTCCTTCGACTCGGTCGCGCCCTGCCCGTACACCGAAGCGCCGATGCGCCAGCCCTGCGCCGCGCCGGACAGGCGGTAGCTGGTGGCCAGCTTGAGCTGCTGGCGCGGATAGCGGCTGTTGAAGTCCTTGCCGATATTGGCCGGATCGCTGTCGCGCGTAAATTGCGCCTTCACATACGTAAAGCCGGCCGACAGCTGCCAGTCGGGCGTCAGCGCGCCCGCCACGTCCAGCTCCACGCCTTCGCTGCGCACTTCGCCCGACGCGCGCTGGCAATAGCCCCAGGTGCTGCCGGGGCAGGGATCCGGGCCGGCCAGGTCGTCCACGCCGCGGTTTTGCTGGCGGATCTGGAACACGGCCGCGCTGGCATTGAGAGCGCCGCCGAAGTATTCGCCTTTTACGCCCGCTTCATAGTTGGTGCCGCTGATCGGCTTCAATGGCTGCGCATTGGCGTCGGTGGCCGCTTGCGGCTGGAAGATTTCGGTCCAGCTGGCGTACACGGAATGCTGCTTGTCGAGGTCATACACGACGCCGGCGTACGGCGTGAATTCGCGCGCCACCGAGTAGCCGGCATCGTCCTTGTACCAGCTCACGCGCCCGCCCAACACCAGCGACAGCGGCTCGGCCAGGCGCATGCGCGTGCCCGCATACACGCCGCTTTGCTCGGTGATGCTGGCCGTGCCCCACTGCGCGTAATTGATGACGGGGCGCGCCACGCTGCCCACATCCCAGTGGTAGGGGTCGATCACCGGCGCGCTCGCTTGCCGGGTGTACGCCGCCCAGCCGCCATAGCTGTTTTTCGACGAACGGCGGTGGCTGGCGCCGACCGTCAGCTCGTGCTCGCGGCCGAACAGGCTGTAGCTGCCGCTGGCATACGCGTCATAGCTGGTATTGGCCAGTTCGGCGCGGTAGCTTTGCGAATTGAAGCGCAGGGTGTCGCCGCGGCGGTTGATGCCGGAAAACGTCGTGTCGATCTCGGGCGTCTTGCGCGTGGCGGCCAGCTTGGCCTTCCAGCCATTGCCGAAGCGGTGTTCCAGTTCGGCGAAGATGGTTTTATCCGTCTGGCGCCAGCCATCGAAGTCGGTGCCCAGGTAAGTCGAGCGGGGCAAGTTCAAAAAGCTGCCGTCGGCGGCCGTCACCACGCCCGTCGCGACGCCGTCGTTATCCGTCTTGCGGTAGTGGGCGCCCACGGTCAAGGTGGTGTCCGGGCGCAGATCCGCCTCGATGATGCCGTACAGCTGGTGATTGCGGCCATGCAGCACGTCGACAAAATCCTTCTTGTCCTGCACCGTCGCGACGATGCGCCCGCGCAGGGTCTTCGCTTCATTGAGCGCGTTGGCCGCATCGGCTTCCAGGCGGTAGTTGCTCCAGCTGCCCACGCTGGCCGAGAATGACGCTTGCGGCGTGGCCGTCGGGCGCTTGCGCACCATATTGATGGCCGCGCTGGGCGTGCCGCTGCCCGTCATCAAGCCCGTGGCGCCGCGCACCACTTCGATGCGGTCATAGATGGCCAGGTCGTCATTGTCGCCATTGAAGGTGCCGTTCGCGCCCAGGCTGGTAGGCAAGCCATCGAACAGGATGTTCTCGACTGGAAAGCCGCGTGCGCTGAAACTGCCCGAATCACCCGTAAAGTTGCCCTTTTGCATGACCAGCCCCGTGATCGACTGCACCGCGTCGTCCAGTGTCGTGATGCCCAGGTCGTCGATCTGCTGGCGCGTCAGCACGCTGACCGACTGCGGCGTCTCGCGCAGCGACAGGTTCAGCTTGGTTGCCGTATTGCTCACGCCCGTCGTGTAGGAGCCGCTGCCTTCTGTTGTCGCATCGCGCCCTGCCGTGACGGACACGCCGAGCATGGTCTGTTCGGCAGCAGGGATGGCAGGCGTGGCCTGCTGCGCCAGCGCCGGCAGGCTGGCGGCCAGGCACAGGGCGGCAGCCGCTTGCGCCAGCGGACGCAATGCGCAGTGATGAGATGGCAAACTGACAAAATTCAAAGCGTGAAACATGCAAGTTCCTGATAGTAGTGGCGTCATCAGACGGTGAAAAACAGGCGCCCTACTCTGTAGGTGCCGCGAAAACGAAAAACGGGCAGTCCGGCTGCAAGTATTTTTTGTGGGGTGCTACGGCGCCGGTTCGACGCTGACCCAATACCGCGTGCGGCTGCGCACCTGCACTGGTAAGGAAT
Source organism: Janthinobacterium rivuli (assembly GCF_029690045.1). Taxonomy (NCBI): domain Bacteria; kingdom Pseudomonadati; phylum Pseudomonadota; class Betaproteobacteria; order Burkholderiales; family Oxalobacteraceae; genus Janthinobacterium; species Janthinobacterium rivuli. The sequence goes on from NZ_CP121464.1 coordinate 5,792,557, forward strand.
TGGGCAGCATGTTCAGGATGCGCTGGGTGTCGGCCAGCGGGAACACGCCCGACAGGCGCAGCTGGGCCACTGCCGGTGCGCAATCGATCACGCCGGGGCGGTAGCGGGCCAGGTCGGCCAGGAAATCGCCGAGGGTCACGTCGTCGACGATCAGTTGCCCACGCGACCAGGCGTGCGCATACGCATCGATGGCGTGCGGCGCGTCTGGCGCCTGGCGGGAAAACGCCACGCCGTGGCCGGCCGCCAGCAGCAAGGGCGCGCCGCTGCCATCGCGGGGCAGGATTTCAACGGCGCTTTCCAACACGTCCACGGTGCTGTAGTCATCCTGCTGGCGCACGGCAAAGCGCGTGCCCAGCGCGCGCACCATGCCTTCGCGCGTGGCCACCACCAAAGGCGCGCCGCTGCCGGCGCCATGGCCGCTGGTGACGAGGATCTCGCCAGCCAGCAGCTCGATCAGGCGCCGGCTGGCGTCGAAACGCACGTTCACGGCCGATCCCGTATTCAGACTGAGCACACTGCCATCGTCCAGCACCACCTCGCGCCGCTCGCCCGTGGCCGTGCGGTAGTCGGCGCGCAGGGCGCGCACGCCATCCCAGGCATCCGTCTGCGCGGCCAGCATGCCGCCGCCGGCCGCCACGCCCAGCCACGCCAGCAACTGGCGCCGCTTGCCGTTGACGGCTTGCTGCTGCGTGCCGGCCAGCGCCTGCGCGGCCGCACCGCGGTGCAAGCCGTTGAAGCGCTGCGATACGGCTTCGATATGCCGCCAGGCCCGTTCATGTTCAGGGTCGGCCTCGCGCCAGCGCTGCCATGCGGCGTGCTGCGCCGCGTCCATCTCGCCCGACATCAGCATGGTCAGCCACTCGGCCGCCTGCTTCTGCACATCCTCGCGGATGGCCGCCGGGGCCGCAGCATTCCCCACCGTGCTCATGCCGGCAGCGAGAAAAACACCTGGCGGTTGGCGCGCGTCAGGTATTGCTTGACCGAGCTGGCCGACACGTTCAGGCGCGCGGCGATCTCGGCATAGCTGAGGCCCTCCAGTTGCGCCAGCAGGAACGCCGTGCGCACGGGCGCCGGCAAGCCGTCGAGGGCCGCATCGATTTCCTGCAAGGCTTCCAGCGCCAGCAGCCGTTCTTCGGGCGCGGGCGCCAGCTCGGGCGGCAGACAGGCCAGCGCCTCCAGATACGCATCTTCCAGCACTTGCCGGCGGTGGCGGTGCGCCACCAGGCGGCGCGCGATGGTGGCCAGGAAAGGCCGCGCTTCGCGGATCTGCGGCGCGGCATCGGCCGTCAGCACGCTGATGAAAGTATCTTGCGCCAGGTCCGCCGCGTCGCCTGCATTGCCCAGCTTATGCCGCAGCCAGCCCTGCAGCCAGCCGTGATGGCTGCTGTAGAGCGCGTGCAGGTCTTGTTGCTGTGCAAAATCGGCGGCCGACATGGCATCCCTTTCCGCCCGGGCGTGCGGCGCCCGAGAATGTAAATAAGAATTATTCTCATTCTAACCGCGTTCCTGCCATTCATGCAATCGCGGCATTGCCAGAAATACCAACTAATTCAAAAGCAGGCCAACCGCCAGGCGGCGCAGCGCGGGACCGCCAGCCACCCGCGATGGGGTAAAATGGCGCCCATCGTCCGGCTTGCGCCGCCCACTCCCAAGCTTTTCATTGCAGGTTCATCATGCTAGATAATCTCACCCAACGGCTTGCCAAAGTCGTCAAGACCATGCGCGGCGAGGCGCGCCTGACCGAAGCGAACACCGCCGACATGCTGCGCGAAGTGCGCCTGGCGCTGCTCGAAGCCGACGTCGCCCTGCCCGCCGTGCGCGAATTCATCGCCAAAGTCAAAGAAAAAGCCATGGGCGAGGATGTCATTTCCTCGCTCACGCCAGGCCAGGCCCTGGTAGGCGTGGTGCAGCGCGAACTGGCCGCCCTGATGGGCGCCGACCTGGGACCGGAAGCGTCGCAGATCAGCTTTGCGCAGCAGCCGCCCGCCATCATCCTGATGGCCGGTTTGCAGGGTGTGGGTAAAACCACCACCGTCGGCAAGCTGGCGAAGTATCTGAAGGAAGAAAAGAAGAAGAAAGTGCTGACCGTCTCGGCCGACGTGTACCGTCCCGCCGCAATCGCCCAGCTGCAATCGGTCACCGCCCAGGTGGGCGCCGACTTCTTCCCGTCCACCAGCACGGACAAGCCGGTCGACATCGCGCTGGCCGCGCTGGACTGGGCGAAAAAGCATTACCACGACGTGCTGATCATCGATACGGCGGGCCGTCTCGGTATCGACGAAGAGATGATGCGCGAAATCGCCGCCGTCCACGGCGCCGTGAAACCGATCGAAACCCTGTTTGTCGTCGACGCCATGCTGGGCCAGGACGCCATCAACACGGCCAAAGCCTTCAATGATGCGCTGCCGCTGACCGGTATCGTGCTGACCAAGCTCGATGGCGATGCGCGCGGCGGTGCGGCCCTGTCCGTGCGCCACATCACGGGCAAACCGATCAAGTTTGCCGGCGTCTCGGAAAAACTCGACGGCCTGGAAGCGTTCGACCCGACCCGCATGGCCAACCGCATCCTGGGCATGGGCGACATCCTCGCGCTGGTGGAAGAAGCGCGCAAGGGCGTCGACAGCAAGGCGGCGGCCGACCTGGCGCAGAAGATCAAGGTCGGCGGCAAGTTCGACATGAACGACTTCAAGGCGCAACTGGGCCAAATGAAGAAAATGGGCGGCATGGCCAACCTGATGGACAAGCTGCCGGCCCAGTTCCAGCAGGCGGCAGGCGGCAAGAACATGGATCAAGCCGACAAGCAGGTGCGCCGCATGTGCGGCATCATCGACTCGATGACGCCGCAGGAACGCGCCAAGCCTGAACTGATCAAGGCCACGCGCAAGCGCCGCATCGCCGCCGGCGCCGGCGTGCAGGTGCAGGAAGTGAACCGCATGCTGACGCAATTCGAGCAAATGCAGACGATGATGAAGAAATTGTCGGGCGGCGGCATGATGAAGATGATGCGCTCGATGAAGGGCATGATGCCTGGCATGAGGTAAGGCTTCAAAATCCGCTGCGCGGTGGTCTTTGCGGCCGGCGATGCTCACCGTACTAAAGTACGGTTGCGCTTCTCGGCCACAAATACCATCCGCTCGCTGTGATTTTGAAGGCCTTTTTTACGCCGCGTGAGGCGTATCTCAAATCAAGAAACACCGTTATCAAATAATGCCGGATTGCATTTTCATGTGTCCGGCATCACTCTTCCCTCCCCCAGCAACGCCCCTCCCCGCATAGCCAGCAACCATGCCATTTACAGGCAAAAACGCCGTTCTGCGCTCCCAAGCGGTGCGCCCGGGCGACAGCATTGCCATTTCCCTGCTTTTTCCTCGTGAAAACGTGAAAAACACTTGCATACAAGGTAAATCCACACCAATATTAGCCGTGCGATTAATTGCGCAATTTCCCATGTGTTTGTTAAGGAGGCTCGAAGATGGCAACAGCCAAAAAAACCCCAGTAGCAGCGCCAGCCAAAGCAGCAGCAGCCAAGCCTGCAGCCGCCAAGAAAGCAGCACCCGCAGCCAAAGCAGCAGCTAAACCAGCAGCGGCGAAGAAAGCGGCAGCACCGGCAACACCACGCAAGCCAAACGCAGCATTCATGAAAGCAATGACGCCATCGAAAGAGCTGGCCGCCGTTGTTGGCGCAGCACCACTGCCGCGCACGGAAGTGACCAAAAAGGTATGGGATTACATCAAAAAACTCGATCTGCAAGATCCGGCCAACCGCCGCATGATCAATGCGGACGACAAGCTGAAAGCAGTTTTCGGCGGCAAAGCCCAAGTCTCCATGTTTGAAATGACGAAACTGATCTCCGATCATTTGAAATAATCAGATACGCACAGGGCGTTTCGCGCCGTGTGAGTGCCCCGCCGCTTTACTGCGAGCGGGGCATTTTTTTGGGGTCAGACCCGTTGGGTCTGACCCCAGCCTTCATTTGAATTCCCACTGCCGCCAAGCCGCCCTGACCGCATTCGGATACTCGGCCCGCCCCCGGCTGCCGTTATACCGCCCCAGCGCCAGGTACAAATCGCCTTTTTCCATATCCAGGTACATGCGCAAGATCGCGCAGCCGTAGCGCAGATTCGTCTGCATGTGAAACAGCTTGCTGCGGTCATGGTCGCCGATGACGCCCGTCCAAAATGGCATCACCTGCATGTAGCCACGCGCGCCGGCCAGCGAGACGGCGTACTTGCGGTAGGCGGACTCCACCTGGATCAGGCCCAGCACGAGGGCCGGTTCCAGGCCCGCGCGGCGCGCTTCATACCAGACGGTTTCCAGGAATTCCGTGCGCAGCTGGGCGTCCGGCAGCTTGCGCTGCAGGCGCGACGACATCTGCGCCAGCCATTGCTGGTAGCGCTGCAAGTCGGCGGGCGTGGCAAATTTGGGTTGCGGCGGGCGTTCGTCGCGGATCGCGTGCGACAGGGCCAGACGGACGGAGTCGGCCAGCGCCTCCTCCTTCTGGTTGCCGGCCTGCGCCGGAGAGACGCAGGCCAGGCCGGCGGCCAGCGCGAGCGCGCCAGCCGTCTTGCTTACAGATAAACGCTTCACTGCGCCATTTTGCCCTGGATGAAGGCGACGATCTCGTCCGGTGCCACGCCGGAAGCTTCCGTATCGCGGCGGCCCTGGTATTCCAGCTTGCCTTCTTTCAGGCCGCGCTCGCCGATGACGATGCGGTGCGGCACGCCAATCAGTTCCCAGTCGGCGAACATGGCGCCAGGGCGCAAGCCGCGGTCGTCGACGATGACGTCCACGCCAGCGCCTTGCAGGGCCGCGTACAGCTTCTCCGTCTCTTCCTTGACCAGTTCGCTGCGGTCCATGCCCATCGGGCACAGCACGACCTCGAATGGCGCGATCGACGCGGGCCAGATGATGCCCTTGTCGTCGAAGTTCTGCTCGATGGCGGCGCCCAGGATGCGCGTCACGCCGATGCCGTAGCAGCCCATCTGCAGCGGCGCAGGCTTGCCGTTTTCGTCGAGGAAGGTGGCTTTCATGCTTTCCGAGTACGCCGTACCCAGCTGGAACACGTGGCCCACTTCGATGCCGCGCTCGATGGCGAGTGCGCCCTGGCCGTCCGGCGAAGCGTCGCCGGCGACGACATTGCGCAAATCAGCCACGATGGCAGGCTCGGCCACGTCGCGGCCCCAGTTGGCGCCCGTGTAGTGGAAACCGGCCTCATTCGCGCCGCAAACGAAATCGCTCATGTGGGCGACCGTGCGGTCCGCCACCACGGTGACGGGTGCTTGCGTGCCGATCGGGCCCAGGTAGCCAGGAATCGTGCCGTAGACTTCCAGGATTTCCGCTTCCGTGGAGAAACGGTGACCGGCCAGGCCGGCAACCTTGCCCACCTTGATGTCGTTCAATTCATGGTCGCCGCGCAGCAGCAGCATGAAGTGCTGTTTCGTGACTTTCTCGTCCTTGCCCGTCGTTTCCACCGTCAGGGCGATGGTTTTCACGGTGCGCGACAGTTCCAGGCCCAGCAAGGCGGCCACGGTTTCGCACTTGACGGTGTCCGGCGTGGCCGTTTTCGTCAGTGCCTGGGCGGCGGCCGGGCGCTCGCCGGCTGGCGGCAGCGCTTCGGCCGCTTCCATGTTGGCGGCGTAATCGGAGGTCGGGCAGTACACGAGCGCATCTTCCCCCGTGTGGGCGATGACGTGAAATTCATGCGAACCGGAACCGCCGATGGCGCCGTTATCGGCTGCCACGGCGCGGAATTTCAGGCCGAAACGCGTGAAGATGCGCGTGTAGGCGTCAAACATGACCTTGTACGACGCTTGCATGCCGGCCAGGTCGCGGTCGAACGAGTAGGCGTCCTTCATCGTGAATTCGCGGCCGCGCATCAGGCCGAAGCGTGGGCGGCGCTCGTCGCGGAACTTGGTCTGGATGTGATAAAAATTCAACGGCAGCTGGCGGTAGGACTTGATTTCCGTGCGCACAACGTCGGTGATGACTTCTTCCGATGTCGGCTGGATCGCGTATTCGCGGCCGTGGCGGTCTTTCACGCGCATCAGTTCGTCGCCCATCTTGGTCCAGCGGCCCGTCTCTTGCCACAGTTCGGCTGGCTGCACGAGCGGCATCAGCAGTTCGATACCGGCGGCTTTGTTCATCTCGTCACGGATGATGGCTTCCACCTTGCGAATCACGCGCAAGCCCATCGGCATGTAGGTATAGATGCCGGAACCGAGGCGTTTGATCATGCCTGCACGCATCATCAATTGGTGGCTGACGATTTCCGCGTCAGAAGGTGCATCTTTAAGTGTGGAAATAAAAAAACGGGAGGCGCGCATAACGGTGAATTCTTTTTAAAAAGAGAGGGTTATAATCAACCTAATTTTAAAGGATTAGCTGGCTGATGCGTCCATACTTTACACAAATGCGCTCAATTGGTGCGATTCCGGCGCTTTTCGCACCCCGAAAAGGTCACCGGCTTGCGAAGTTGTGGGTAATTATGTAAAAAAAGACGCACTGTCGCAGAAAGTTTGAGGTGCATTATGCTCGACCGTGAAGGGTTTCGGCCCAACGTCGGCATCATCCTGCTAAACGCCCAGAACGAGGTGTGGTGGGGCAAGCGGGTGCGCGAGCACTCATGGCAGTTTCCGCAAGGCGGTATCAAATATGGCGAAACACCGGAACAAGCCATGTTTCGCGAACTTGAAGAGGAAATCGGACTCAGACAGGAACACGTCAAAATTGTCGGCCGCACCCGCGACTGGCTGCGCTATGAAGTGCCAGACCACTTCATCAAGCGCGAGATTCGCGGCCATTACCGTGGCCAGAAGCAGATTTGGTTTCTGCTGAGAATGTGCGCGCGCGATAACGACGTCAATCTGCGCCTGACCGACCATCCCGAGTTCGACGCCTGGCGCTGGCATGAATATTGGGTCCCGCTCGATGTCGTCATTGAATTTAAGCGCGATGTTTACCAGCGCGCCTTGCAGGAGCTGTCCCGCTTCCTGACCTGGCCCGTGCATGGCAACGCACAGCAAGCGCACCGCCACACGTCGCGCTACCTGCGCCAGCCCCATGCGCCACGGGCGCAGGATGGTACGGCACTGGCCAAGCCATGCGACGGCATCGCCGCCGAAGGGTGTACGCCGGAGCTGATTCTGCCAGGCAAGGAGTAGTCCGCCGCACCATGAACGCACTCTCCCACGCAAAAGGGGCAGCCTGAACAGGCTGCCCCTTTTTCATGCCGGCAGGAAACTTCCCTGCCGGTCAGGCTGACTTAGTTTGCCGCAGGCGCCGGTGCTGGCGCTGGTGCCACATCCAGGGTGATCGCTTTCAAGCCCAGGATATTGCTGCTGTAGTGGCGGATCTTGTTGGCCAGGGCCGGGTCGTTGTTCAGCTTTTGGCCATACGACGGCACCATTTCCACCATCTTGGCTTGCCACTCTGGCGTGGCCAGACGGCTCTTGAATGCCGTTTGCAGCACCTTGATCATGATCGGCGGCGCGGTCGAAGCGCCTGGCGATGCGCCCAGCAGGGCAACGATGCTGCCATCGGCGGCGCCGACGACTTCCGTGCCGAACTGCAGCAAGCCGCCTTTGACCGGGTCATCCTTGACAATCTGCACGCGCTGGCCGGCGTTTTGCAGGGTCCAGTCTTCCATCTTGGCATTCGGCAAGTACTCGCGCAGGGTGTTCAAACGGTCTTCCGGCGAGTTCATGACCTGTTCCACCAGGTATTTCGTCAGCGGAATATTGTCGTAACCGGCTTGCAGCATCGGTTTCACATTGCCCGTGCCGATCGAGGCAGGCAAGTCGATCCACGAACCGTTTTTCAGGAACTTGGTCGAGAAAGTGGCAAACGGGCCAAACAGCAGGGCTTTCTTGCCGTCGATGATGCGCGTGTCCAGATGCGGCACGGACATCGGCGGCGAACCGACGGACGCCTTGCCGTAGACCTTGGCCGCATGCGCCGCCACCAGTTCCGGATTCGTGGTCACCAGCCATTGGCCGCCGACCGGCACGCCGCCGTAGCCCTTGGCTTCAGGAATGCCCGATTTTTCCAGCAGCGGCAGCGAACCGCCGCCGGCGCCGATGAAGACGAACTTGGCGCGCATGGTCTTTTCCTTGCCTGCGGCCAGGTCTTTCACCGTCACGTTCCACACGCCATCGGCGCCGCGCTGGATGTCTTCCACCTGATGGCGCAGGTGCAAGACCATGCCGTGGCTGTCCGTCAGGTATTTCACGAGACCGCGCGTGAGGTTGCCGAAATTGACGTCGGTACCGATTTCCATGCGCGTCGCGGCCACTTTCTGGCCCTTGTCGCGGCCTTGCATGACGAGCGGCGCCCACTGCTCGATCTGCGCCTGGTCTTCCGAGAACAGCATGCCCTTGAACAGGTTTTCCTTTTGCAGCGCAGCATAGCGCTTCTTCAAAAAGGCAATATTGTCGTCGCCCCATACAAAGGCCATGTGCGGCACGTTGTTGATGAAGGTCTGCGGCGCACCCAGATGCTTGTTGGCGACCTGATAAGCCCAGAATTGCTTGGAAATTTCGAATTGCTCGTTGATGGCAACGGCTTTCTTGGTCTCGATGCTGCCATCGGCCGCTTCCGGCGTGTAGTTCAGCTCGGCGAATGCCGAGTGGCCCGTGCCGGCGTTGTTCATCGCGTCCGAACTTTCGGCGGCCACGGAATCGAGGCGTTCGACCATTTCCATCGTCAGCGACGGATCGAGTTCCTTGAGCATGCTGCCCAGGGTGGCGCTCATGGTACCGGCGCCGATCAACAGCACGTCGACCGGTTTTTCGGACGAGGCCGGCGGGGTCTTGTTACATGCCGCCAGGATCAGGCACGACATCAAAAGTAATAGCGATTTACGCATGGGTAACTCCGTTATGAATACTGAGGGGTGGCTCTTCCAGTCCACCGGGCGGCAAGTGCAAGATCATCGGAAAATGGCTATCCCTCCAGCAAAAAAACGGCCGGATCAAAGGATAACGATGGTGATGAAGCAAGCATGCTGCCGCCGCGCCGCAAGTTGCGGCAGCGATCGGGTGGCGATGGTGCGGACAAGGAAAACACGGCGCCGCTGCTGTTATGGCCCTCGCGCGGGGCCAAGCTCACAACACGGCGAATGTCCATAGCAAATATCAAGAACAGCGATTTTATCACCGTTATTTGCCCTTGCCGGGCCCTCAGGATCGTGGATAACACTTACTGTGGAGTATTAATTTAACGGTAACCAGGCGTTAAAATCCAGTTGATGCAGCAATGCACGGCGCAATACGGAGCAAGATACGGATGGCGGGACCGTATCCATCGTGGTGTGATAACGCTTTGACCACACCGGAGCTTGACCATGTCTTTTCGTATCCGCGGCCTGTCGCCCACCCCTTTCCTGGCCTGTTTCGGCCTGCCCGACGCCGAACTGGCCGCGCTGGGCATGATCCGCCACGTGGTCGACAGCCAGCCCGGTTATCCGGACCGCATCGAACTGCGCGACGCGGCGATCGGCGACACGGTGCTGCTGCTGAACCATGTTTGCCAGGATGCGGACACGCCCTACCGGGCCTCGCACGCCATCTTTATCCGTGAGGGAGCCACGCAAACCTATGACGCCGTCGACCAGGTGCCGGAATCGATGCGCATTCGGCTGCTGTCGCTGCGCGGCTATACGGAAGATGGGATGATGGTCGACGCCGATGTGGTGGAAGGCACGGCCATCGAAACCGTGATCGCGCGGCTGTTTGAGAAACCGGCTGTCAGCTATATCCACGTGCACAATGCCAAGCGTGGTTGTTATGCGGGCAGGATCGACCGGGCCTGAGAACTTATCACGGCTACGCGGTACAATATCGCCTGCCCTTTTCAGCCCCGTGCCAAAACGATGTTCAATCCTTCTTCCGACGATGTGCGCCGCTTCTTTTGCGACACTTTGCGCAAGCACCGCGCCCATGACATCCTCACGCCGATGGAAGCCATCGCACTCGACTGGATCCTCGAACATCCCGAGTATGAAAGCGAGCTCTCCGACGTCGAAGCGGCGCTGGCGCGCGATTACTCCGTCGAAGGGGGACAAGCCAATCCTTTCCTGCACCTGTCCATGCATCTGTCGATCACGGAGCAAGTGCAGGTGGACCAGCCGCGCGGTATCCGCCCGGCCGTCCAGCAGCTGACCCAGCGCCTCGATTCGGCCCATGCGGCCCAGCACGAAGTGATGGAATGCCTGGGCCAGATGATCTGGGCCTCACAACGCTCGGGTTTGCCGCCGGATACTGAAGCCTACATCGACTGCGTCCGCAGGCGTTAACCGGGCCGCACCGCCTGCGGTTGCAGTAAAGCCGCCTTCGGCGCCTTGCCCAACAACCCCAGCACCACCTGCAGCGCCATGGCCACCGCGCCGACGATGAAGACCACGTCGCCGAAGGTGCGTATCCAGCGCAGGTTCTGCAACAGCGGCTGCTGCATGAATGCCTCGCTGCGCGCATACCACAGGCCTTCCGTCACGCTGGCGTGGAACTGGATGATGCCTATCGGCAGCAAGCTGGTAAAGATCATCAGCACCAGGCCCGCATTCAAGCCCCAGAACGCCGTCTTCATCAAGGCAGGGCTGAAGCGGTAGTCGGGCCGCAAATAGCGCAGCACCAGCAAGGTAAATCCCAGCGCCAGGAAGCCGTACACGCCGAACAGCGCCGCGTGCGCATGCACGGGGGTCGTGTTCAGGCCCTGAATATAGTACAAGGCCACGGGCGGGTTGATCATGAAGCCCAGCACGCCGGCGCCCAGCATGTTCCAGAAGGCGACGGCGACAAAGCACATCATGGGCCAGCGCAACTGCTCCATCCACGGCGCGCGCTCCTTCAAGCGCCAGTTTTCCCACGCTTCATGCCCCAGCACGATCAGCGGCACCACTTCCAGCGCGCTGAAGCTCGCGCCGATGGCCATCACGGGCGTGGTGGTGCCGGCGAAGTACAGGTGGTGGAAGGTGCCGGGTATCCCGCCCAGCATGAACAGCGAGGCCGACGCCAGGCTGGCCGTCGTGGCCATGCGCACCGACACCAGGCCCAGAGTCGAGAAGATGAAGGCCAGCGCCGTCGTGGCGAACACTTCGAAGAAGCCTTCCACCCACAGGTGCACCACCCACCAGCGCCAGTATTCCATCACCGACAGGTGCGTGCGTTCGCCGTAGAACAGGCCGGCGCCGTAAAACAGGCCGATGGCGCCGACGGATGCGGTCAAGAGCGCCAGCAGGTTCTTGTCGCCGCCCGGCTTGCGCAGGGCCGGCACGACGCCGCGCAGCATCAGCACGAGCCACAGCAGGATGCCGATATATTTACCGATCTGCCACAAGCGTCCCAGGTCCACATATTCATAACCCTGGTGCCCCAGCCAGAAATTCCACTCGGGCGGCATCACTTGCGCGATGGCCAGGTAGTTGCCGATGAACGAACCGACGACGACCGCGACGAGGGCCCAGAACAGCACGTCGACGCCCAGACGCTGCCACTTGGGGTCCTTGCCGCCATTGATCAGGGGCGCGAGGAACAGGCCGGCGGCCAGGAAGCCCGTGGCGATCCAGAACAGCGCGGCCTGGATATGCCAGGTGCGCGTGAGCGCATACGGGAACCAGCGCGACACGTCGACGCCGTAGAACCGCTGCCCTTCCACCGTGTAGTGCGCCGTAAAGCCGCCGATGAAGACCTGGAAGGTAAACAGCGCCACCACCAGGAACAGATATTTTCCCAGTCCCCGCTGCGAAGGCGTCAGCGCGAACGTGGTGAGCGGGTCGCGCGGGCCGGCGGCCGGCAGCGCTTCGTCGTGGTCGCGCAAGAAAGCCCAGCCCCAGACGAGGAAGCCCACGCCGGCCAGCAGCACCACCACGCTGGCAACGGACCAGACGAGGTTTTCGCCGCTGGGCTGGTTGCCGATCAGCGGTTCATGCGGCCAGTTGTTCGTATAGGTCACTTTCTGCCCAGGACGCTCGGTGGCGGCGGCCCACGCCGTCCAGAAGAAGAACTGCGTCATCTGCGCGCGCCGCTCGGCGCTAGGCAGGGTGTTTTCCTTCATGGCGAAATGCTCGCGGCTGGCGTGCAGCGCCGGCGCGTCGGAGAACAGCTGGTCGTAGTAGTGCGCCGTGTTGGCAATCGCTTGCACGCGGCGCGGCGACAGGCGCAGCACTTGCGCATCATCGGTGCGGTTGCCCCGGTATTCCAGCTTGAGCGCTTCGCGCAGCGCCGCCTGCGCGGGGCCGTCGAGCGCCGCGTACGCCTTGCCATGCTGCTCTTGTGCGGCCAGTTCCAGCCAGGCCGTCAGTTCGCGGTGCAGCCAGTCGGCCGTCCAGTCGGGCGCCTGGTAGGCGCCGTGGCCCCAGATGGAACCGAGCTGCATGCCGCCGACCGATTGCCAGGCCGTCTGGCCATCGAGGATGCCCTCGCGGTCGAACAGCTGCCGGCCATCCTGCGCCAGCACTTGCGCGGGGATGGGCGGCGCCTGCCGGTAGACTTCCGTGCCGTAGTAGCCGAGCAGCGAAAACGTCACGATCAGCACACCGATCAGGGTGAACCAGAGTTTTTTGTAGGGACCCATGGGTCTTTCCTTTGTCAGTGCACCACGGCCGGCGCAAAGCGCTCGAACAGGATATTGTTTTCAGTGTGAATATGCGCCATCAGGTCTTCGCGGAAGGTGCGCAAGCCCGTGTACAGCGCGCGCCAGGTGGTGCAGGCGCCGCCAGGTGCGGTGATGTCGTTCGTCATCGCCTCCATCGCGCGCAAGGCCACGCCGTGGTCGTCGTGCTCCATGCGCATCACGTTGATCGGTGCGCCGGCCCGGGGGCCCTGGCCGCGCACGATCATGGGGAACAGCACGTCTTCTTCCTTGCGCATATGGCTTTCCAGCTCCTGCGTCATGGCCGACAGGTGTTCGGCCAGCCCGTGCGGACAGTCGGCGCGGTCGCCATGCACCTGCTCGACCTTGCGCGCCAGGCGTATCAGCTCGGGCAGCTGCTCGCGGTGCACGGCGTGGTAGCGCGCCAGGATGTGCTCCACCAGTTCGGTGGCCGAGGCCTCCTGCCAGTCACGCTCGCCGCTGGCGTCAGCCCGTCCTGCCAGCACTTGCAGTTCCTTGACGATGGGCGCCGTGTCCACGCCGGCCGCTTCGGCCGCCGCGCGCAATGTCTTGTTGCCGCCGCAGCAGAAATCCAGGCGGTGGGCATCGAACAGGCGCGTGGCGCCGGGGATGCGGCGGGCCAGCTGGCCCAGGGATAGCTCGATCATGTCCATAATGGTTCCTTGAGGATGAATGGGGTTTATTGATGGGTACCAGCGTGGTAGACGCCGGGCACGGGTTCGCCAGTCACTTCCAGCACGCCCACGGCGCCCTTGCCGGCGCGCGACAGCGCATGGTCGACCAGCAGATAGCTGCCCGGATGCTGTACCTTGAGTTCGACGATGGTCGCGCCGCCCGGCGCCACGAGCGTCGTTTGCACGTCGTGTTTCGGGCTGCTGATCGAGCCTTCGCTGTACACCTTGTCGAAGATCTCGCCGATGATGTGGAACGATGAAATCTTGTTCGGGCCACCGACGCCGAAATAGATGCGCACCGTCTCGCCGACTTTCGCCTGCAATTTGTGCGTCTTGCTCAGGGCGCCCACTTCGCCATTGAAGACGTAGTAGTCGGGCAGCTCATTGGCCATTTTTTCCAGGTTCGGCTCCTGGTGCACGGGCGCGCCGTGCGGACGGCCCGTGTACATCTCGCCCTGCATCACGTAGTACTCGCGGTCGACTTTCGACAGCCCGCCTTCCGGTTCGACCAGGATCATGCCGTACATGCCGGCCGCGATATGCTGCGGCACCAGCGGCGTGGCGCAGTGGTACACGAACAGGCCGGGATTGAGCGCCTTGAAGGTGACGGTTTTTTCCTGCCCCGGCGCCACCTGCGTATGCTGTCCGCCACCATGCCCGCCCGTCACGGCGTGCAGGTCGATCGAGTGGATCATCTTGCTGTCCTTGGCGTTGAACAGGGTCAGCTCCACCGTGTCGCCCACCTTCGCGCGCAGCATGGGGCCCGGCACCTGGCGATTGAAAGTCCAGTACGTAAAACTGGTGCCGTCATCGAGCTTGCCCGGCAGTTCCACCGTCTCCATCCGGTATTTCAGGGTTTGCGGCGCGCGCGCGCCGATGGCGGTCGGCACCGAGGCCGGATTGGCCGCCACGTTGACGGCAGATGGATCGGGGCCGCGCATCGGCGATGGCGCGGGCGTGTACAGGGCCAGCGCTGCGGCCTGGCTCGATTCGCTGGCGGCCTTCGGTGCCGCCGTCTCGGCCAGCGACGTGCCGCTCACTTCCAGCTTGCCTTCCATGCCGATCTGGCGGTGGCCGGGGATCGAGCAGTAATAGGTGAACGTGCCGGCGCGCGTGACCTTGAAGCGCACGGTGGTGCTGCCGCTATTGGCGCTGAACTTGGCGGATGCGACGTTCAGTTCCGGGATCAGCAAATCGTGCTCGGCGCCTTCGCCGCTTTTCAGCACGAGTTCCACCGTGTCGCCCACCTTGGCCGCCAGCACGGGGTTGACCTGGCCCTTGGCATCGATGAACACCATCTTGCCATCGACGATATTGGTTTGCAGTTCATAGCGCTTGACCGCAGCGGTAGCGGGTTTGGCGGCGGTGGCGGCGGCGCTGGCCGGCAGGCTCGCCTGGGCTTGCACGGACAGGGGCATGGCCAGTACGCAGACGGCGGCGGCGATGGCGCGGAGGGAGGGAGTCGTTTTCATCAAGCTTTCCTTGGTCTTGTATGCCGGTTCGGCACCCTTACCTAGGCAATCCGTGTGCCAGGAAAAACTTGTTTTAAATCAACGATTTGAAAAATGCAGGGTCGGTATGACCCTCTTTGGACGTGGTCCGTTGTACCCTGCATGGTACTTATGACCACCACTGCCATCCACCTGCTGTTACTCACCGACCTGGTCGCCGACCTGCCCGTGGCCGTGCGCCTGCAACGCCTCGTCGGCAGCCTGCGCGCGCACTTCGGCTGCGAGGCCGTGGCCTTGCTGAAAATCGATGGCGAACACCTGCGCCCCGTGGCGATGGCCGGCCTGGCCAGCGACGCGCTGGGACGCCGCTTCGCCGTCGCCGACCATCCGCGCCTGGCCGCCATCCTGCAGCGGCGCGGCGTGCTGTGCTTCCATCACGACAGCTCCCTGCCCGATCCCTACGATGGCCTGATCGCCGAGCGGGCCGGCGAACCGCTGCCCGTGCACGACTGCATGGGCATGGCGCTGGACCTGGAAGGCGAACGCTGGGGCGTGATCACGCTCGACGCGCTGCAGGTGGGCACCTTCGATACGCAGGCGCAGCGCGACCTGGGCGAACTGGCCTGCGCCATCGAGGCGGCTGTGCGCGTGACCCGCCTGGAGACGGAAATCCGCGCCCTGCGCCTGTCGGGCGGCGCCATGCTGGCCGATGCGCAGGCGCCGCGCGAGGAACATGACTTCGTCGGCCAGAGCAGCGCCATCACGCACTTGCTGCACGAATTGCAGGTGGTGGCCGATTCCGAACTGCCCGTGCTGCTGCTGGGAGAAACGGGCGTGGGCAAGGAGCTGTGCGCGCACCGCCTGCACCGGCTGTCGCGCCGCGCGGGCAAGCCTTTGATCCACGTCAATTGCGCGGCCTTGCCCGAGTCCCTGGCCGAAAGCGAATTGTTCGGCCATGTGCGCGGCGCGTTTTCCGGCGCCGTCAGCGACCGGCCCGGGCGCTTCGAGGCGGCCGAAGGGGGTACCCTGTTTCTCGATGAAGTGGGGGAATTGCCATTGTCGATACAGGCCAAGCTGCTGCGCACCTTGCAAAATGGCGAAATCCAGCGCCTGGGCGCGGACCGGCCGCGCCGGGTCAACGTGCGCGTGATCGCCGCCACCAACCGCAGCCTGCGCGAACATGTGCGCGACGGCTCGTTCCGCGCCGACCTGTATCACCGTTTATCCGTGTATCCCGTGCCGATTCCGCCGCTGCGCGAGCGGGGCAATGACGTGCTGCTGCTGGCCGGCGGTTTCCTGGAACTGAACCGCGCGCGCCTGGGCTTGCGCAGCCTGCGCCTGTCCGCCGCGGCGGAAAACGCCTTGTGCCATTACCGCTGGCCGGGCAACGTGCGCGAATTGGAACATGTGATCAGCCGGGCCGCGCTGAAAGCCGTGATCCGCGGCGCGGACCGCAAGGATATCGTGACACTGGAAACGGATATGCTCGACCTCGATGCGCTGGAAGCGCCGGCCGGCACGGACGCGCTGCCGCTGGCGCCAGCCGCGTGCGGCACGCCGCCGGCGCCGCTGCTATCGATGCATCAGATCGTGGAAGCGAGCCAGCGCCAGGCGATCCGGCAAGCGCTGATCCTGCATCAGGATAACTGGGCCGCCGCCGCGCGGCAATTGGGACTCGACGCCAGCAACCTGCATAAGCTAGCGCGCCGGGTGGGGCTGAAAGCCTGAGCCGGCGATACTGCTCAGCGGTGAGTCACCAGGCTGCTCGGCAAGCTGTGCAAGTAGGCGGCCAGGTCCTTGATGTCCTGGTTGCTCAGCGGTTTTACCTGGCCCGTCATGATGGCGTTGTTGCGGCCGTTGGGCTTGTCGCCCCGTTTATACGCGGTCAGGGCGTGTTCCAGGTAATCCTTGTGCTGGCCCGCCAGTTTCGGGTACGACGGGTCGATGGGTGAGCCGTAATCCTTGCCGTGGCAGGTGGCGCAGCTGTATTTTTCGGCCAGAGCTTTACCTGTATTGATATTGCCGGCGGCGCTGGCGGAAAACGAGACGGTGGCACAAACGAGGGCGGCGAGTAATTTTTTCATCGGGCTGGTCCTCAGTTCGTCTTGGCTTGTTGCGCATAATACGCGGCGACATCGGCGATATCCTGGTCCGACAGACTGCTGGCGATGCCCTTCATGCTGGGGTGCTTGCGGTCGCCCTTCTTGTAGGCCTGCAGCGCATTCTCGATATATTTTGCCGGCTGGCCGCCGATCATCGGCACCTGGAATACTTCAGGGAAGGTTGCCTTGTAACCGGGAATGCCGTGGCAGCCGATACACATTTCCACCTTGGCAGGGGCTGCCTTGGCGTTTCCTACAATGTCAGCCGCTGTGACGGCATTTGCTATGCCGGCAAGCACGAGAAGTGCAAATATTTTTTTCATAGTGGCAATGTGAACAAAGGTAATCGGAGAAACGCCAGAGCTGGTTTTTATTGATTTTATGTATTGACAATTAAGGTTGCCAATTAATCTGCTGCTTGCCGATTCTAGCCAAGATATTCTTGCAAGTCCACCTATAAAACCCGCATTGTAGGCAGGCAGGCACAGGCTGCCCGCGTGACGCTGGGCCACAGTTCTGTTTATACTCACCATTTCCCCACTTTGGCAGACCGCTCATGCAAGCACAGCACACCCAGCAAGGCCAACGCTTCGAAGGTTCCGACAGCTATGTCGCC
The DNA here is from genome assembly GCF_029690045.1 of Janthinobacterium rivuli. NCBI lineage: Bacteria > Pseudomonadati > Pseudomonadota > Betaproteobacteria > Burkholderiales > Oxalobacteraceae > Janthinobacterium > Janthinobacterium rivuli. The sequence goes on from NZ_CP121464.1 coordinate 5,810,007, forward strand.
ACCGCCGACCTGAAACTGGCCGTGAATGCGGCGCTGACCCTGCAACGCCCGCTGCTGATCAAGGGCGAGCCGGGCACGGGCAAGACCATGCTGGCCGAGGAAGTGGCCGCCGCGCTGAACATGCCGCTGATGCAATGGCATATCAAATCGACCACCAAGGCGCAGCAGGGCCTGTACGAATACGACGCCGTCTCGCGCCTGCGCGATTCGCAGCTGGGCGACGAGCGCGTGCGCGACATCCAGAACTACATCGTCAAGGGCGTGCTGTGGCAGGCCTTCACGGCGCCTGAACCGGTGGTGCTACTGATCGATGAAATCGACAAGGCCGACATCGAATTCCCGAACGACCTGCTGCGCGAACTGGACCGCATGGAATTCTATGTGTATGAAACGCGCGAAATGGTCACGGCGCGCCACCGTCCGCTCGTCATCATCACCTCGAACAACGAGAAGGAGTTGCCGGACGCCTTTTTGCGCCGCTGCTTCTTCCATTACATCAAATTCCCGGACAAGGACACGATGGAGCAGATCGTCGCCGTCCACTACCCGCACCTGAAACAGGAATTGCTGGCGCAGGCGCTGCAAACCTTCTATGAAGTGCGCGACGTGCCGGGCCTGAAGAAAAAACCGTCGACGTCGGAATTCCTCGACTGGCTGAAACTCCTGCTGGCCGAGGACATCCCGGCCGAAGCCTTGCGCAGCAAGGACAACAAGGCCGTCGTGCCGCCGCTGCACGGCGCGCTGCTGAAAAACGAGCAGGACGTGCACCTGTTCGAGCGCCTGATGTTCATGTCGCGCACCAACCGTTAAGGAGCGCCGGTGAACGACATCAGCCCCGACAAGGTCTTCGTCCCCCTGGAACTGCACGGCATCCGCCTCGAAGCGCTGGCGCCGCACCATGCGGCCGGCCTGCGCGCAGCGGCCATGGATGGCGAACTGTGGAACTTGCGCGTCACCTCCGTGCCCGAGCCGGACCAGGTGGACCAGTACATTTTCAAGGGCATCGAGATGCGCCCTTCGCGCTTCGCCTTTGCCGTCATCGATGTGGCCAGTGGCGAGGTGCTGGGCACCACCAGCTACCACGACGTGGTGCCGGAGGTAAAACGCCTGGAAATCGGCTACACCTGGTATGCGAAGCGCTGCCAGCGCAGCCACGTCAACACCACCTGCAAATTGCTGCTGCTGACGCACGCCTTCGACACGCTCGGCTGCGCGCTGGTGGGCCTGCGCACCGACAATTTCAACCATGCCTCGCAGGCGGCCATCGAACGCCTGGGCGCGAAAAAGGACGGCGTGCTGCGCCACCATGCGCTGCGCCGCGACGGCACCGTGCGCGACACCGTCATGTACAGCATCACGCGCGGCGAGTGGCCGGAGATTGCCGCGCATTTGCGCTACAAGCTGGCGCAGCGCCCCATCGCCGCGCTGCCCCGCGCGGGGGAACCCACGCCATGCTGATCGACTTCTTCTTCACGCTCAAGGATGCGAAGATTCCCGTCTCGATCAAGGAATTTTTGACCTTGCTTGAGGCCCTGCAAAAGAACGTCATCGACGCGTCGATGGATGATTTTTACTATCTGGCGCGCCTGACCCTGGTCAAGGATGAAGCCCATTTCGACAAGTTCGACCGCGCGTTTGCGCAGTACTTCAAGGGCGTCAACGCGGCCTTCGACACGAACGCGGCGATTCCCCTCGACTGGCTGCTGAAACGCATGCAGCGCGAGCTGTCCGAGGAGCAGAAGGCGCAGCTGGAAAAATTCGGCTACGACAAGCTGATGGCCCGCCTCAATGAACTGCTGAAGGAGCAGAAGGAGCGCCACGAAGGCGGCAGCAAGTGGATCGGCACGGGCGGCACGTCGCCATTCGGCAATGGCGGCACGAATCCGGAAGGCATCCGCATCGGCGGCAAGGGCGGCAACCGCACGGCCGTGAAAGTGTGGGAAGCGCGCAGCTACAAGGATTACGACGGCGAGCGCGAACTGGGCACGCGCAACATCAAGGTGGCCTTGCGCCGCCTGCGCAAGTTCGCGCGCGAAGGCGCGGAAGACGAACTGGCGCTGGACGCCACCATCGCCGCGACGGCGAACAACGCGGGCTACCTCGACATCAGGATGCGGCCCGAGCGCAAGAACCGCATCAAGGTGCTGATGCTGTTGGATGTGGGCGGCAGCATGGACGACCATATCGAACGCACCGAGGAACTGTTTTCGGCCGCGAAGACGGAATTCAAGAACATGGAGTTCTTTTACTTCCATAACTGTGTCTACGACTATTTGTGGAAGAACAACCGGCGCCGCAACGCCGAGCGTTTTCCCACCTGGGACGTGCTGCGCAAATACCCGCCCGACACCAAGCTGATTTTCGTCGGCGACGCCACCATGAGTCCCTATGAAATCCTGCAGCCGGGCGGCAGCGTCGAATACAACAACGAGGAAGCGGGATCGACGTGGCTGGCGCGCTTTACCCAGGCGTTCCCGAAATTCATCTGGCTCAATCCCGAATCGGAAGGCTTGTGGCAGTACCGCCAGTCGATCGGCGTAATGCGGCAGTTGATGAACAACCGCATGTTTCCCCTGTCGATTGACGGGCTGGAGCGGGGCATGCGCCTGCTCAGTAAATAAAAACGCATAACAAAAAGTCCATGGCGGCAGGGGGCCGCCATGCCGTACACTGCGACACGGCACTACCGTGCGGAGCATCTCCGCTGCGGGCGGGTACCATACGCTGATACCAGCCCTGCCCAACCTGCTGCATCCTGTGCGCGGCCGCCATGGCCGCGACACTGTTCGATTGCGCACATCGTGCGCGCCTTCTGCTCCGGTAGAATCGGCGCATCGCTCTGCGCAAACCATGCACCACCGCTGCACCACGACATTGCCGCGCCAGCCCCCGTGCTGCCGGCCTGTGCCAGCGCCATTTTCAAAGGAATGAGCATGCAAAGTCTGATCTCGATCGCCGCCGACCTGTCCTGGCCGTTCGCCATCACCCTGGCCTGGGTGGTGGGCGAATTCGGCCACCGCTGGACTGGCCTGCCGCGCATCAGTTTTTACGGCGTGATCGGTTTCGTCCTCGCCCAGACGCAGGTGGGCATCCTGCCGCAGACGGACGCCGGCCCCATGCTGGTGCTGGCCGACGTGGCCTTCGGCCTGATCCTGTTCGAGGTCGGCTACCGCATCAACCTGCGCTGGCTGAAGAACAACCCGTGGATCGCCGTCACGGGCCTGGTCGAATCCTTGCTGACCTTTGCCGTCGTCTACTTCATCGGCATCGAATTCGGCAGCACCTCGATGACGGCGCTGCTGCTGGCATCGCTCGCCATGTCCACCTCGCCGGCCACCATCATGCGCGTCATCAACGAGGAACGCAGTTCGGGCCAGGTCACGGAACGCATCGTCCACCTCACGGCCTTGAATTGCGTGCTGGCCGTCTTCACGTTCAACATCATCGTCGGCTTCTGGATGTTCCAGAGCTCCACCGACCTGATCGAGGCGAGCAGCAGTAGCGCCGCCGTGCTGGCCGCCTCGGTGGCCGCCGGCACCGTCTTCGGCATCGTCGTGCCGGCCATGCTGCGCCGCCTGGGCAACATGGCGCAGGACGCCACCGTGGCGTTCGCGCTGTCGGTGATGCTGCTCGTCGCCCTGACCTACACCACCAGCCTGTCGCCGCTGCTGGCCACGCTCACCTTCGGCCTGGTGGCGCGCCACCGCCGTGTCGCCTTCAGTCAGGCGCAGCGCAATTTCGGCGCCATGGGCGAGCTGCTGACGGTGCTGCTGTTCGTATATGCCGCCTCGACCCTGGAATGGGCCAGCGTGACGGCCGGCGCGGGCCTGGCCCTGGCCGTCGTCGGCGGACGCTTGCTGACGAAGGTCGTTGGCGTGGCCGCGTTTTCGCACGTGAGCGGCATTTCCTGGCGCAAGGGTGTGCTGACGGGCGTGGCGCTGACGCCCGTCTCCGTCTTCATCATCCTGCTGCTCGAACACGCGCGCCAGCACGGCGTGAACTTCGGCGACGAATTGAACGCCCTGGCCGCCATCACCCTGGGCCTGGAACTGGTTGGCCCCGTGCTGGTGCAGCGCGTGCTGATGCTGGCCAAAGAAACCCACGAAATCAAGGAGCGCTAAATGCCGCTGGAACCCTTTGGCCAATCGGCCGCGCTGACCTTCGGCGTCGAACTCGAACTGCAACTGGTGAACCTGTCGGACTATGACTTGACGGCCGCCAGCCCCGACCTGCTGCATCTGCTGAACAAAAAACCGTTCCCCGGCAACGTCACGCCGGAAATCACCGAGAGCATGATCGAGATTAACTCGAGCGTGCACACGCATCACGGCCCCCTGCTGGAGCAGTTGCAGGAGATCCGCGACACCCTGATCACGGCCGGCGACAAGCTCAATATCGGCATCGCGGGCGGTGGCACGCACCCGTTCCAGCAATGGTCGTCGCAAAAGATCTTTTCCAAACCCCGCTTCCAGGAGATTTCGGAACTGTACGGCTACCTGGCCAAGCAGTTCACCATCTTCGGCCAGCACGTGCACATCGGCTGCGCCTCGGGCGACGACGCCATGTTCCTGCTGCATTCGCTGAACCGCTACATCCCCCACTTCATCGCCCTGTCGGCGTCTTCTCCCTACGTGCAGGGGCGCGACACCCTGTTCGACTCGGCCCGCCTGAACTCCGTGTTCGCGTTTCCCATGAGCGGGCGCGCGCCGTTCACCCTGAGCTGGGACCAGTTCTCCAACGAGTATTTCGCCAAGATGGAGAACACGGGCATCATCAAGAGCATGAAGGATTTTTACTGGGATATCCGTCCCAAGCCGGAATTCGGCACCATCGAACTGCGCGTGTGCGACACGCCGCTGACGGTGGAACGGGCCGCCGCGCTGGCCGCCTACCTGCAGGCCCTGTGCCGCTACCTGCTCGAACGCAAGGAGGTGCCGCCGGTCGAAGACGATTACCTCGTATATAACTACAACCGCTTCCAGGCTTGCCGCTTCGGCCTCGATGGCGCCATCACGCATCCGAAAACCTACGAAACGATGTCGCTGCGCGAAGACATCATGACCACCTTGCGCAAAATGGAACCGCACGCCGAGGCGCTGGGCAGCACGCCGGCCCTGAAACACCTGTCGGACGTGGCCAAGCAGTGGAGCGATGCGCAATACCTGCGCAAGCAGCGCAATGTGCAGGGCAGCGCGGAGGGGATGGTTGATTCGGCGATTCGATGTTTTCGCGGCGAGCCGATGAACTACTGACGTTGCTCTGCCTGGTAACGTAGGTCGGATTAGCGGCGGCACGCCGCGTAAATCCGACAACATCGTTAGCGCCGGTGGTGGCGTCGGATTACGCGCTTGCGCGCTAATCCGACCTACCAGCCCCTCAACCCAAAAAACCACACCGCGCCTGCCCGTCATTTACAGCCCCCACCCCCGCTTGTTACAATAATTGAGAATGATTCTTATTATTGTTTAAAAACACCAGCCCACCCGGGCCGGCCATGCAAGGGGAACGCGATGCCGCTGGCAGAGCCGCTACAACGCCAGGACATCGCGACACTGTATGCCGACCACCACGGCTGGCTGCAGGGGTGGCTGCGCAAAAAACTCGGCAGCACGGCGTGCGCCGCCGATGTGGCGCAGGACACCTTCGTGCGCCTGCTTGACCGCGAAGACGCCGTCGCCGCGCGCGAGCCGCGCGCCTTGCTCGCCACCGTCGCGCAGCGCGTGCTGTTCAACCACTACCGCCGCCAGAAGCTGGAACAGGCTTACCTCGACGTGCTGGCGCAACTGCCGCCCCTGCACACACCGTCGCCCGAGGAACGGGCGCTGCTGCTGGCCACCGTGTTTGAACTGGACCGCATGCTCGACGGCTTGCCGCCTGCCGTGAAACGGGCTTTTTTGCTACGCCAGCTCGACGAACTGCCGCAGGAAGACATCGCGCGCCAGCTCTGCATCTCGCTGGCGACAGTCAAACGCCATCTGCAGCGGGCCGGCAGCGCCACGCAGGCGTGGCAGCAGCTGCAAATGCAGCACGAGCATCTGCCGTCCGCGGCGCACACGACCCTGCTGCGCGCCTGCGTGCAGGCGAATGCGCCGCGCCGCCACGCCGTCAAGACCCTGGCACTGCTGCTGGCCTGCGGCGCCTCGCTGTATGCGTTTGAGCGCCGCAGCCCATGGCGCGGCTGGATGGCCGACTATCGTACGGCCGTCAACCAGCGCCGCGTCGTGACCCTGGCCGACGGTACGCAACTCACGCTCAACACGAATAGCGCGGTGAATATCGACTACAGCGCGGAACAACGCCAGATTCATTTGCTGGCCGGTGAAATCTTCATCGCCACCGGCAAGGATGCGGCACAGCGGCCCTTCTTCGTCGGCACGCCGCATGGCAGTCTGCAGGCGCTGGGCACGCGCTTCACCGTGCGCCTGCACGAAGGCTATGCCAGCGCCGGCGTGCTCGAAGGGGCCGTCGCCGTGCTGGCCGATGATGGCGCCCAGCGCCTGGTGCTGCGTCCCGGCGAAGGCGCGCATTTCGACGGCACGGGTGCACACCGCCAGGCGCTGGCGCCATATGGCGGCGGGTGGCTCAATGGCATGCTGGTGGCGCGCGACATGCGCCTGGCCGATTTCCTCGCCGATCTGTCGCGCTACAGCGACCATCCGCTGGCCTGCGCGCCCGCCGTCGCCGGCCTGCGCGTCTCCGGCTCCTACCCGCTGGCCGATGTGGGCGCCATCCTCGACGCCGTCAGCGCCAGCCTGCAACTGCGGCGCAATACCGTCACGCGCTTCTGGGGCCATCAGGTGGTGCGCATCGAACTGGCGGCCCGCTGAAAAATATTTTCTGCAAAGTGAGCTGTTTCGGCGTGCTCGCGTGACTTGGAAGACAGGCAGTCTCCATCTTGCGCATCCACGAAAGGTTTTATTCCATGCACCACGCTTCGCGTTCCCTCCTTACCCGCACCGTCCTGGCCTGCGCCCTGTCGCAGATCGGCATGGCCCTGGCCCTGCCGGCATTCGCTCAGGCGCAAAGCCAGCAAGTACGCGTCTACAGCATTCCGGCCGGCGCGCTGGGCGACGTGCTGACGCGCTTCGGCAGCGACAGCGCCATCCTGCTGTCGTTTTCCAGCGATGCCACGCAAGGCTTGCGCAGCGCCGGGCTGCAAGGCAGCTATGGCGTGCAGGACGGCTTCCGCGTGCTGCTGGCCGGCAGCGGCCTGCAGGCCGTGCCGCAGGCGAATGGCGGCTACCTGCTGCAAAAGGTTCCCGCCAGCACTGGCGCCCCTACGGCGGACAGCCGCAGTGTGGCCGTCATGGGCGGCGTCACCGTGGTGGCGGCGGCCGAGCGCAACGCCGCCACCAGCGGCACGGGCAGCTACACGGGCGGCCCTGCCAGCGGCGCCACGGGCCTGGCCCTGACGCAGCGCGAAACACCGCAATCGCTGACCATCGTCACGCGCCAGCAGATGGATGACCAGAACAGCAACGCCGTCTCCGACGTCATGAAGAACGTCAATGGCGTGAGCGTGCAAAACTATGACAGCGACCGCTGGAGCTTCCAGGCGCGCGGCTTTTCCGTCACCAATTTCCAGTACGACGGCGTGTCGGCCATCTATGACGGTGTCTACGACTGGGGCACGACCAACAGCGATATGGCCATCTATGACCGCATCGAGGTGCTGAAGGGCGCGACGGGTTTGATGAGCGGCTCGGGCGACCCGTCGGCCACCGTCAACATGGTGCGCAAGCGCCCCACCGCCCACTTCGAAGGCTCGGGCACCCTGGGCGCGGGATCGTGGGACAACTACCGCGGCGAAGTCGATGTCTCCGGCCCCCTGAACGACAGCCGCACGGTGCGCGGCCGCCTGGTGGGCGCCTATCAGGACAAACACTCCTACCTGGACCGTTACAAGCAGCAAAAATCCGTCGCCTACGGCCTCATCGAGGCGGACCTGACACCCGTCACTCTGCTGACGGCCGGCTTCACGCACCAGGACTACAAGCCGCGCGGCTCCACCTGGACGGGCTTTCCCCTGATGTTTTCCGACGGTACGCGCACGAACTTTCCCACCTCGTGGAATCCTGCCACCGACTGGAGCCGCCGCGACATGCAGAACACCACGCTGTTCACGTCGCTGGAACATACGTTCGCCAACGAGTGGAAGCTGACATTGAGCGCCAACCAGCTGCGCAGCAAGCATGACAGCGTGCTCGGTTCGGCCAGCGGCGGCAATCCCAACCCTGTCACCGGCGCAGGCGCGTTTTACTACATGGGAAAATACAAGGGCGACCGCCGCCAGAGCACCGTCAACGTGGACGCCAGCGGGCCATTCACGGCCTTCGGCCGCCGGCATGAAGCGATGTTCGGCTATTCCAGTTCGACGGCAAAGCAGGATGGCCCCGTCTACGAATCGGTCTACCCGCCCGTGGAAGGCAGTTACTTTGACTGGCGCGGCCAGTACGCGGAACCGGCGTTCAAGCGCCTCGGGAACGACAACGACAGCACGCGCCAGAGCGGCCTGTATGGCGCCGTGCGCCTGCGTCCCGTTGACGCGCTGTCGGTCATCGTCGGCACGCGGATCAGCAACTACAAGATGGACCAGAAGCGCAGCTTATTCGACAATGCCACGCCCAGCCATACGCACATGGACGAAAGCGGCGTCATCACGCCGTATGCGGGCGTCGTGTATGACCTCGACAGGACGTACTCCGTGTTCGGCAGCTACACCAGCATCTTCGCGCCGCAGAGTAACCGCGACGTGAACCGTAACTTCCTGTCACCCGTGCGCGGCAAGGGTGTTGAAGCGGGCGTGAAGGCAGAATATTTGGATGGCAAGGTCAATGCCAGCGCGTCCCTGTTCCAGATCCGCCAGAGCAACATGGCCAGCTCCGTGGGCCAAGTCAACGGTGAGGAGGTATTCAAGGCCATCGAGGGCATCACCAGCCGCGGCGTGGAAATGGAAGTGACGGGCGACGTGATGCAGGATGTGAAGCTGAGCGCCGGCTACACCTACACCCACGTGCGCGACGCGGATGGCAAGGACGTCTTTTCCACCATGCTGCAAACCACGCAGCCTGCCCACCTGCTGCGCGTACAGGGCACGTGGCGCCTGCCGGCCAGCCTGGACAAGCTGAGCATCGGCGGCGGCATCAACTGGCAAAGCAACTACTACGGCAATATCTGGAATCCCGCCATCGAGGACGATTCACGCATCAAGCAGGGCAGCTATGCGCTGGTCAACCTGATGGCGCGCTACGAGATCAGCAAGAACGTCACGGCCAGCATCAACGTGAACAACCTGCTCGACAAGAAGTACTTCACGGGCCTGGGCCTGTTCCAGACGGGCTTTTACGGCGAACCGCGCAATGTGATGTTCACCGTGCGCACGAAGTTTTAACGCGACGTCCTCACTAAGCGCCATACAGCGCCAGCGCCCAGGCTGGCGGGCGCAAGTCCAGGACCAGCGACAGGTAAGCGGGATCGAAGCGCGCCGCCAGCAGGTACACATTGGCGGCGCCCTTCGGCTCCCAATTCCCCGTAAAGCCCTTTTCGCCGGCCGCCACGCGCTTGCGGTCGAAGGGCACGGCGCTTTTGGCGAATTCCTCGTGCGTCTTTTTGCCCTGCGCATACGGCGCCAGCCAGGCCAGCGCCTCGGCCAGGCGCCGCGCTTCCGGCGCGCCGTACCAGTCGTCGCCATGCGCCTGCGCCATCAGGGCCGTCGTCAGCAGCGGCTCCAGGCTGTAGGTGGTGTAATGCAGGGCGTCGCGCTGTTCGAAGTCGAAGGGCACGCCGCCGGCACCGATATTGCGCGGCACGTGCGCCAGGAAGCGCTCTTTCGCGCGCGCGATCAGCAAGGCGTCGCCCGTCACATACGCGGCGGCCGTGCCGATCTTGATGCGGTGGCTGTGCCAGTTGTTGCGCGCCGTGGACGGGCCGCCGACCTTGATGGGGTCACTCAGATACCCTTGTGCCAGGGTGCGGCAAAACGCCTGCACCTGCTCGCGCTCGACGCCGTTCAAGCGCTCCTGTACCAGGTCAAAACCCATCAGCAGGCTGGCCAGCTCCGTCTCGTCGACGGGACTGAACGAGGGTGCATAGCTGCCGCTCCAGGCCAGCAGCAGCTGGCGCGCCGCCTCGAAATGCGCCAGCTCGCCCGACAGCCGCCAGGCCAGCGCCTGCAAGCGCGCCTGGCGCCAGTCTTCCTGCGCCTGCTGGCTGGTCTCGCGCCCGCCCTCTCCCTTCAGCAAGCCGCCCGTGCGCACTTCGGCCATCAAGTGCACGGGCCGCGTCGCATCCTTGCGTGCCGCCTTGAGCACCTGTTCCGCAATGGCCGGCGCCACGCGCGCCTTGAGCGTGCGGGCGCGTGCGGCAGACGTCAGCGCAAACGCCAGCGGGCCGTCGTGCGGGCGCGGCGCCGCGCGCAAGCCCGCCAAGGGAAGTGCCAGCAGGCCGGCCAGCAGCGTGCGCCGGCGCATCAGGTGCGCACTCAAAACCGCGTCTCCCGCGCCGCGCGCAAGAAATTATCGAGGATGGGCGTGCAATCGAGCAGCTCGACGCCGCCCGCCGAATGGAATTCAGGATGCCACTGCAAGCCCATGACGAAACGCGCCCGCTGATAGCGGATGGCTTCGACGATATTGTCCCCTTGCGAATACGCTTCCACGGTGACGTCGCGTCCCAGATCCTTGACCGACTGGTGGTGGATGGAATTGACGAGCGCCTCGCCCGTTTTAGGAAACATGCCCGCCAAGGACGAGCCTTTCGGGAAAACGATGGTGTGGCGGTGGCGGTCATACAGGTCGTTGACGTGCGAGGTAGCGCCTTCCACGTCCGAGGCGATGTCCTGGTACAGGGTGCCGCCAAAGCCCACGTTGATCAGTTGGCAGCCGCGGCATATGCCCAGCACGGGTTTGCCCGCATCGACGAATTCGTGCAGCAGTTCCAGCTCGTACAGGTCGCGCGCGCGGTCGCCGTTCCATTCGGGCCGCGTGGCCGCCTCGGAATATGTCTGCGGCGAGACGTCGGCGCCGCCCTGCAGCACCAGGCCGTCCAGGTGGCGCGCATAGTGGCGCAGGGTGATGTTGCTCGGGTGTAGCTGGCCGCTGGTATTGACCGTCGGGATCATGAACACCAGCACGTCGCGCGACATGACCCATTGGGCGATCGACTCTTCCAGGTATTGCAGGTTCTTGCTGCGCAGGCCAGTGGCGCCCGGCTCTGGGTGGAAAATGCGGGCCGAGATGCCGATGCGCAGGGTGCGCCGCATGAAATCGCGGCTGGCCTTGTCGCGCATGGAGCGGTAGCGCGACGAGATCACCCGCCAGGCCAGCGCCAGCGGCGTGTCGTTATCCTTCAGGTAGCGGGGAGCGGCGTCGCGCGCGCGGTGCTCGTCATCGGGCGCCCGGCGGCCCACCCGGTCGGGCCGCGCCGGTGCTGGCTCTGGTGGCGCTGGGTCGGTGGACGGGGGCTGCTGGGGATCTTTTTCGTCTGACATGGCGGGGCTGACTGAAAGCGGAGAACGGTTTCAATATAAACCCCTGCTTCCGAAAGCACGATTCAATTTTGTAACAAAAGCATACCTGCGGGGCATCCACGCAACACGCCGGCGGCAAACGCATACGCCCCGTTTACGCTGGGGGCCCCGCTTTTTAGAGAATCTTTACGCCCCCGCTGCTAATCTTGAACGTACCTCAACCACCGCTGCAAAGCCACCATGGAACCCCATTCACGCCTGTCCGCACATCACGCACTGCCCCACCGCCATCCCCGCCTGCCCACCTTCCTCATGCATATCACGGTCGATAGAGCCTGTCTGGCCGAGCTGCGCCAGCTGGTCGTCAGGACGTGCGGCGGCATGCTGTCGTTCATGCGCGTCGAGGCGGTCGACCATGCCGAACGCATGAAAGTCTGGCTGTGCGTGACGGAACCTGCCCTGCGCCTGACCATGGACGCCGTCATGCGCCTGCTGCCAGCGGCGGAATTTGGCCGCATCAGCCAGGGGAAATCGCTATGAACCAGTATGCCTGCGACCACGCGATGTCGTCGATGCGCATCACCGCGCACTTCCAGGGCATCTGGGTGCCGATGGTCACGCCCTTCCATGATGGCGATGGCGACATCGACTTCGGCGCGGCCCAGCAGCTCGCGTGCGAGCTGGCCGCCAGCGGCATCGATGGCCTGGTGGTGTGCGGCACCACGGGCGAAGCGGCCATGCTGAGCGCCGCCGAACAGACCATGCTGTTAGATAGCGTGCTCGAAGCCGTCGGCCCCCGCTTTCCCGTCGTGATGGGGATAGGCGGCAGCGATACGCGCAGCGTCGTCTCCGCCGTGCAGCGCTACAACGACCATCCGCTGGCGGGCCTGCTGATCTCCGCTCCCGCGTATGTGCGCCCGTCGCAGGACGGCATCGCGCGCCACTTCCAGGCCATCGCCGCCGCCACCGACCAATCCATCGTGCTGTACAACGTGCCGGCCCGCACGGGCGTCAATATCGAACCGCAGACGGCCGCGCTGCTGGCGCGCGACTCGCACTTCGTCGCCATCAAGGAAGCGGGCGGCAAGCTGCAGCAGCTGGGCGAACTGCTGCTCGACACGCGCCTGGACGTCTTGTGCGGCGACGATGCCCTGCTGCTGGCCAGCCTGTCCATGGGCGGCCACGGCGCCATGTCGGCCGCCGCCCAGGTGCGTCCCGACCTGTATGCGCAGCTGTACCACCTGGTCAAACAGGGCCGCCACGGCGCCGCCGGCGCCCTGTTCAAGACCATGCTGCCCGTCATCCGCCTGCTGTTTGCCGAACCGAATCCCGCTCCCGTCAAGGCGGCGCTGGCCATGCAGGGCAAGCTGCGCAACGCCTTGCGCCTGCCGATGACGCAGATGTCGGCCGCCGGCCAGGCCGCCCTGGCCGCGACGCTCGAACCCCTGCTGGCACTGCCCGCATGGACAGCCAGCGACAGGGATGCGCCGCGCGAAGGCTGTCTGCTGCAGCTGGTCTCCCCTGCCAACATCATGCCAGCCGTACGCCAAGATGATCATCGCCATCACGGATGAACGCGGGGGAATGGAGAAATCCATCCTGGCCGGGCGGCTGGCCGCTTCGCGCGCGCTGGCCGGACGCAAAGTATTGCTGCTCGATGCCGATCCGCGCCAGGGCGCCATGGCGCAGGCCAGGAACATGCACGACGGCGCCATGCACGGCAGCCTGACGCGGCCGCGCCTGATGGCGCGCGCCATCAGCGCCAAGGGCTTGCAACCGGAGCTCGAACACCTGGTGCACTGCTACCATGACATCGTCATCGACAGCGAGGGCCGCGACTCCATGGGCAGCCGTTCGGCCCTGATCGCCGCGCGCGTACTGGTGGTGCCGCTCGACGGTGTCGTCGACGCCACTGCGCAATCAGGGCTGGCGCGCCGCATCGCGCACGCGCGCAGCGTCAACCCCGAGCTGCGCGTCCTGCTGGCAACGGACACCCAGGCGGCACCCGCCCATGCCCTGGCCACGCAGATTCCGGCCGCCCGCGTGGTCAGCCTGGGACAGCTGTATTGCGCCGTTTTCAACCTGCGTTCTTAAACGCTAAAAAGGCGGCGCATGCGCCGCCTCTTCTCTCATCTCCGTTAATTAAAACGTCTTGCTGACCGTCAGCTGCAGCGCCGTCTTGCCCATGAATTTGCCATTCACGGGCGAGGCATAGGCCGACTTGCCCGCGTTCGTGCCGATCACGGCCAGCGCGCCTGTCACGACGCCGAAATCGCGCGTGACGCCCACTTTCCAGTCCGTGTAGCTGGCCGCATCATTGTTGTTGACCTTCTGGTGGCCCGCGTGCAGGTTGCCGGTCCAGCCGTTCGTCAGGTCGATATTCGCGCCGATGTCCAGGTAAGCGCTGTTCTTGCTGTTGACGATACCGAACAGGTTGGAGACGGCGTGCGAATACTTGATATAGGCGGGGCCGTACGACAGCTGGCCATAGATTTCCTGCGTGTCCGCGTTGGCCAGGCCGGCGACGTGATTCAAGCCGTTGTCCGCATACACATACGCGAGCACGCCCACGTCATAGCCAATGGCGTCGTTCAACTGACCGCGCTTGCCCGCATACAGGTCCACTTCCACGTCGCCGCTGCCGCCCGCATCCTTGGTCCACTTGATAGTCGACGCCCAGGCGCCCGCGTACAGGCCCGTCGGGTTGTTGACGTAGTCGGCGCCGCCCTGCAGCGCCGGTTTCAAGCGCGTCTGCGAGATGCCGCGGTAGCGGTAGTCGGACACGCCGGCCACGTTGAAACTCACTTCATTGTCCGGCTTGGCCTCGTCCGCGTGGGCCAGGCTGCCCGTAAAAGCAGTGGCGACGGCAAGTGCAAGTAGCATTTTATTCATGGTTATTCTTCTTCATGGGTGGTATGGGCCTTTGCCAACATGGCGCAGCTGGCCCGCCGCTGCAAAAAATCGCTGCAAAAATTTTAAGTAAAGCGTCCCCCTGGCGCGCGCAGCGCCTGTTTCAAACGGGGGAAAAGAATCGGTTTAGAGCGGCAGCAGCAAGCGGTAGCCGACGGCCGTTTCCGTCAGCAAGTACTGCGGCTGGGCCGGATCGGCTTCCAGCTTCTGGCGCAGATGGCCCATGTAGATGCGCAGGTAGTGGCCGTTTTCGCTGTTCGACGGCCCCCACACTTCGCGCAGCAGCTGCGGATTGGTGACCACCCTGCCCGCGTTTTTCACGAGCACGGACAGCAAACGAAATTCCGTCGGCGTCATGTGCACCAGCTGCTTGTTGCGCGTGACCAGCCGGTCCTTCAGGTCGACGCGCACGTCGCCGAACTGCACCACGCCGTCATCGCTGGCGGCGGGCTGGCGCTGGCGGCGCAGGGTGGCGCGCACGCGGGCCAGCAATTCGCCCACGCCAAACGGCTTGGTCAGATAGTCGTCGGCGCCCGCGTCGAGCGCGCGGATCTTGTCCTGCTCGTCGACCCGCGCCGACAGCACAATGATGGGAACGGCCGACCATTTGCGGATGTCGGCGATGAAGTCGATGCCGTCGCCGTCGGGCAGGCCCAGATCCAGCACGATCAGGTCGGGCCGGCGCGTGCCCGCATCGATCAGGCCCCGCTGCATGGTGGCCGACTCGAAAATCTGCCAGCCCTCGTCTTCCAGCGCGGCGCGCACGAAGCGGCGGATTTGCGGTTCATCCTCGACCAGCAAGGCGGTGGCGGAAGGTTCGTTCATGTTGGTTTTCCTGTTTCATGATCATTGGCGTCGTCGGGCTCGAGCTCCGGCGGCGCCGGGGGCGTGCCCAGCGGCAGGCTGAAGACGATGGCCGCGCCCTGTCCCGGCGCGTGCGGCTGTGCGTGGATGGTGCCGCCGTGGGCTTCGACGATGGCGCGGCAAATGGCCAGCCCCAGTCCGACGCCCGGCTTGTTCGATTCGCGCTCGCCGCGCGTGAATTTTTCAAAGATGGCTTCTTCGCGGCCGGGCGGCAGGCCCGGGCCATCGTCAGACACCGTCACCTGCAGGAACTGGCCGTGCCCCCCGGCCGCGACCGTGATGGTGCTGCCGGGCGGCGTGTACTTGGCCGCGTTTTCCAGCAGGTTGCACAGCACCCGCTCGATCAGCACGGCGTCGTAGCGCACCAGCGGCAAGTCCGGCGCCAGCTGCGTCTGCACGGCATGCTGCTGCAATTGCGGACCGCTGGCGCGCAGCGCGCTGCCCACCACCTCTTCCAGCGCCTGCCATTGCAGGTTCAGCCGCACCTGGCCGCTTTCAATGCGCGCCATGTCCAGCAAGTTCGCCACCAGGGCGCTCATACGCACGGTTTCGGACTGCAGCGAGCGCGCCATATCCAGCTGCGCGGGCGACAGCGCAGGCCGGGACAAGGCCAGCGATTCGGCCAGGCCCACCAGCGACGTCAAGGGCGTGCGCAAGTCGTGCGACAGGGCCGCCAGCAGCGAATTGCGCAGCCGTTCGGACTCCATCTGCAGCAGCGCGCCCTGGGCCACGTCGATGTAATGCACGCGTTCGAGGGCGATGGCCGCCAGCGCGGCAAAGGTATCGAGGTGCTGGCGCTGTTCCGGCACCAGCAGCCAGCGCCCCCGCTGCGCGCCCTCGAGCGGCAGCAGCGCCAGCACGCCGCGCGTGCGCATCGGCGCGATCAGCGGCAGGTAGAAAATGGGCGACGCCGGCAAGGTGTCGGTGCCCGTTCCCGCCGCCTGCGCATGGTCGAAGGCCCACTGTGCGATGCCGATATCGAGCGGCTCGCCGCCATTCGGGGCCTGCAAGCTGCTCTCGTCATCGGGCAGCAGCAGGGTGGCGCGCGCGCGGAAAGCCCGTTCGATGGCGCTTTTCGTGATGTCGAAAATCTGCTCCGTCTGCAGTACGCCGGACAGCTCGCGCGAGAATTCATACAGGGCGCGGGCGCGCGCTTCGCGGTGCGAGGCCACGCGCGCCTGGAAACGCAGGCCGGCCGTCAGGTGGCCCGTGATCAGACCCACGGCCAGCATCACGCCAAAGGTAATCACATACTGGAAATCGCCCACGGCAAACGAGAAGCGGGGCGGCACGAAGACGAAATCGAAGCAGGCCACGCCCACCAGGCTGGCCAGCGCCGCCGGTCCGCGTCCCAGGCGCACGGCCACCAGCACCACCGTCAGCAAGGACAGCATGGCGATATTGGCCAGGTCAAGATAAGGCTGCAGCGGTACCGAGGCGAGGGCCGTGGCCAGGCTGGCGCCGGCAGCCAGGATGTAACGCCAGTGGCGCGAGGTCCGGCGCGGCACCTCCGCATCGTCGCCGACTGCGCGCCGCGGCGCCGCATCGGCTGGCGGCAAGCCCACCTCGATCAAATCGATATCGGGCGCCACGCTGGCCAGGCGCGCCGCCGGCGGTGCCTGCCACAGGCGCGCCAGCGCATTGGCGCGACCACGGCCGACGATGACTTTCGAGATATTCGCGCTGCGCGCATACTCGACCACGGCGCCGGCGATGTCGGCGGACGGCATAACAGCCGTGCGCGCGCCCAGGTCCTGCGCCAGTTTCAGGGTTTTCAAAATGCGCTCGCGCTGGCTCGCCGGCAGGCGCTGCAAACGCGGCGTTTCCACGTACAGCGCATGCCATTCCGCATTCAGCTGGCTGGCCAGGCGCGCCGTGCTGCGGATCACGTGTTCGCCACCCGCATGCGGCCCCACGCAGGCCAGCAGCGCGGCGCCCGTCTTCCACACAGGATTGATGGACTTCTCGACGCGGTAAGCCTGCACGTCATCCTGCACCCGGTCCGCCGTGCGGCGCAAGGCCAGTTCGCGCAGGGCGATCAAATTACCCTTGCGGAAAAAATGCTGGGACGCCCGCTCGGCCTGCAGCGGCTGATACACCTTGCCCTGCTTCAGGCGGCGCAGCAGTTCATCGGCGGGAATATCGACCAGCACCACTTCATCGGCGCGGTCGAACACCGTATCGGGCAGAGTTTCGGCCACGCGCACGCCTGTAATCCCCCCCACCACGTCGTTGAGGCTTTCCAGGTGCTGCACGTTGACGGTGGAGAGCACGTCGATGCCGGCCGCCAGCAATTCCTCGACATCCTGCCAGCGCTTCGGATGGCGCGAACCGGCCACGTTCGAGTGGGCCAGTTCATCCATCAATATCAGCGGCGGCGCGCGCCGCAGCGCTTCGTCAAGGTCGAACTCGAACAGGGTCTTGCCCCGATACTCGATCGCTTTTAGCGGAAGCACGGGCAAGCCGTCCAGCTGGGCCGCCGTATCCTGGCGCCCATGCGTCTCCACCACGCCCACCAGCAAATCCTGGCCATCGGCCAGCAGCTTGCGGGCGGCGGCCAGCATCGCATAAGTCTTGCCGACGCCGGCCGAAGCGCCAAAATAAATGCGCAGCCGGCCGCGCGCGGCTTTCTTTTCCTGCGCCTGCACTTGCGCCAGCAGGGTGTCAGGGTCGGGGCGTTGGCTGTCGTTGGGGAGCATGGGCATCTTTTAATTGTCGATTAGCCCAAGAACAAGGGCTGGGGTCAGACCCGACGGGTCTGACCCCGGTATCATCTTACTTTGCGGCCGCATCGAGCGCCAGATTCAGTTCCAGCACATTCACCCTTGGTTCGCCGAAAAAGCCGATATACGCGGTCTTCTGCACCTTGGCGATGGCGTTTTCCACCTGCGCCAGCGGCACGGCGCGCACGCGGGCCACGCGCGGCGCCTGGTACAGGGCACCCGCCAGGCTGATTTCCGGATCCAGGCCGCTGCTCGACGCCGTCACCAGGTCGACGGGAATGGCGCGCGTATTGCCCGGGTCAACTTCCTTCAGGGCGGCGATGCGCGCCTTGACGGCGTCCACCAGGGCTGGATTGGTCGGTCCCTGGTTCGAGCCGCCCGAGCCGGCACCGTTATTGGCCATCGGCGCGGTGGCCGATGGCCGGCCCCAGAAATACTTGGGCGAGGTGAATGACTGGCCGATCAGAGTCGAGCCGACGGGCTTGCCACCACGCTCGACGATGCTGCCGTTGACTTCATCGTTGAAAGCCAGCTGCCCGATGCCGGCCGTGGCAAATGGATAGACGACGCCGCAGATCACGGTCAGCGCGGCAAACAGGACCAGGGCGGGACGTACGATAGTGCTCATGATGGTTCCTTTAGACTAAATTGAGTGCGGACAGCAGCATATCGATCAGCTTGATCCCGATGAAGGGCAGGACGATGCCGCCCAGGCCGTAGATCAGCAGGTTGCGGCGCAACAGGCTGGCCGCGCCGATGGCCCGGTATTGCACGCCTTTCAGCGCCAATGGAATCAGCACGACGATGATCAAGGCATTGAAGATCACGGCCGACATGATGGCCGACGCAGGGCTGGCCAGGTGCATGATGTCGAGCGCCTTCAATTGCGGATACGTGCCCACGAAGGCGGCCGGGATGATGGCAAAGTACTTGGCGATATCGTTCGAAATCGAGAACGTCGTCAGCGAGCCGCGCGTCATCAGCATCTGCTTGCCGATTTCAACGATTTCCAGCAGCTTGGTCGGGTTCGAATCCAGGTCGACCATATTGCCCGCCTCCTTTGCCGCCTGCGTGCCCGAGTTCATGGCCACGGCCACGTCGGCCTGCGCCAGCGCCGGGGCATCGTTGGTGCCGTCGCCCGTCATCGCCACCAGCCGGCCTTCGGACTGGTAGCTGCGGATCAGTTTCAGTTTGTCTTCCGGCGTCGCTTCGGCGAGGAAATCGTCCACGCCCGCCTCGGCCGCAATCGCCGCCGCCGTCAGCTTGTTGTCGCCCGTGATCATGACCGTCTTGATGCCCATGCGGCGCAATTCCGCGAAGCGCTCCTTGATGCCGCCCTTGACGATATCCTTCAGCTCCACGGCGCCCATCACGCGGCCGTCGTCGACCACCACCAGCGGCGTGCTGCCGCGGCGCGCGATGTCGTCGACGGCGCGCCCCACCTCGGCCGGATACGGCTGGCCCAGCGCTTCCACATACTTTTTCATGGAATCGGCCGCGCCCTTGCGCAGCTGGCGCACCTGCTGCTCGCCAGGGATATCCACGCCGCTCATGCGCGTTTGCGCCGTGAAGGGCACGAAGGTGGCGTGCAGGCTGGCCATCTCGCGTTCGCGGATGTTGAACTTTTGCTTGGCCAGCACGACGATGCTGCGCCCTTCCGGCGTTTCATCGGCCAGCGAGGCCAGCTGCGCCGCATCGGCCAGCTGCTGCTCCGTCACGCCGGGCGCCGGCACGAAGCTCGACGCCTGGCGATTGCCCAGGGTGATGGTGCCCGTTTTATCGAGCAGCAGCACGTCGACGTCGCCGGCCGCTTCCACGGCGCGGCCCGACGTGGCGATCACATTGGCCTGCATCATGCGGCTCATGCCGGCCACGCCGATGGCGGACAACAAACCGCCGATGGTGGTCGGAATCAGGCATACGAGCAGCGCGATCAGCACGGTGATCGTCACCGGCGTGCCAGTGCCGGCCGCCGCCACGGAAAACAGCGAATACGGCAGCAGGGTCACGGTGACGATCAGGAACACGATCGACAGGGCCACCAGTAAAATCGTCAGGGCGATCTCATTTGGCGTCTTCTGGCGCTTGGCGCCTTCGACCATGGCGATCATGCGGTCGATGAACGCTTCACCGGGGTTGACGGAGACGCGCACCAGCAGCCAGTCCGACAGCACGCGGGTGCCGCCCGTCACAGCCGAAAAATCGCCACCCGATTCGCGGATGACGGGCGCCGATTCGCCCGTGATGGCGCTTTCGTCGACGGAGGCCACGCCGGCCGTCACTTCGCCGTCGGCCGGAATCACGTCGCCCGCTTCGACCAGCACCGTCATGCCCTTGCGCAGGTCGGTGGCCGGCGTGGGCAGCCAGGAAGTGCCGTATTTCGGCGTCTGCATTTTCTTTGCCATCACCGTCTGCTTGAGGGCGCGCAGCGAGGCCGCCTGCGCCTTGCTGCGGCCTTCGGCCAGCGCTTCGGCGAAGTTCGCGAACAGCACGGTAAACCACAGCCACACGGCGACGGCGGCGATGAAGCCGAACGGCGCTTCGCCCTGGCCACCGCTGATCCCGGCCTGGGTCGCCAGCAGGCTCGTGATGATGCTGCCCACGTAGACGACGAACATCACGGGGCTGCGCCACTGCGTGCGGGGGTCGAGTTTTTTGAACGCATCGACGACGGCGGGGCCGATCAGTGCGGAATCGAACAAAGTCAGGCTTGTGCGTGACATGGTAGCCTCTTATTTGATGAAAAGTTGCAGGTGTTCGACGATCGGGCCCAGGGCCAGCGCGGGAACGTAATTCAATACACCGACCAGGACGACGACGCCGATCAGCAAGCCGATGAACATGGGGCCGTGCGTGGGCATGGTGCCGGCATTGGCCGACAGGCGCTGCTTGGCCGCCAGCGAACCGGCCACCGCCAGCACGGGTACGATCACGCCGAAGCGGCCGAACCACATGGCGATCGCCAGCATCACGTTGTAGAAAGGCGTGTTGGCGGACAGGCCAGCAAACGCGCTGCCGTTGTTGTTGGCCGCCGACGTGAAGGCGTACAGGATTTCCGAGAAACCATGCGCGCCCGGATTGGCCACGCCGATCTTGCCCGGTTCGACCATCACGGCGATCGCCGTGCCCGTCAAGACGAGGGCTGGCGTGATCAGGATGGCCAGCGAGACCATCTTCATTTCATACGCCTGGATTTTCTTGCCCAGGTATTCAGGCGTGCGGCCGATCATCAGGCCGGCGATGAAGACGGCCAGGATGGCGAACATCAGCATGCCGTACAGACCCGTGCCCACGCCGCCGAAGACCACTTCGCCGAACTGCATCAGCAGCAGCGGCACCATGCCGCCCAGGGGCATGTAGGAGTCGTGCATGGAATTGACGGCGCCGCACGATGCCGCCGTCGTCACCGCCGCGAACAGGGTCGAGGAGCTGATGCCGAAACGCGTTTCCTTGCCTTCCATATTGCCGCCCGATTGCAGGCTGCTGGCCTGCTGGTCCACGCCCAGCGCTTGCAAGGCGGGATTGGCTTGCTGCTCGGCGCTCATCACGCCGGCCGTCATGACGACAAAGATCAGGGTCATCGCGGCCAGCACGGCCCAACCCTGGCGCAGGTCGCCCACCATGCGGCCAAAGGTGAAGCACAGGCCGGCGGGAATGATGAAGATGGCCAGCATCTGCAGGAAGTTCGACAGCGCGGTCGGATTTTCATACGGGTGCGAGGAGTTGGCATTGAAGAAACCGCCGCCATTCGTGCCCAGCAGCTTGATCGATTCCTGCGAAGCGACGGGGCCCATGGCAATCGTCTGCGTGGTCGCCACTTGCGCTTCCATTACAGGCTTGCCGGCGGTATCGAGCACGGGCTGGCCGTCGGCCGTCACCTTCGGCGTTTCATACGCCACGTGGTCGAGCAGGGTCACTTCCTTGTAGGCGGAAAAATTCTGGATCATGCCTTCGCCCATGAAGACGACGGACAGGGCCAGCGACAGCGGCAGCAGGATGTACAGGGTAGAGCGCACCAGGTCGACCCAGAAATTGCCGATCGATTTGCCCGAACGCGAAGCGAAGCCGCGCACCAGCGCGAAGATCACGGCGATGCCGGTGGCCGCCGAGAAGAAGTTCTGGCACGCCATGCCCAGCATCTGGGTCAGATAGCTCATGGTCTGTTCGCCGCCATAGCCCTGCCAGTTGGTATTGGCGACGAAGCTGACGGTGGTATTGAACGAGGAATCGGGGCTGACGGCGCCCAGGCCCTGTGGATTCAACGGTAAAAAGCCCTGCAGGCGCTGCAGGCCGTAGACGAAGACGGCGCCCACGGTATTGAAAACGATCAGGGCGATGGCATAGCTTTTCCAGCCCATGGCCTTGTCGGCGGGCAGGCCGGACCAGCGGTACAGCAGGTTTTCCAGCTTTTGCAGCCAGCCCAGGCCGCGCACGGGCGCATCGCCGGCCACTTTGGCCATGTACAGGCCCAGCGGATAGCCGGCGGCCAGCAGCACGGCCAGGAAGGCCACCAATAACAGTATCGATTGCGTCGTCATCACAGTTCCTCCGCCTTCAGCAGCGCCACCAGCAGGTACACGAGCAGGCCAGCCGAGACGACGGCGCCCAGCACATAAAACGCGTTCATTTGACGCTCCCTAATTTGTCGCAGGCGACGGCAAAGCCGGCCGCCACGACGAAAAACACGGCAATCAAGCCGAGATACACGAGATCCATTCCCACCCTCACACAGGTTTGTTTTGATAGTGAGCAGATTAGCCAAAAGGGTCTAAAAAATTCGTAAAGACTGGGGAGGTGCATGTAAACAAGATGTAAAAACGGGAGCTTTACCGCATAAAATCCATCACAATTGGCGCAAAACCACGCGCGCGGCGCACTGTTGTTGCCTTGGAGTAGCGCTATTGCTCGCGGGACAAGATAGAATGCGCGAGCGTCCGCACAAGGACGCCAAGCCTGCCGCACTGCCCTCCCCCAGTGACGCTGGACGGGATATACTGTATATTCATACAGTTATCGCCGCCGCTGTCATTGCGCCCGCAGTGCCCTGGCCTGGCGTTCCAACCACTGTCTTTACTTAGCTTGAACACGTATGGCCACTAAAAAACCAGCATCCGACTACAGCGAATCATCCATCCGTGTCCTGAAAGGACTGGAACCCGTCAAGCAGCGCCCGGGGATGTACACCCGCACTGAAAATCCGCTGCACATCATTCAGGAAGTGATCGACAATGCCTCCGACGAGGCGCTGGGCGGTCATTGCACGCATATCGCCGTCACGCAAAACACGGACGGCAGCATCACCGTCGAAGACAATGGCCGCGGCATTCCCGTCGGCCTGCACCCGGAAGAAGGCGTGCCGACGGTGGAAATCGTGTTTACACGGCTGCACGCGGGCGGCAAGTTCGACAAGGGTTCGGGCGGCGCCTACGCGTTCTCGGGCGGTCTGCACGGCGTCGGCGTGTCCGTCACCAATGCGCTGTCGACGCGCCTGGAAATCACCGTCTGGCGCAAGGAAAGCGATGGCAACGGCTTGCACCACATGGTGTTCGCGAATGGCGACGTGATCGAGCCCTTGACTTCCCGCCCCGCCCCGCGCGACGGCAAAAAATCGGGTACGCGCGTCACGGCCTGGCCCGATGCGAAATACTTTGATTCGCCGAACATCTCGCAAACGGAGCTGCAACGGCTGCTGCGCTCGAAAGCCGTGCTGCTGCCGGGCGTGACCGTCACGCTCACCAACGCGAAAACGGGCGACACGCAGACCTGGCAGTACGCGGAAGGCTTGCGCGGCTACCTGACTGAAACGCTGGCGCAGGTATCGAATGGCGAAACCCTGATTCCCCTGTTCGAAGGCGCGCAGTACGCTGGCCCGGATTCGGAAGGCTTTGCCGAAGGCGAAGGCGCGGCCTGGGTGGTCGCGTGGACGGAAGAAGGCGCCATCGTGCGCGAATCGTATGTCAACCTGATCCCCACCTCGAATGGCGGCACGCACGAATCGGGCTTGCGCGACGGCCTGTTCGGCGCCGTGAAAAACTTCGTCGAAATGCATTCGCTGCTGCCGAAAGGCGTCAAATTGCTGCCGGAAGACGTGTTCGCGCGCGCCTCGTTCGTGTTGTCGGCCAAGGTGCTGGACCCGCAATTCCAGGGCCAGATCAAGGAGCGTCTGAATTCGCGCGACGCCGTGCGCCTCGTCTCGACCTTCACCAAGCCGCCGCTGGAACTGTGGCTGAACCAGCACGTCGACTACGGCAAGAAGCTGGCCGATCTCGTGATCAAACAGGCGCAGTCGCGCCAGCGCTCGCTGCAAAAAGTGGAAAAGAAAAAATCCTCAGGCGTCGCCGTCCTTCCCGGCAAGCTGACCGACTGCGAATCGTCGGACATCGCGCGCAATGAACTGTTCCTCGTCGAGGGCGACTCGGCGGGCGGTTCGGCCAAGATGGGCCGCGACAAGGAATTCCAGGCGATCCTGCCCCTGCGCGGCAAGGTCTTGAATTCGTGGGAAACGGACCGCGACCGCCTGTTCGCCAACAACGAGATCCACGACATCGCGGTCGCCATCGGCGTCGATCCGCACAGCGTGGGCGACTCGCCCGACCTGTCCGGCCTGCGCTACGGCAAGATCTGCATCCTGTCCGACGCGGACGTGGACGGCTCACACATCCAGGTACTGCTGCTGACCCTATTCTTCAAGCACTTCCCGGTCCTGATCAACAAGGGCCACATCTGCATCGCCCGCCCGCCTTTGTACCGCGTGGACGCGCCAGCGCGCGGCAAGAAGCCGATGCAGAAGATCTATGCGCTCGACGACGGCGAACTGGTCGCCATCGAAGACAAGCTGCGCAAGGAAGGCGTGAAACAGGGCGCCTGGTCGATCTCGCGCTTCAAGGGCCTGGGCGAGATGAACGCCGAGCAGCTATGGGAAACGACGATGAACCCGGACACGCGCCGCCTGCTGCCCGTGACCTTGGGTGAAGTCGACCACATGGCCTCGGCCTCGCGCTTCAATATGTTGATGGGCAAGGGCGAAGCGGCCGGACGCCGCGCCTGGATCGAAGAACACGGCAATGAGGCGGAGGCGGATATCTGATGATCATCGGCATCGACCTGGGCACCACCAACAGCCTGGTCGCCATCTGGCGCGACGGCAAGGCTTCCATCATCCCGAATGCGCTCGGTGAACACCTGACGCCGTCGTGCGTCAGCATCGATGACGACGGCACCGTGCTGGTGGGCCGCGCCGCGCGCGAGCGCCTGCAGACGCACCCGCAGCTGACGGCGGCCGTCTTCAAGCGCTACATGGGCAGTGAAAAGAAGATCACCCTCGGCACGCAGCAATTCCGTCCGGAAGAACTGTCGTCGATGGTGCTGCGCGCGCTGAAGGAAGATGCCGAAGCCTTCCTCGGCCACAAGGTCGAGGAAGCCATCATCACCGTGCCCGCGTATTTCAGCGATGCGCAGCGCAAGGCCACGCGCATCGCCGGCCAGCTGGCGGGCCTGCG
Organism: Janthinobacterium rivuli; assembly: GCF_029690045.1. Taxonomy (NCBI): domain Bacteria; kingdom Pseudomonadati; phylum Pseudomonadota; class Betaproteobacteria; order Burkholderiales; family Oxalobacteraceae; genus Janthinobacterium; species Janthinobacterium rivuli. The sequence goes on from NZ_CP121464.1 coordinate 5,835,470, forward strand.
CGTCGAGCGCCTGCTCAACGAGCCGACGGCCGCCGCGCTGGCCTACGGCATCCGCGACAAGGAACAGGAAAGCAAATTTCTCGTCTTCGACCTGGGCGGCGGCACCTTCGACGTGTCGATCCTGGAACTGTTCGAAGGCGTGATGGAAGTGCGGGCCTCGGCCGGCGACAATTTTCTGGGCGGCGAAGACTTCGTCACCGTGCTGGTCGACGCTTTCATGGAAGGCAGCGGCTTGCGCGACGCCGTCGGCAGCCGCCTGCTCGACCCGCGCCAGCAACAGCTGCTGCGCGATGAAGCCGAGCGCGTCAAGCGCCTGCTGTCGGACCAGCCGTCCGCGCGCATGGCCACGCGCTACCAGGACAAGGAATACAGCTGGGAGATCGGCGAAGACAAACTGGCGCAGCTGTGCGAGCCCCTGCTGGCCCGCTTGCGCCTGCCCGTGGAACGGGCGCTGCGCGACGCCACCATCCGCGCCGCGGAATTGAATGAAGTGGTGCTGGCCGGCGGCGCCACGCGCATGCCGCTGGTGCGCAAACTCGTCTCGCGCATGTTCGGCCGCTTCCCTGCCATCCACCTGGATCCGGATGAAGCCGTGGCGCTGGGCGCCGCCGTGCAGGCTGGCCTCAAGATGCGCGACGCGGCCCTCGACGAAGTGGTCATGACGGACGTGGCGCCGTATTCGCTGGGCATTTCCATTTCACGCCAGGTCGGCGCGAACCAGTATGAAGGCGGGCATTACCTGCCCATCATCGAGCGCAACTCCGTGGTGCCCGTCTCGCGCACGGAAAACATCACCACCATCCACGACAACCAGAAGGAAATCAACGTGGCGATCTTCCAGGGCGAATCGCGCCTGGTGGCCGACAACGTTTTCCTTGGCAAGATCAGCTTCCCGATCCCCGCGAAAAAGGCGGGCGAGATCGGCATCGACGTGCGCTTCACCTACGACGTCAGCGGCGTGCTGGAAGCGGAAGTGACGGTGCTGGCCACGCAGGAACGCCACAAGATGATCATCAGCGATAACGCTGGCGTGATGACGCCGGAGCAGATCGAGCAGCGCTTTGCGGAACTGGCCGACCTGAAGATCCACCCGCGCGAGCAGATGGAAAACCGCACCCTGGTCACGCGCGCCGACCGCCTGTACGAACAGTCGCTGGGCGACGTGCGCCAGTACCTGGCGGCGCACACGGCCAACTTCCAGGCCGCGCTGGAAACGCAGGACCCGAACACCATCCGCAAGGCGCGCCAGGCATTGGATGACGTGCTGCGCCAGGTCGAGAGCGAGAGCTTCCTGTAGATGGACGGCGGCATGGACAACGGACAGCGCAGCCTGTGGGCCATTCTGGGCACGGAGCCGACCGGCGACGAGCGCGCCCTCAAGCGCGCGTATGCGAAGCGCCTGAAGGTGACGCGTCCCGAAGACGATCCGGCCGCCTTCCAGGAGCTGCGCGAGGCGTATGAGTACGCGCTGCGCCATGCGCACCTGTTTGCCGAGGAATTCCCGGAAGCGCAAGCGGCAGCGGTAGAAACGCCGCCCATGGAAACGGCCGAGCTGTGGGGCGTCATCGACGAACCCGCGCGGGAAGCGCAGGAATCGCAGGAACCGCCTGCGGAACTGTGGGGCGTCATTGCCCAGGAACCCGCACCGCCATCCGAATTATGGGGCGTGGTCGCCATCGATCCGGCGCAGGAAGCGGCCAGCCTGTGGCAGGCATTCCTCGAGCAGTCGCGGCACGCCGATGCCGGCGAGGTACTGGCCGGCATCCTGCAGGACGACGCCATGCTCAACCTCGACGTGCGCGAGGAATTCGACCTGTGTGCGCTGCGCTACTGCGCCAGCGCCGGCTATGAGCTGGCGCTGCGCCAGGCCCTGTTCGAGCAGCTGGGCTGGGACCGCGATTTTTCCTACCTGGCGCGCAGCCATGGGGACCTGGTGCGCGCTGCCGTGCAGCGCTACCGGGCCGACCGTTCGTTCGCCCATTTCAGCGACAACCGCGACAGCTACCCGGGCCTCGATTGCATCATGTCGCAGCAATCGCCAAGCGCCTATGCGCGCCAGCTGTTCGACCAAAAATTCACGCTGCAGCTGCGCGAGCTGCTGCACGCGATACGCTGGCAGCACGCCGAGATGCTGGCCTGGAAGCTCGATACGGACCTGTTCGAGCAATGGGAACACGCCGTCCATGCCAAGCGCTACTTCAAGCAGACGGCGCTGGCCTCGGGCGGCCTCGGTTTCGTGCTGCACTTCATGCTCGCAGGCGTGCTCGATGCTGCCGGCTTCAAGCTCGGTGACACGGCGGCCTATGCCAGCCTGCTGGGCTTCCAGGCGCTCGCCTTTGCCTTGCTGGCCATGCATGCCTTGCGCTGGCCGGCGCCGCTGTTCACGCGCCTGGAAGCGCTGCAAGAAACGCTGCAGGACCGCCTGCCCGTGCTGTGGCAGCGGCCCGGCTTGCGGCAACTGGGCTGGATCGCACCCTACCTCGTGCTGGCACTGCTGTTGTTCCTGCCCGAGCGCAGCGACGGCATGCGCCTCGTTACCGCCGCCGGCTTGTGCGCGTCGGCCCTGCTCGCGTATGCGATGAACCGCCAACTGCTGCATGGCATGCTGCTGCTCCTGTGTCTGGGCCTGTCGCTGTTCGCGGCCATGTTCATGAGCGGCAGGGGCCCGTCGGCGCTGGCCATCGGCGAGGCCATGCCATTGATGTTTTGCCTGGCGGCGCTGGCCCTGCGCTGCGCCACCGGCCTGTATGGCGATTGCGGCTTCCCCGAGGCGCTCTTGCCCCGCCTGCGCGCGGCATGGCTGATCGGCTGCGCGGGCTTGCTGTCGCTACTGTATGTGCAGCAGCTGCCGGCCGCCTTGGTCGGCGCCGCGCTGTATGCCTGGTCGTGCGCCGGCTTGCTGTTTTCCCCCACCGATTTCAAATGGAAGACGATCTGGCCGGTGGTCCTGGTGCCGTCACTCGCCAGTGTCGTGCTGGCCGGCCACGCCCCGGCCATCCGCGCCATGCCGATGATGCATCACAGCGTCGAACTGGCCCTGGCCGTGCTGTATCTGACCCTGCGCTATATCTATCTGTCGTACCGCACATCTGTCACAAAACCCGGGCTGTCATAATCAGCCCCACGAATTCAACCGCAACCACTTAACACCGAAACAAGCGCCATGTCCACACAAACCAATTTATTTGACGATGCCCAGCCTGAGCCGATCGAGCCGGATGAACCGGTATTCGACGGCGAAGCGCTGACCCTGTCCACCTTTGCCGAGCGCGCCTATCTCGATTACGCCATCTCCGTCGTCAAGGGCCGCGCCCTGCCCGACGTGTGCGATGGACAGAAACCCGTGCAGCGCCGCATCCTGTATGCGATGAATGAGCTGGGCCTGAACTCCACGGCGAAGCCCCGCAAATCGGCGGCCGTGGTCGGCGACGTGCTCGGTAAATTGCATCCGCACGGCGACCAGTCCGTGTACGACGCGCTGGTGCGCATGGCGCAGGATTTTTCCTTGCGCTACCCGCTGATCGACGGCCAGGGCAACTTCGGCTCGCGCGACGGCGACGGCGCGGCGGCCATGCGTTACACGGAAGCGCGTCTGACGCCGATCGCCAAGCTGCTGATGGATGAAATCGGCATGGGCACGGTGGACTTCCAGCCCAACTACGACGGTTCGACGGAAGAACCGAAGCTGCTGCCGGCGCGCCTGCCGATGGTGCTGCTGAACGGCGCCTCCGGCATCGCCGTGGGCCTGGCGACGGAAATCCCGTCGCACAACCTGGCCGAAGTGGCGAAAGCGGCTGTCGCCATGATCCGCGATCCGAAAATGACGCACGCCGAACTGATGGCCATCATTCCCGGCCCCGACTTCCCCGGCGGCGGCCAGATCATCACGCCGCCCTCGCAAATCGCCGACATGTACGCGAGCGGCCGTGGCAGCATGAAGGTGCGCGCGCGCTGGAAAATCGAAGAGCTGGCGCGCGGCCAGTGGCAAGCCGTCGTGACGGAACTGCCGCCGGGCACCTCGTCGCAAAAGGTGCTGGAAGAAATCGAAGAGCTGACGAATCCGAAGATCAAGCTGGGCAAGAAGGCGCTGTCGCCGGACCAGGTGGCCCTGAAGGCGCTGATCCTCAACTCGCTCGACACCATCCGTGACGAATCGGGCCGCGCCGCCCCCGTGCGCCTCGTGTTCGAGCCGAAGTCGAAGAACCAGGACCAGACGGAATTCATGCTGATGCTGCTGGCGCATACGTCGCTGGAATCGTCGACCTCGATCAATCTGGTGATGATCGGCGGCGATGGCCGTCCGCGCCAGAAGGGCCTGGGCGACATCCTGCGCGAGTGGATCGATTTCCGCTTCGAGACCGTCACGCGCCGCACCGGCTACAAACTGGGCAAGGTCAAGGACCGCATCCATATCCTGGAAGGGCGCGAAGCGATCCTGCTCAATATCGACAAGGTGATCCAGATCATCCGCAATTCGGATGAACCGAAGGCGGCCCTGATCGAAGCGTTCAAGCTGTCCGAACGCCAGGCCGACGACATCCTGGAAATCCGCTTGCGCCAGCTGGCACGCCTGGAAACGATCAAGATCCAGCAGGAACTGGCCGAGCTGCGCAAGGAAGAAAAGTCCCTGCAAGACCTGCTCGACAACCCGGGCTCGATGAAGCGCGCCGTCATCCGCGAAATCGAAGCGGACGCCAAGCAGTTCGGCGACGCGCGCCGCACCCTGATCGAGGAAGCGCAGAAAGCCGTGGCGGAACAGAAGGTGGTCGATGAACCGGTCACCGTCATCATTTCGGAAAAAGGCTGGGCGCGCGCGCGCACCGGCATCGGCCACGATGCGGCGCAGTTCACCTTCAAGGCGGGCGACAGCCTGCATGGCGCCTTCGAGTGCCGCACGGTCGACACCCTGCTGGGCTTTGGCAACAACGGCAAGATTTACTCGGTTCCCGTCTCCGCGCTGCCCAATGCACGCGGCGATGGCGTGCCGATCACGACCTTGTGCGACCTGAGCGGCGGCACGCCCGGCAACGCCGTGCGCATCCTGCACTACTTTGCGGGCAATGGCGCCACCAATTTGCTGCTGGCGTCGAGCGCGGGCTACGGCTTCATCGCCAAGGCGGGCGACATGACGAGCCGTCTGAAAGGCGGCAAGGCCTTCATCACCCTGGACGACGGCGACGTGCCGCTCGAACCGAAAGTCATCCCCGAGGCGGCCAGCGCCCTGGCCTGCCTGACGGAAGGCGCGCGCCTGCTGGTGTTCGGCCTCGATGAAATGAAAACCCTGTCCAAGGGCGGCACCGGCGTCAAGCTGATCGACCTCGATGCGAAAGACAAGCTGCTGGCCGTGCAGCCGATCACGCAGCGCGGCGTGGTGGTCTCGGGCATCGGCCGGGCCTCGAAACCGCAGGATGCGTCGCTCGGTGCCACGGCCCTGGCCGAGCATTTCGGCAAGCGCGCGAAAAAGGGCAAGGCGCTGGCGGCCAAGCTGAAACCGGTGTCGATGGCGGCCATCGGCTGACCGGCATCGCGCCACACGAAAAGACAGGTTCGCCTGTCTTTTTTTTCGCCTGGCGCATCTAGCGGCGGCAGGGATAAATAATTTTACAAATACATCCCCCGATCCCGTTACTCCTGCAGGCATGCCACCGGCATGCCGCCAACTGACAGGAGAACAAGGATGACAAACAAGGTTTCAGGCAGGCTGCCATGCAGCGTCTGACCCCGGCCGAGCGGCTGGTGGCGGCCATGGCGGCCGAAGGATTGCCGTATAAAAGCATCGCCAGGGAACTGGGCAAGTCGCCAGCCACCGTGCGCAACCAGCTGCATGCGATTTACCAGAAACTGGGCGTGGGCAACCGCACGGCGCTCGCGCACAAGCTGCGCGGCCAGCCTTAGCGCCGCGCCAGGCGCAGCACGTCGGGTGTCGCTTCGACGATGTCGATCACGTCCTGCGCGCCTGCGCCATCACCGAGCGCATAGCGGCCCATGCCCAGGGGCACCAGCCGGGTCACGGGGCCGGCGCGGGGCCGGTCGTCGGGGCCGGGCGCCATGGACGTCAAGGTTGCCGCCCCTTGCGCCATGGCGCCGGCCGGCGTGCCGAATTCCAGCACCTTGCGTCCCTTGCGGCTGGGAGGGAACGCGAACGTGGCCGTGGGCCGGTACACCTCGATACCGTCCGCATCCTCCTCGAACGAGTGCGTCCAGCTGCCGCTGGGCAGTGCCGTTGTCATGCCGTGCATGGCGATTCCTCCCTCATAAACACGATACCACGCCGCCCAGGCTTTCATAACCGCTCACGGACGGCGACCAGGCCGCGCCGTTCCACGCCTTGTGGAACAGGGCGCCGTTCGTGCCCGTGACAAACACGTCGAGGCGGTTCGGCGCCCAGGCCGTGGCGCGCGGCCGCGAGGTGCACACGCCGCCCAGGTTGTCAAAACCCGTCACGGAGGGCGACCAGGCGGATCCATTCCAGGCCTTGTGGTACAGGGCGCTGTCCGTGCCGATGACGAACAGGTCGAGCCGGTTCGGCCCCCACGACACGGCTTCCACCTCGCCCACGCAAACGCCGCCCAGGCGCTCGAAACCATCGTTGGAAGGCCCCCATTTCGCGCCATCCCACCATTTGTGATACAGGGCGCCGTCGGTACCCGTGACGAAAACGTCGAGGCGGTTCGGTCCCCACGCCACGGCTTTCGGCGACGAGGTGCAGATGCCGCCCAGCCGCTCATAGCCCGTCAGCGACGGTCCCCAGGCCGTGCCGTTCCACCACTTGTGGTACAGGGCCCGGTCCGTGCCGACGACGAACACGTCCAGGCGGTTCGGTCCCCACGCCACGGCTTCCGGCTGGCCCAGGCAAATACCGCCCATGGCTTCATACCCCGTCAGCGACGGCCCCCAGGCGGCCCCGTTCCACCACTTGTGATACAGGCCGCGGTCCGTGCCGACGACAAACACGTCGAGGCGGTTCGGTCCCCAGGCCACAGCGCGCGGGTCGCCCACGCACAAGCCGCCCATCGCTTCGTAACCGGTCAGGGACGGTCCCCAGGCCGTGCCGTTCCACCATTTGTGGAACAAGCCGCTGTCGGTGCCCGTGACGAATACGTCGAGCCGGTTCGGCGCCCACGACACGACTTGTGGCGCGCTGGTACAGATGCCGCCCTGCCCCTCGTAGCCGGTGACGGATGGCGCCCAGGCCGTGCCATTCCAGGCCTTGTGGTACAGCGCGCGATCCGTGCCCACCACGAAGACGTCGAGGCGGTTCGCGCCCCAGGCGACGACGGGAGAAGAGCTCTGGCGCGGCGTGGCGCCTGCGCCCGTTCCGCCCGTGCCGATGCTGGCGCGCGGGCCATCGAGGCAAGCCTGCATGCGTGCCACCTGACCGGCCGTGAACATGAACATGGCGGGATCGTCGACGTAATCCATGTAGTTCATGAACATGTCGCCATTCGGCCCGTTATTGCACGACACCTGGGGAAACGAGGGCTGGCCCGTGTTCGGCCCGCCCTGGTTCGGCGTGTCGGCCACGTTGTCCGTGCCCGAGCAACCGGTGCCGTCGTCGCCCCAAATATGGTTCAGATTCAGCCAGTGGCCAATTTCATGCGTGGCCGTGCGCCCCAGGTGGAACGGCGGCGCCGCCGTGCCCGTCGTGCCAAAGGCCGATTGCAGTATCACCACGCCGTCGGTGGCGGCCGGGCCGCCGGGAAACTGCGCATAGCCGAGCAAGCCGCCGCCGAGCTGGCAGACCCAGATATTCAGGTAGCTGTCGGCCGGCCAGGCATCCATGCCGCCCGTCGCCTGCGACTTGACGGCATCGTCCGCGCCAAACGAGGCCACCGTCGTCTGGCGCCGCTCGATGCCGCTGGTGGCCGCGCCATGCGGATCGGTCGTGGCCAGCGCGAACTCCACGCGCGCATCGGCCGTCAGCGGCAGGAATGGCGCTGGCGTACTGTTCACATCCGGGTTGACGCGGCGGAAATCGCGGTTCAGCACATCGATCTGGCTGCCGATCTGCGCATCCGAAATATTCTGCGCGGCCGTATTCCACACCACGTGCACGACCACCGGGATGTGCGTCACGCCGGCACGCCCCGCAATGCTGGCGTCGCCCTCGTACAACCCGGCCAGGTTTTCGATATCGGCGCGCACGTTCGCATACGATGGGTCTTCGGTCAGCAGGCGCCGATGCACGTCCATCGTGGCGCAGGTGCGCGTCTGCGGCGTGCCGCCGCCCTGCCCCCCATCACCGCCATTGCCTCCGCTATCGCCACCATCGCCGCCCATGCCGCCACCGCCAACCTGCATGCAGCTGGCGCCCGCCATGCCCTGCGGCGCCTGCTGCATGCCGCCGCCCGGCATGGCGTAGGTATCCGCAGCGGACGCCGCCTGGGTGAGCGCCACCTGGTCGGCATATGACACGCCCAGGCGCAGCCCCGGCATGGCGTCGCCGCCCGCCGCATCGGCGCCAGCCTGCATGTCGCCCTCGACCGGCATGGACTGCGTGGCGGACATGGCTGGCGCGCCTTCCGCCGACCCGGTGGCCGGTGATTTTTTCGTTTTAGCGGTGCTCATGATGTCTCCTTCGTCTGTTTGCCAGTTCACTATGGCACGGCGAAAAGCGGAGCATTTGCGCCAGATCAAGACTGGCAAGCGCAAGCAAGGAAAAGTGCTGGACGAAAAAAAAGACAGCCGAAGCTGTCTTTTGGGCTTGCGGGCCGTGGCCCGCAAACAGGGAATTACTTGGCGGCGGCGGCCTTGACTTCAGCGTCTGCCTTGGCCTTGACTTCTTCCGTCTTGGTGGCGGCGATGGCTTTATCGGCGTTCGCTTCCACTTTTTCCTTGGCGACCTTGGCGTCCGCTTTCACGGCGGTTTTGCCCGCTTTCGCATCGGCCTTGGCGGCGGCCTTGTCAGCCTTGGCTTGCGCCTTCATCTTGTCTTCCGGATCGGCATCGACCACTTTGTCGTGGGCCTTGGCCTTGGTTTTGTTCGCCTTGTGCTGGGCGTCGGCTTTCTTTTCGTCAGCCTTCATTTCAGCCTTGGCGACGTTGGCGTCAGCCTTGGCATCGACTTTGGCTTCCTTGTTGGCAGCCTTGTTGATGTCATGCTGCGCAGACGCCTGGGCGCTGGCAACGGCTGGGGTAACTGGCGTTTGCGCGATGGCAGCGGTGGCAAACAGGGTAGCGATCAGGGTGGCGAGTAATTTGTTCATGATGAGACCTTTCAATATGGTTTAATTTTATTCTTACTAAAGGCGGGCAAAATGTTCAAAATTTGCCAGGCATCGCGCTGTTTCTTGATGTAGCGCAATGGCATGACTTCATAGTAAAGATAACGGGCAAACCACACAGTGCGTTAGCGCACTCAACGGAAAATATGTTCAATTCGGCAAATTTCCCATCGAGCGCGATTTTATGCTTCCAATCCTCATGCGCCCACGGCCAGCGCCGCATGGCGGGCAGCCACCCACTCCTCGTTGGCCGGCTCCACGCCCACCACGATGCGGCTGGCATCGGTGGAAATACGGCTGGCGTTGCGCGCATTCGCCTCCCCGTCAAGCAAGGGACCGAGGAATCCCAGCTCGGCGCAGATGCGCTGGCGCAGCTCGGCGCTGTGCTCGCCGATACCGGCCGTAAACACCAGCATGTCCAGTCCCCCCAGCACGGCCGTCAGGGCGCCGATCTCGCGCACAATACGGCGGATATATAAAGCCAGCGCGGCGCGGATGCGCTCGCCCGTGGCGTCCTGCCGGTCCTGCTGCGCCAGCAAGACGGGTGGGTCGGCCGACACGCCCGACACGCCCAGCAAGCCCGACTCGTGGTACAGCACATGCGCCACTTTTTCCAGCGACAGCTTTTCGATTTCCATCAGGTAGATGACGGCGCCCGGATCGAGCGAACCGCAGCGCGTGCCCATCATCAGGCCATCGAGCGCGGAAAAACCCATGGTGGTGGCCACGCTGTGCAAGTTCTCCATGGCGCACAGGCTGGCGCCGCTGCCCAGGTGGGCCACGATGACCTTGCCGCGCGCGACGGCGCCAAAACGCTGCTTCAGCACCAGCGACTGGTATTCATATGACAGGCCGTGGAAACCATAGCGGCGCAAGCCCCGCTCCCACGCATCGTATGGCAGGGCCAGCATCTGCTCGACCTGCGGCACCGTGTGGTGGAAGGCCGTGTCGAAGCACGCCACCTGGGCGATGTCGGGCCGCGATTCGAGCAGCACCTCGATCGCTTCGAGCGCAAACGGCTGGTGCAGGGGCGCCAGCGGCACATAACTTTTCAGGTCGGCCAGCACCTTGAAATCGATGCGCACGGGGGCGAAATACTTGCTGCCGCCGTGCACCACGCGGTGCGCCACGGCGCGCAAGGAACGCCCGTCCAGCTGCGCCACGACTTGCGCGCGGATGTATTCGAGCGCCGCGTGATGCGGCTGCGCCGGATCGAGTTGCAAGGCGACTGCCGGCAGGCCGCCGGCCCGGTAGGTGGCGTTTTCACGGCCGATGCCTTCGACCTTGCCGCTCCATTGCGCCTGCTGCGGCAGCACGCCGCCCGCCTGCTCGAACAGGGCGAACTTGATGCTCGACGAGCCGCAATTGAGCACCAGGATCAGGGTGCCATCGGCATGTTGGACTGCTGCGTTCATGGCGGCGTGCTCCGGTAATGGTTGGCCAGCATCACGGCGATGGCGCACGAGGCGATGCGGCTGGCGCGCGAGTCGGCGCGGCTGGTGAGGATGACGGGGATTTTCGCGCCCAGCACGATGCCGGCGCTGTCCGCGTCGCCCATGTATTCGAGCTGCTTGGCCAGCATGTTGCCGCTTTCCAGGTCGGGCACCAGCAAGATGTCGGCGCGGCCAGCCACTTCCGAGACGATGCCCTTGACGGTGGCGGCGGCGATCGACACGGCGTTGTCAAAAGCCAGCGGACCGTCGAGGATCGCACCCGTGATCTGGCCGCGGTCGGCCATCTTGCACAGGGCGGCCGCGTCCAGCGTGGCCGGCATGTCGGCGTTCACCGTTTCCACGGCGGCCAGGATGGCCACGCGCGGGCAGGCCACGCCGATCACGTGCGCCAGGTCGATGGCGTTGCGCACGATGTCGGCCTTCATGGCCAGGTTGGGCGCGATATTGATGGCCGCGTCCGTAATGATGAAGGGGCGCGGATACGCCGGCGTCTGCATCAGGAAGCAGTGGCTGATGCGGCGCTTGGTGCGCAGGCCGGCGCTGGCGGCCAGCACGGCCGACATCAGTTCATCCGTGTGCAGGCTGCCCTTCATCAAGGCTTCCACTTCACCCTTGCCCGCCAGTTCGGCGCCGCGCGCGGCGGCGGCATGGCTATGCTCGACGTCCTCGATGGCGATGCCTTCCAGGCTCAGGCCCGCTTCCAGCGCCACGGCTTCCAGGCGCGCGCGCGGCGCCACCAGCACGGGCGTGATCAGGCCGGCCGCATGCGCGTCGAGCGCGCCCGACAGGCTCAGTTCATCGCAAGGGTGGATCACGGCCACCCTGATCGGACCCAGGGTGCGCGCGTGTTCCAGCAGGCGCCGCGTGCCGTCGCCGTTATGCAGGCGTACTTCGGGGAGGGTGGCGCGCTTGCGTTCGATCTGCTCGGCGGGCGCGATCACCTGCGCCTCGCCATCGAGCACCACGGCGCCGTGCTGGTTGACGCAGCGGCAAACCAGGGTCACGTGGCGGCTGCGCGGCTCGAGCGCCGTCACGGTGACGCTGATGGCCAGGGTATCGCCCACCCGCACTGGCTGCAAAAAGCGCAGGGTCTGGCCCGTGTAGACGGTGCCTGCGCCGGGCAGGCGCGTGCCCAGCACGGCGGAAATGAGGGCCGCACCCCACATGCCGTGCGCGATCACGCCCTCGTAACGGGTGGCGGCGGCAAATTCCGTATCGAGGTGCTGCGGGTTGTCGTCGCCCGACATCACCGCGAACAGGGCGATGTCGTCCATGCTCAGGGTGCGCGTGATGCTGGCGGTGTCGCCGATGGCGATCTGGTCGAAGGTGCGGTTGCGTACGATATTCAGATCATCGTCTTGGGGAGTAGTCATCGTGGTCTTCTAGGCAGGGGTAATGTGTTTGGCCGGTTTGGCTTTCGGTTCAGTCCTGGATGTGCGCACAACCGATTGCTGCTCCTTGACCGCCCGGTCAAAGACGTCCAGCATCTGCTGCAGGCTCGCTTCCTCGTCCGGCGTCGGCGCCTCGGGCACTTGCAGCACTTGCTGCAGCCATTCGGCCAGCGCGCCGATGTCGTCCGGGTCGGCGCGCGACAGCAAGGCCGGCAAGGCGGCGATGGCCGCATCGAAATCATGCAGCATCAAGCGCGCCTGCTGGCGCACGATACCGCGGAACTCCTCCATGCCGACATCCTGCCGGTATTGCGGCTTGATCAGTTTGAGGGCCAGGTTGACCCTGCGCTCGTCGGCGATCATGCGGAAGCGGTAGATGTAGAACAGCGCGCGCACGGCCGCTTCCACCAGGCCGCCCCGCTGCATGTCCTCGTCCATCTTGCGCGTTTCGCAGCGCACGTATTCGCAATGCTCGGGCGAGATGCCGGGATGGGGGCGCGGCGGCGTCGTGTCGCCGATGGCTTGTCCCGTCAGCGCCTGCACCAGGGGCGAGCCGTACACCAGGTCGAAGGTGGTTTCCTGCACGCTGTCGCGCCAGTCGCGCCAGCCGTTCAAGCCGGCCGTGATGGCGCCGGAGATGGCTTCCTGCATGGCCAGCAGCGGATTGTCGGGCGATACCGGCTGGCGCTGGGCGCGCACTTTTTCCGCCTCTTTGGCCACCAGCCTGGCCAGCGGATTGTGATCCGTCCAGCGCTCGTACGACACGCGCAGCGGATGCGCGAGCTGCAGGAAGCGCGCCGTCTGCGGCGTCACCATGGCGCGCACCCACGGCTGCGCAAACGTGCGGTACAGGGCCAGATTCACTTCCGACACGCGCGCGGCGGCGGCGAACTTGCGGTCGTTTTCCACGCTCGGCTGCACGATGGCGCGCACGTCGTCGATGCCGCGGTGCTCGACCTGCAGCACATAATCGCCGCTGGCCAGGTCCGCGTTCGGCGTATCGGGCGTCTTGTCGACAATCCGCGCTTCGTAGATACCGGCCGGCAGCAGGTTGATCAGATCGATATTGCTGGCGAATTTCTGGTGTTCCTTGTGCCCCACCTTGGCCGACACAAAAATGCCCAGGTGGCCGATGCTGTCATGCACGGCGTAGACGATGGTCTGGTCGTGCAGCAGCACGTCCTTGTCGTCGCGGTACAGGTCCGTGATCCAGCCCAGCGCCTGCGGCGGCGGCGTGATGTTGTCGCCGTTCGAGCAAAACACGACGATGGGCGAACGGATGTTGCGCAAATCCAGGCGCACGCCGTCGGAGGTGATCAATTCGGCCGTGGCCAGGCGGTTGCCGATGAACAGATTGTCGACGATATACTGCATCTCGACGTCGTTCAGGAAGACGTGGCCGCCCCAGTATTTTTCAAATTCCAGGTAGCGTGGCGCTTCCGTGTCGATGTTCGCGTACAGATTGTACTGCTTGCCCCACAGGGTATTGGCCGGGTTGAGCTTTTCGAAATTTTGCACCAGGCTGGCGCCGTCGAAGCGGCCCTTGCCCAGGTCGCCCGCCAAGGCCGTGGCCCAGCTGCCGCCCATCAGGCCACCCGCGTAGCGCATCGGATTGCGGCCATGCCAGCCGGCCCAGTACGACACGGGCGCGCCGGCCACGATGATGGGGCCGAACAATTCCGGGCGCATGGCCGCCGTCATGAGGATTTGCCAGCCCGCCTGGCAATTGCCGATGACGACGGGTTTACCCTCGCTGAGCGGATGCAGGGCGATGACTTTTTCCAGGAAGGCCGCCTCGGCGTGCATCACGTCTTCCACCGTCTGTCCCGGCACGGGATCGGGCAGGAAGCCGATGAAGTAGCACGGGTGGCCGGCGCGCAGGGCCACGCCGATCTCGCTCTCGGCCTTGAAACCGCCGATGCCGGGACCGTGTCCCGCGCGCGGATCGACGACGACGAAGGGGCGCTTCGATGGATCGGGTTCGGGCGCATCGGGCGTCAGGATGCGCGCCAGGCCATAGTTGACGGGGCGCGCCAACTCCAGGCCCGACAGCACCAGTTCGGCGGGGAAGTCCAGCACGTTCGGCACTTCCTCGGCCATGTGCTCCTGGTACTGGTTGCCGCGCCGGCGCATCACGTCCGCATACAGCACGATGCGCTGCCACGAGTCGCGCGCATAGTCGCCCAGCACGCCCAGCGACGGCAAGCCGCCGGTGGAGAAAAATGGTGCAGCTTCGATCTTCATGGCTATCCTTTTCATGCAAAAAACGCCGGACCATTCCGGCGCGGGAGCTATGCCATCTGACTGATGGTCTTGCGAAAACGGGCAAGGGCAAACGTGAACAGGGCCGTGCCGATGGCCAGCAGGGCCAGGAACGGCTTCCACACCACGTCGATGCCGGCGCCCCGGTACAGAATCGCCTGGCTCAATTCGACGAAATGCGTGGTCGGCGCGATCAGCATGATGTTCTGCACCAGTTCGGGCATGCTTTCGCGCGGCGTGCTGCCGCCCGACAGCATCTGCAGCGGCAGCAGCACGAGGATCAACAGCATGCCGAATTGCGGCATGCTGCGCGCCACGGTGGCGAGGAAAATGCCCATCGACGTGGTGGCAAACAAGTGCAGGGCCGCGCCGCACAGGAACAGCGCGATCGAGCCTTCGATGGGCACGTGCAGCATGCCGCGCACCACCAGGTTCAGCGACAGGGCGGCGGCCAGCAGCACCACCAGGCCCATCGACCATACCTTGCCCAGCATGATTTCGGCCGGCGTCACGGGCATCACCAGCAAGTGCTCGATGGTGCCGTGTTCGCGCTCGCGTATCAGCGCCGCCCCGGTGAGGATGATCGACAGCATCGTCACCTGGTTGATGAGCTCCATCAGCGAGCCAAACCACGCCTGGCTCAGCGACGGGTTGAAGCGCGCGCGCATCACCAGTTCCACGGGCGAGACGGTCGCACCGCGATAACGTTTGGCGAATTCGGATACTTCACCGGCGACGATCTGCTGGATGTAGCCGCTGCCGCTGAAAGCCTGGCTCATGCGCGTGGCGTCCACGTTCAGCTGCAGCTCCGCGTGGCGTCCGCCCAGTACGTCCGCCTGCAGCTTGGGCGGTATCGTCAGCACGAAGGTGTACTGGCCCGCGTCCAGGCCCGCATCGACCTGGCTCTGGTTGATCATGGCCGGCGGCGTGAACTGCGGCGGGAAGAAGGCCGAGGCGATGCGCCCGGACAGCGGCGAGCCATCCTCGTCGACGATGGCGATCGAGGCCATGTGCAGGGTTTCCGGCTTGGCAGTGGCGGCCACGTAGATCGCCAAAGTAAACGTGTAGAGGATCAGGATCAGCATCATCGGATCGCGGATCAGGCTCCAGATTTCCTTCACGCCCAGGCGGTAGATGTTTTCAAGGTGCCGCATATCAGCTCTCCTGTTTCTTCAGCAGCGCCACGGTCACGCCGAGGATCACGGGGATGGCGATGATCAATGGCCAGAACGAGGCGTGCAGGTCGCCGAATCCCAGCGCCTTGTTGAACACGCCCCGGCTGATATTGAGCATGTGCGTGGCCGGGTACATCAGGCCGATGGCCTTGCCCACGCCTTCCATCGAGGAAACGGGATTGAGCAGGCCGGAAAACTGGATGGCCGGGATCATGGTGCCGATCATCGTCACGAACAGGGCCGCGATCTGGCTGCGCGTAAAGGTCGAGGCGAACAGGCCGATGCCGGTGGCGCAGATATTGAAGATGAAGGTGGCGCCGATCAGGGTCGCCAGGCTGCCCTTGATCGGCACGCCGAAAGCGGTGACCGCCAGCAGCGCCATGAGGAGGAAGTTGAACATGGCCAGCGCCACATACGGCACCTGCTTGCCAAGCAAGAATTCCAGGCGCGTGACGGGCGTCACGTACAGGTTGATGATGGAACCGAGTTCCTTTTCGCGCACCACGGACAGCGCCGCCAGCATGGCCGGCAGCATCAGCAGCAGCAAGGGAATCACGGCCGGCACCATGGCCGGCAGGCTTTTCACGTCGGGGTTGTAGCGGTAGCGGGTCTGGATGGCGACGGGGTTGTTCATCTTGATGCCATAGCGGTGCAAGGCCTGGTCGGCCAGCCACAGCTGGTGCATGCCCTGCACGTAGCCCTGCACGGTTTCCGCGCGCATCGGCATGGCGCCATCGATCCACGCGCCCACCTGTGCCGGCGCGCCGCGCTGCAC
The DNA here is from genome assembly GCF_029690045.1 of Janthinobacterium rivuli. NCBI lineage: Bacteria > Pseudomonadati > Pseudomonadota > Betaproteobacteria > Burkholderiales > Oxalobacteraceae > Janthinobacterium > Janthinobacterium rivuli. The sequence goes on from NZ_CP121464.1 coordinate 5,851,751, forward strand.
GTCGCGCGCGAAGCCGGGCGGGATCTCGATGGCCAGCGACAGTTCGCCGCTGCGCATGCGCTTGTCGATATCGGCATAGTCGCGCAGCGGCGGGCGTTCGACGAAGTAGCGCGAGCCGGCCAGGTTATTCGTGTAATTCTGGCTCAGTGTCGTCTGGTCGTGGTCGAGCACCGCGTAGCTCAAGTCCTCGACGTCGAGGCTGATGCCGAAGCCGATGACGAACAGCAGCAGCACGGAGCCGCCCAGCGCCAGGGTCAGGCGCACGGGATCGCGCCGCAGCTCCAGCGTCTCTCGCCACATGTAGCTGAGCATGCGGCCCAGGCTGAAGCGGCTGCGCTGCTGCTTCTGCTGTGGTGCGGCCGCTTCAGCCTTCTGCACGGGCGCCTCGCTTTCCTGCGTCGCCGCTGCCGTGCCGCCGCCCGCCTCTTCCAGGTAGGCGATGAAGGCCGCTTCCAGCGATGGCGCACCCTTCTTGCGCACCAGTTCGGCCGGCGCATCGCTGACCAGCACTTTACCCGCGTGCATCAGCGAGATGCGGTCGCAGCGCTCGGCCTCGTTCATGAAGTGGGTGGAAATGAAAATGGTGACGTGGTCGCGCCGCGCCAGCTCGATCATCAGGCGCCAGAAATTGTCGCGCGCGATGGGGTCGACGCCGGACGTCGGCTCATCGAGGATCAGCATTTCCGGCTTGTGCACCATGGCCACGGCCAAGGACAGCCGCTGGCGGATGCCCAGCGGCAGGCTGTCAGGCAAGTCGTCCATCACCGCGCGCAAATCGAAGCGCTGCGCCATCTCGTCGATGCGCGCCCCTATTTCGCCCTCTGGCACGTGGAACAGGCGCGCGTGCAGCACCAGGTTCTGGCGCACCGTCAGCTCGCTGTACAGCGAGAAGGCCTGCGACATGTAGCCGACCCGGCGGCGCGTGTCGATATCGCTGGAGTCGACCTCCTTGCCGAACAGCCAGGCCTTGCCTTCCGTGGCCGGCAGCAGGCCCGTGAGCATTTTCATGGTGGTCGACTTGCCGCAGCCGTTCGAACCGAGAAAGCCGAAGATCTCGCCGCGGCCGATGCGGAAATTCACATGGTCGACGGCCGTGAAATCGCCGAAGCGCATGGTCAGATCCTGCGCCTCGATGGCGACGTCCTGCGCGCTGGCCGCGTCCAGCGGCGTGATCACCACAGGCTGGTGGCCAGCGCGCTTGGCTTCCGGCAGCAGCTTGATGAAGGCCGCTTCCAGGGTATCGCTTTGCGTGCGCGCCAGCAGTTCGGCCGGCGTGCCCGTATCGAGCACCTTGCCGTCATCCATGGCCACGAGCCAATCGAAGCGCTGCGCCTCGTCCATGTAGGCCGTGGCCACCATCACGCTCATTTGCGGGCGCTGCACGCGAATGCCGGCGATCAGGTCCCAGAACTGCGCGCGCGCCAGCGGATCGACGCCGGTGGTCGGTTCATCGAGAATCAGCAGGTCGGGATCGTGGATCAGCGCGCAGCACAGGCCCAGCTTCTGCTTCATGCCGCCTGACAGCTTGCCGGCCGGACGCGCAAGGAACGGCTGCAAGCCCGTGCTGCGGGTCAGCTGGTCGATGCGGCGACGGCGCTCGGCCGCGTCGTGGCCGAACAGGCGCGCGAAAAACTGCAGGTTTTCCTCGACCGACAGGGTCGGATACAGGTTCTTGCCCAGGCCTTGCGGCATGTAAGCGATACGCGGACAGACCTCGTCGCGGTGGCGCGCATCGCGCATGTCGCCGCCCAGCGCCATCACTGTGCCCTGCTGCACGGCGCGCGCGCCGGCCACCAGCGACAGCAAGCTCGATTTGCCCACGCCATCGGGGCCGATCAGGCCCACCATGCGGCCGGCCGGCACGTCCAGGTCGATGCCGTCCAGCGCCACCGTCTTGCCGTAATGCTGGCTGACGCCCTTGATGCTGACGACAATGGAAGTGGAAGCCACGGTCACTGCGGGACCTTGGCCGTCAGTTCAGCGGGCCATGGCTGCTTCGCATCGAGACGCACCCAGGCCACGCCGGGCAAGCCCACTTTGACGAGGGCCAGATGCTTTTGCAGCAGCTCGCGGCTGATCTGCGCTTTCACACGGAACATCAGTTTCTGGCGTTCGCTGGCCGTTTCCACGGTCTTCGGCGTGAACTGCGCGCTGGCGGCGACAAACGAGATCGTCGCGGGAATCACATAGTTCGGCGCCGCGTCGAGGATGATGCGCACTTCGCCGCCCAGCGCCACCTTGCCGGCCGCCGTCTCGGGCAGGAAGAAGGTCATGTAAACGTCCGACAGGTCGACCAGGTTGAGCACCTTGCCGCCGCCGGCCAGCACTTCACCCTGCTGCGCCACCAGGTATTGCACGCGGCCGTCGCGCGGCGCCGCCAGCTGGCCGTCAGCCAGGTCGGCATCGATGCGCGCCGTGGTCGCCTCGGCCGCCACGACGGCGGAGCGGGAACCGACCACCTGCGCTTTTGCCGCGTCGATGGCCGCTTGCGCCGCCGTCACTTGCGCCCTGGCCGCATTCAGGGCGGCGGCCACGCTGCGCACGCGGGCGCGGTCGTCGTCGAGTTCCTGTACCGAGGAAGCGCCCTCTTTCGACAAGGTTTCGGAGCGGGCCAGGCGGCGTTTGGCCGCATCGAGTTCGCTTTCGCGCTGCGCCACCATGGCCAGCGCGGCCGCCTTGTCGCTTTCGCGCACGGCCACCTGCGCCTGCACGCCGACCACGGCGTCCAGCGCCTGCTGCTGGCGCGCGCGCGCCTCGTCGCGCTGGGCCGTCAGCGAATCGACCTGCATGCTGGCCAGCGGCTGGCCCGCCTTGACGAAGTCGCCCTCGCGCACGAGGATCTCCTTGACCCGGCCCGCCAGCTTGGTGGCGACGTCGACTTCCGTCGCTTCGATACGGCCATTGCCGCTGACAAAACCTTCGCCAGGGCCCGTGGGACGCATTTTTTGCCAGGCCACATAGCCCAGCACGAGAACGGCCACGAGCAGCGCCGCGGGGATGAGTTTTTTCTTCAGTTGAGCATTCATGGTATCGGGGCGATCAAATTAGTGGGTGGAAGCGGCGGCGGAGGCGACGGGTGCGCCGCCGCCCAGGGCGGCATACAGGCTGACCTGGCTCGAGAGCAGCGCGCGGCGCGTCTGCACCAGTTGCTGCTCCACCGTCAGCAAGTCGCGCTGCGCATCGAGCACTTCCAGGTAGGGCGCGGCGCCATTGTCGTAGCGCAGCTTGGCCAGGCGCGCCCGTTCGCTCTGCGCGGCCAGGGTCGTCTTGCCGATGTCGACCTGCAGCGCCAGCCAGCGCCGGTTCGACAGCGCATCGGCCACTTCGCGGAAGGCGCCCTGCACGCTCTTTTCATAATTGGCCACGGCCACGTCGCGGCGCACTTCGGCCAGGTCCATATTCGCGCGCAGGCGGCCCGCATCAAAGATCGGCAGCACCAGGCGCGGCGCGAGATTCCAGGCGCCGCTGCCCGAATCGAACAGGCCGTTCAATTCCGCGCTGGCCGTGCCGTAGGCAGCCGTCAGCGAAATGGTCGGGAAGAAGGCGGCGCGCGCGGCGCCGATATTGGCTTGCGCGGCGCGCAACTGGTGTTCGGCCGCGATCAGGTCGGGGCGCTGCGTGAGCAAGGCCGAGGGCAAGCCCGCATGCAGCGGCTGCAGCACGCTGGCGTCGTCGAAGCGACTCACCTCACCAGCCACCGGCGTCAGGTCGACGGGGCCGCCCACCAACTGCGCCAGCGCATGCGCCTGCACGGCGCGCGCCTGCTCCAGCTGGGCCGACAGCGAGAGGGCCTGGCTGAGCAGGGTTTCCACCTGCGTCAGGTCCAGCTTGGAAATCGAACCGACTTCAAAACGGCGCGTGAAGATGCGCAGCGATTCGGCGCGGCTGTCGACCGTGGCACGCGCCAGCGCCACCCTTTCATCGAGTTCGCGCAAACCCAGGTAGCCATTGGCCACCTGCGCCACCAGGGCCACGCCGACGGCGCGGCGCGCCTCGTCGCTGGCCAGCAGGGTTTGCAGCGCGCTGTCCTTCAGGCTGCGCACCCGGCCCCAGAAATCAAGCTCCCAGGCGCTCACGTTCAAGCCCGTTTGGTACTGCGCGCTCATCATGGCGCGGCCCGTCGGACTCAGGTCGGCCGGCACGCGCGCGCGGCTGCCGGAGGCGCCCAGCGCGATGGTGGGAAATTGCTCGGCGCGCACGATGCCATACGCGGCGCGCGCCTCTTCCACGCGCAGGGCGGCGATGCGGATGTCGCGGTTGCTGGCCAGCGCCTGCGCAATCATCGCCTGCAGGCGCGGGTCGGCAAAGTAGGCTTGCCAGGCGACGTCGGGCGCGCTTGCGCCGGCCGTATCGGTTTCCGGGTACTGCGCCGCCACGGGTAGCGGCGGTGGCGCATACGGCGGCGCCATCGAGGCGCAGCCGGCCAGGGCCAGCGTGGTGGCCAGCGCGGCCATCCTGGCGCGGTGTGGCAAAGTAAAAACAGCCTTGGTCATCATCTTCCAGTCAATTCAGAATGTTGTAGCCGCCATCGACATACAGGGTGCCGCCCGTGATGGCGCGTGCGCCGTCGCCGGCGAGGAAGGCGCACAGCGCGCCCACGTCCTCGATGGTGGCCAGGCGCCGCATGGGCGAGCGTTCGATGGCGTCAGCCATCAGGCGGTCGAAATGGGCGATGCCGGAAGCGGCCCGCGTCTCCAGGGGACCGGGCGAAATGGCGTTCACGCGGATGCCTTGCGGGCCCAGTTCCGCAGCGAGGTAGCGCACCGACGCTTCCAGCGCCGCTTTTACGGGACCCATCAGGCCATAGTCGGCGATGACTTCCTCGGCGCCCAGGTAACTCATGGTGGTCAAGCTGCCGCCGTCCGGCATCAGCGGTTCGGCCAGTTTCGCCATGCGCATGAAGGAGTGGCAGGAGACATCCATCGCCTGCGCAAAGCCGTCGGCGGAACTGTCCGTCACGCGGCCATGCAGGTCCTGCTTCGGCGCGTAGGCGATGGAGTGGACAACGAAATCGAGCCGTCCCCACTGCCGTTCGATCTGCGCGAACAGCGCTTCCAATTGCCCCGGCACGGCCACGTCGAGCGGCGCCATGATGGCCGCCTGCACTTGCTGCGCCAGCGGCTCCACGTGCGGCCTGGCCTTGTCATTGAGCCAGGTCACGGCCAGTTCGGCGCCGGCCGCGCGCAGGGCGCTGGCGCAGCCCCAGGCGATGCTTTGCGTGTTGGCGATACCCACCACCAGGCCCCGCTTGCCCTGCAAAGGCAGCTGCTGCAAGGGGGCCGTCATGCCTGGACTGGACGCAGGGCGGGCCACGGCGTGGCCGCCTGCACGCAGCGCACGGCGCCGGCGCGCACGGTGGCGGCGCACGTGGCCAGGGTCACGCCGCCAACGCGCGCATACGGCAAGGCAATCGGAGAGTGGGGGTGTAAGGTACTGCACGCGTCAGGCGCGGGGGTCTGCATCTTCATGAATCGGCTTCCGTCACTGAAATTCGAGGCACGCACCAGTGCATTTTCGGGGAACTGGTGCGGGGCGAAAATTACTCTACAGCATTTAGATACGTGATTCGCGATGAGGCCGGTCCGCATGCATAACGCTTTTGAGCTAGGTCAACTATAAGTGCGATTGCGGCAATGCAACATTGATATACATCAAATTCTACATCAATATTATTTAAATGAACTAATTAACAAGCAAGCGAATCGCAGTGCTCATTTGATAGCAACATGGGGCTGGCGTGCGTAAAAGCGGCCGCGCAAAGGAAGGGGAGATTGCCTGGAAAACAAGCTGTGCTGCGCCATGGCGCGAGGCGCCAGGCGGAAAATGGTAAAAAATGGGGGCCATGCTATTGCGTTGCAACATGGCCCGCCTTGCCTCACTGCTTATGGGAATGACAGAAGCGGTCTTATTTGCCCGATGCCGGGGCGGGACGCGAATACAGGTCGATGATGGTGCTGATGCCATCCTGGCACACGGAGCAGAACGTCTCGCTGCGGTCGAACATGATGCACTGCATCTCGGGACGGTAGTAGCCGGACGACTCGTAGTTCGCGCCTTCAAAGGCGCCCACCGCATGGCGCTGCGGCGCCTTCGAGAACAGCTGCTGCGTGTACGCCAGGTCGGCCTTGAACAAATCGCTCATCTCGCTTTCGGGACGGTTGGCCGCGCGCAGGGCGGCGCGCTGCTTCTGGTATTCGCGCGCATGGCTGTCGTACGCTTCCTTCGGCCACGGCGTGGGCAGCGGCGTGCCCGCCTTGACGTGGTTCTTCCATTTCAGCCTGGCTGGATCGCGCAGCGCCGTGGCGTTCGGCTCCCAAGGTTCCTGGCGTTCGCCATTCGACTGATAGGCCACGGGCGAGGTGTAGTACTCGTCGGCCAGGCCCGCAAAATGGTGGCCGAATTCATGCACGAACAGGTAATTGGCCCAGTCATTGTTCGCCGCCGCCGTGCTGAACTGGCCGAAGATGCCGCCGCCGCCATAGGTATCGTTATTGACGAGGATTTCAATGAACTCATACGGCGCGTACTGCGCCAGGTCGCGCAGGGCGCGGTTGTCCGTCGTCAGCACATAACGCTCGCTGCCGAAAATGTCGTAGCGCGTGCCCAAGGGTGACGCGTGATGCACGCCCGTCGAAGGGCGCGACACGCCCGATTCCTGGGTCGGTGCGGCCATGGCCCACACATTGAAGTCCTTGGCCCGCTCGCGAAATGGCGAGACGGTGAAAAGATGCTCGGCCAACTTGCGCGCCGTCGCTTCGAACTTGCCCATTTCGGCCGCCGTGTAGCCATCGCCCATGATCAAGAGGTCGACCTTGTCGCTGGAGGGACCACTGATGCGGATCGGGATCGGCTTGACGGGCGCAGGCGGCTGCTTGCGGATCACGTCCTGCGCGGCCGGATCGACATCGGTGCTCCACACCACGGAAAACAGGCCGCGCTCATCGCGTTTCAGGATGCGCACGCGCACGGGATGCTCGGGCTGCGGGAAGCGCACGGATTCCTGGAAGGCGCGCGTCGTGGTTTTCGCTTCATCGGTGCTGGCCCATTCGCCAAAGATGGTGGAAAAACCGCGCGAGTACAGCACCTTGCCCGACTTGATGTCGACCACTTCCAGCATATTGTTACCGCGGTTGCTGTCGTCGATGGGACGCGCCAAATTGCCCGGCCATGGCAGGGGTTCGACCAGCACGCGCTCGACTGCATAATGCTCGCCCAGCGCATTGCCGCTGTGCTGGTAATCGAGGCGCATGGTGGCCGGCTGGGCGACACTGGCAGCGTGCGCGGCAGGGACGATGCCGAAGGCCAGCGCCAGCGCGCAGAGGAAAGATCGAATCGGGGTCTGCTGCATGTCATTCCTAAAACGGTAGAAAAACAGGTGAATGGATCGGTTTTCCAAACAATCGGCGGGCCTGCCGGCAGGCGCGGGAAAAACCGCTGCGGCACATTGTAGCGACAGGAAGCAAGCGTGCAAAGCGCCCTTTTCAGCCGATTCGCTTGACCAGGCAAGGCAATCGGCCTATATTAGACTGACCAGTCGATTAATTAAAGGCAAATCCATGCGCACCATCGATCCCGATAAACACGCGGCCCGCCGCGACGCCATTCTCGCCGCCGCGCGCCACTGCTTTGCGCGCAAGGGCTTTCACCAGACCAGCACCGCCGCCATCTGCGCGCAAGCGGGCATGAGTCCCGGCAATCTGTTTCATTATTTCCCCAGCAAGCAAGCCATCATCGCCGCCATCGTCGACCAGGAAGGCAGCGAGACGGCCGCCTACTTCGCCGGCGTGCAAGGCAGCGCCGATGCCTACGGCGCCCTGCTCGACTTCATGGATGTGGTGCTGGCGCTGGCGGCCGACGCGGATTTTGCGGGACTGGCGCTGGACATTGCCGCCGAAGCGATGCGCGACACGGATATCGCGGCCAGGGTGGCGCGCAACGACGCCAGCCTGCGCGGCGGCCTGCAAGCCTTGCTGGAAGAGGCGGCCGCAGGAGGCCAGGTCGACGCCGCGCTGGACGCGGCGCAAACTGCCAGCTGGATCGCCGCGCTAATCGACGGCATCTTCAACCGGGTCGCCGTCGATCCCGATTATGCACCGTTGGCGCAACGCGCCAGCCTGCACCTGCTGCTGGCGCGCTTCCTGCGCCCTGCCCTGGCATGAGCGCCGTCATGCAAACCCGGCCCACGCGCATCGCCGACGTCGACGCCCTGCGCGGCTGCGCCCTGTTCGGCATTTTGGTCGTCAATATCGGCGCCTTCGCCACGCCCTGGTTCGGCCTGGGCTTGACCGATCCCGCCTTTCCCGGCGGCGTGGACCGCGCCACCCACTTCCTCGTCGCGCTGCTGTTCGAGACCAAATTCTACCTGCTGTTTTCCTTCCTGTTCGGCTACAGCTTCACCTTGCAGATGCAGGCGGCCGCGCGCGCCGAGGCGCCGTTCGTGCCGCGCATGCTGCGCCGGCAAGCGGGCCTGTGGCTGATCGGCGCCCTGCATGCCGTGCTCCTGTTCCACGGCGACATACTCACGACCTACGCCCTGCTGGGCATCGTGCTGCTGGCGCTGCACCGCTGCGGCGAACGCCAGGCATTGTCCCTGGCGCTGGTGCTCGTCGCCGTCTGCGTGGCGTTCTGGGCAGGCATGGCCTGGCTGCAAAGCCTGCAGCCGGAGGGCGACACCGCCGACAACGCCGTGGCGATGGCGCAAAAGGCGGCAAGCGCGCTGGCCGCCTATCGCGCCACGCCGGCCGCCGTCATCCATCAGCACCTGCGCGAACTGAATGACATCTGGCTCGTCCTGCTGCTGGTGCAGGCGCCGTGTGCGCTGGCCATGTTCCTGTGCGGCCTGGCCGCCGGCAAGCGCGAGATGCTGCTGCACGCCAGCGATTATCTGCCGCTGCGCCGCCGCCTGCTGTGGGCCGGCGCGCTGGCGGGGCTGCCCGGCGCCGCCTTCTATGCGTGGACGTCCGTGTATGGTGACAGCCAGACATGGCAGGTGGCGGGACTGGCCGTGGGCCTTGCCACCGCGCCGTTGCTGGCGGGCGCCTACCTGGCATTGGCGCTATCGCTGTTCGAGCGCCTGCGCGACGGCACGCTGTTTGCGCTGCTGGCCGACACGGGCCGCATGGCCCTGTCGAACTACCTGCTGCAGTCGGCCATCTGCGCCGTGCTGTTCCTCGCGTATGGCGCGCGGCTGATGGGCAGCGTGTCGCCGCTCGGTGCGCTGACGCTGGCCGCCATCATCTTTTGCGCGCAGCTGCCACTGAGCCACTGGTGGCTGCGCGGCCATGCGTATGGCCCCGTCGAGTGGCTGCTGCGGGCCCTGACGATCGCCGCGTGGCCGCGCTGGCGGCGATCGCGCGCCACTTACTTGTAGCGGTACAGCGGCTGGCGCAGCTGGATGGGGCGGATGTCGAGGCGCAGCTTCAGCACCGAATACGCTTCCGCCTCGGTCGAGCTGTAGCCGACGCTGTTGACCGTTTTACTGAAGCGGAACTCGAAGCCCAGGTCCGGGTACGGGTCGCGCGGGTTACCGAAGGCGATGCCGATGGCTTCCTGCTGCGCGTTGTCGATCAAATTGCCCATCAGGTCGAGCACGGCGTTGTTGCCGAGGATATCGTTGGTAAACACGGGCTCGCGCATGTCTGGCTGGTTCGGATCGAGCTTGTTGTCGGCCTTGTCCGGCGACGGCGTAAACACGCGCGTGACGAGGTTGAATTTATCGCCCCGGTCCAGGTAGCTGATGGCGGCATTGCTGATATTGAAATTTTTCACGCCACGGTCGCTGATGGCGCCCGACAGGTCGATCAGCAAGGCGCCGCTGTAGCCGATGACTTCCACGTCGCGCATGGCGTCGACCACCATGGCGCTGTTTTCATCGATGCCCAGTCCCAGGTGATAGCCTTTTTTCAGCATCACGGGGATCATGCGCGCAAAGCGCCCGCGCACCAGCAAATGCTGGTCTACGAAGACATCGCTGCCGATGAAGCCGAGGCCAGGCGCGATCTCGCGGCCGTCCGTCACGCCCATCTTGAGCATGTCGAGCACGGGCTTGGCGTCGTAAAACATGGTGGTGCTCATGATGGCGGCGCCGGCGCTGGAACCGGCGATCACGCCGCCGTTGCGGTAGACCGACCAGATGGCTTCCAGCGCGGCCGTGCGGCTGCCGTCCGGACGCAGCAAGGCTTGCGTGATGCGTCCCTGGTCGCCGCCGGCAAAATAAATGCCGCTGGCCGACTTGATCTGCGTGACGATGGCCGGGTCTTCGGCCGCCTTGCGGTAATCCCTGTTCGCCAGCTTGACGGCCAGCGGCACGAAAAAGGCGTCGGCGCCGTACTGGTTCAGCTTTTTGATGATGCTTTCGCCCGATTTTTCCGGGTTCATCGCGGCCGAGGCCAGCACGGCGATGCGCGCGCCTGGCCCGCCCGACAGCTTGACGATGCGCTGCCAGACTTCGGCATTGTCGGCGCGCAGGCCGCCGCCGATGATGACGAGCGTGCCCTGCGGCGCGCTGCCGATGGCGCTGCCGCCCGGCGCCGCCACGGCATGGATGCTGCACAATGCCAGCGCGAACAGCAGCGCGGCGCGGAAGGTGTGATACAGGCTTGCGGATGATTTCATGGTGCCTTTCGAATACAAGGAAAGTGGCGCGCACTTGTTGATACAGGCACGCGCCCTTGCTGCCAATACTGCTGCTTGCAACCCAACTGCATCAAACTGCAATACTACTTGCTGCATATGACAGCGCTGTTGCGGTATCTCCTGCTTTTCCGCCTTATTTGAAGCTGTAATTGGCGCTCGCATAAAAGCGCCGGCCACGCGGGTCCGAATAAGTAGGGTCATAGCCGGACAGGAAGTAGTACGCCTGGTTCGAGTATGGCGGGCTGGTATTGAACAGATTCTGTATGCCCGCGCGCAGCTTGAACTGCTTGCTGACGGCGTACGCGCCCGACATGTCCCACAAGGTGTAGGCCTTCACCCGGTTCGGCTTGACGACGCTGCCATCGTCCGTGTTGATGGCCGAATTCTGGTCATCGTAGCCGCTCGAATACGTGTTCGACAGGCTGGCCGAATACGGGCCGTTGTCCCAATCGAGCGTGATCGTATGGCGCCAGCGCTGCACCACGCCTTCCGTGACGAATTTATTGAGGTTGCTGATAAAGACTTCGCCAGGGCTGGTCTGGATAGTCGAATCGAGCACATATGTGCCGCTCAGGTGCGCGCCAAAGCGTCCCCACGCCGTTTTCACGCCATGCAGGTCGGCCGTGATATCGATGCCCGCCGCCTTTTGCGCGCCGCGGTTTTCCTTGCGCAGCTCGATGTAGTCGATCAAGCCGTCTTCATCGCGGTGCACCAGATCGCCGTACTTGGCCAGATTGCCGAGGATGATGTCGTCGCCGATTTCGCTGATCAGGTCCGTGCGCTTGATGTTCCAGTAGTCGGCACTGAAGGTCCAGTGCTGGCTCGGTTCGAGCACCAGGCCGGCCGTGAACTGGCGGCTGCGCTCCGGTTTCAGCTTGTCGTTGCTGTAGCGGCGCGTATCCCAGTTATCGGCGCAGACGGAATAATCATTGTTCTCGCTCGCGCAATATACGGGATCGGGCAAGGTCGCCGTGCTGCTGTAGGCAGTGGGCCGGTGCAGGTCGGACATCGATGGCGCGCGAAAGCCCTTGCCGGCCGAAGCGCGCAGCAGCACCTGCTTGCTGGGCATGTAGGTCAGGCCGATCTTCGGACTGAGGGCGCCGCCCACCTGCTGGTAATGGTCATAACGGCCCGACAACTGCGCCTGCCACTGCTTGGTAAACGGCAGCAGCAATTCGCTGTAAATCGCTTGCACCTTGCGGCTGTCGCTGGTGGCCACACCGCCTTCGGGCGCCGCGTCGTTGTTGATGTTGTCGCTCATCAGCAACGCCGACGGACGGAACTCGGTGCGTTCGCGCCGCACTTCGCCACCCACGGCCAGCGCCATGTCGCCGCCCTCCAAGGCCATCAGCGCGCGCGATGCCTTGAAGTCGAGCGCATCCATGGTGCCGCGCGCATGCCGCACTTCGTCATTGACCTGGATGCTGTCGAGCAGCGCCTTGCCCTTCGCGCCCGATGGGCCAAACGGGTTGATGTCGCCGGAGGCGATGCCTTCCAACAGCTTGTCGTACAGGACATAACCATGCGTGTCGCGGTCCTTCACGACGTTGACGCTGTGATTGAAGCCCACGTCATAATCCCAGCCGCCGAGCGTGCCGCTGGCGCCCACCACGAAGCGCTGGCTCTCGCTGGTCAACTGGCTGGTGCGCATGCCCGCCTCGTTCAGCCGCATGCGCAGCTCCAGTTCGCGCGCAGTCGGATTGCCGTCTTCGTCGACGATGCTATCGAGGCCGGTATTGGCCAGCTGCGGCACCTTGCTGTAATCGAGATAGCCGATCACGCGCGCCGACGAGCCCACGTAATAGCTGCGCGAGCGGCTCAGCGCCACTTCCGCATACAGCTGGTGGTCATTACTCAGTTTCAGCACGCCGCGCGTGAGCAGGTTCTGCTTGTCCGTCTTCGGATACAGCTCCGTGTCGCCCATGTAGTCATAGGTACAGGCATCAACACCACCCGTTCCCGCCGGCAGGTACAGGTTGGCCGGCGGCGAACAGTTCGGGATCGACGGATTGATCTGGCGATTGGTAATCGGCTGGCCATTGAGCAGGAAGCCATTCTCTTGCAAATAGTCGCGCTGCTCCCCCGACAGGCGGATATTCGCCGGGCTGGTAAAACTCGACAGCAAATGCCCGAGGCGCTGCGGCACCTGCAGGTTCGGAATGAACTTGCGCTGCGAGGAACTGAGGCGGTCCGTTTTTTGCAGGTCGACCACAGCGAAGATATTGTAGCCATCCGTGGCCAGGTCGCCCGTGCCTGCCGTGATGCTGGCCGTGCGCTTGCCCGCGCCGCCTTCATCGGTGCGGCTGCCGTAGACGTTCAGCTCCACGCCCTGGTAATCCTTGCGCGTAATAAAATTGATGACGCCGCCGATGGCGTCCGTGCCGTACAGGGCCGAGGCGCCGTCGAGCAGCACTTCCACGCGCTGCAGGGCGGCGGCGGGAATGTTATTCAGGTCCACGCCCGCGTCGTCGCCGGGCGAGGCAAAGTTGGCCATGCGCCGTCCATTGAGCAGCACCAGGGTCGACGACGTGCCCACGCCGCGCAGGTTGGCGCTGTTGAAGCCGCGCTGGTCGCCGCCGATATTGATGCTGGCGCCATCGGTCAGGCCACCCACGTTGGCCGACACGCGCGCCATCAGCTCGGCCGCCGTCGTCACGCCCGCCTTTTCGATCTCGGCGCGCGTGATGACCTGCACCGGCAGCGCCGTCTCCGACTCCAGCCGCTTGATGGCCGACCCCGTGATCTCCACGCGCTGCATTTTTTTCGGCGCAGGCTCTTCATCCCGCACCGGCTCCTGTTTCTGCTCTTGCGCCTGCGCGCCGCCGGCCAGCATGCCCAGCGCCGCCGACACGCTCAGGGCGCCCAGCGCGAGGCGCACGCCTTGCGCCAGCGCCGACTCGCGCGGCAAGGAGCCACCGTCCTGTCTTTTCATCTGCATTGCCACTCTCCCCAATAATGATGCCTGATTTTTATAATGATTTTGCGACTGCCTTGCGTTGCTTTGAAGCTGTTTTCCGGGAGCCCTGCACACCATGCTCGCCGCCGTACAGATAGGCGGCGATGACGTCGCTCAGGCGGGCCGCTTTTTCAACGTTCTTTTTGTTCGATACCATCAGTGCCACGGCCAGCGCCTCGATCATGGCCAGCGCCGTGCTGGCGCTGCTGGGCAGGACGGGATGCGTGCTTTGCGCATACAGCGCGTGGTCGGCCAGTTCGGCCAGCGGTGAGGCGGGAGAATCGGTGAGCGCCACGATGCAGGCGCCGCGGTCGCGCGCGAAGCTGGCCAGGCCGATGCAGTCGAGCGTGTAGCGGGGGAACGAGATCACCACCAGCACGTCGTGCGCCGTCAGGTTGACCAGATGGCCGGCCGCCACTTCCGAGCCGCCGATGCCCACCACTTCCACCACATGCGGGCAAAACGGCTGCAGGTGCTGCACCAGCATGCCGGCCAGGTTGGCCGACAGGCCGAAACCCATCACATACACGACCCTGGCGCGCGTCAGGCGGCGCACCACGGCCTGCATGGCCTGCGGCGACAGGGCATCGGACGTGGCGGCGATGTTCGCGGCCGCATATTCCAGGCTTTGCGTGACAGGCGAGGTGGCGCGCGCGCGCCGCTCTATGGTGCGGCGCAGTTTGTCGACCGGCTGCAACAGCGATTGCAGGGTTTCGGCCATGGCGCCGCGCATGGCCGAATAATTCTTCTGGCCGATGTCGCGCGCGAAGCGGCTGATGGTGGCTGTCGATACCTGGCAGCTGTCGGCCAGTTCCTCGATGCCCAGCGCCGTCACCCGCATCTGGTTGCGCAGCAGGTAGTCGGCGATCTGCCGCTGCGAAGCCGAGCCGCCGGCCAGCACGTGCATCAGCGCCTGCCCCAGCGGCGATTGCGCGAAGGCGGCGTCGGGCGACGCCAGCGCGGTGGCAAGTGGCTTGGGGACGCTGCTTCTGGCAGGACTGGCGGATGCTCTCATATCACTGGCGGCCTGTATTCTTGGGCACTGCGGATCACTGGCGGAAGGCGAAATCGGGTCGCTGGAACTTACTGTACTCATATCAAAAAGAAAACTCAACAAATATTTGTAAAAGGATTTTCATTGATTTACTTCGTGAAAATATTGCTACATAATCGACCGGAATCCATCAACCATGCACCTTTTCGGGGCACCCACCATGCAAGTACACCAGCATCCCATCTCCACCGCACACGCCAGCGTAGCGTGCCAATTGAGCAGTTTCCACTTCGGCGCCGCGGCCGCCACCAGCCGCAGCGGCAAAAAGGTGTACATCCAGGCGGCGCTGCACGCGGACGAGGTGCCGGGCATGCTGGTGTCGCAATTTTTGCGCCGTGAACTGCTGGCGCTGGAAGCGGCCGGCAAGATCCACGGCGAAATCATCCTGGTGCCGGCCGCCAACCCGATCGGCCTGGCGCAAGCCATCCATGGCGCGCCGTTCGGCCGCTTCGACCTGACCACCGGCATCAACTTCAACCGCGCCTACCGCCACGTGGCCGATGAACTGAAAACCACGCTGGCTGGCCTGCTGGGACAGGATGCGCAAGCCAACGTGGCCCTGATACGCGAGCATGCGCGCGCCGCCGTCGCCGCCTGGCGGCCGGGCACGGATGCGGAGACCTTGAAGAAGACCCTGCTGGGCATGGCCATCGACGCCGACATCGTGCTCGATCTGCATTGCGATAACGAGGCGGCCCTGCACATCTACACGGGCACGCCGCTGGCGGCGCAGATCGCGCCCCTGTCCGCGCTGCTGGGCGCGCGCGCCGTGCTGCTGGAACTGGCGGCCGGCGAAGAGCCGTTCGACGAAGCCTGCAGCCGCTTGTGGTGGGATCTCGACGCGCACTTCGGCGGACGCTATCCGATTCCCGCCGCCTGCCTGTCGACCACCGTCGAGTTGCGCGGCGAAGTGGAAGTGAGCTACGCCCTGGCCGAACGCGACGCCGCCGCCCTGCTGCGTTTTCTCGCCATCGAGGGCGTGCTGGAGATAGCCGGCGCCGGCGACGACCTGCCCGCGCCGCAATGCGAGCCCACGCCGCTGGCCGGCGTGGAACCGATCCTCGCGCCGCATCACGGCGTGCTGGTCTACCTGCGCGAAATGGGCGAGGTGCTGGCCGCCGGCGACGCCGTGGCCGACCTGATCGATCCCGTCAGCGGCGAGACGACGACCTTGCGCTGCACGGTCGCCGGCGTCTTTTTTGCGCGCAGCGCCCACCGCCACGTTTTGCGCGGCATGAACGTTGGCAAGGTCGCAGGCGCCGTCGCCTTCCGCGGCGGCAGCCTGCTGAGCCAATAAATGACACCCATGAGAAAATTCAAGCTCCCCAATACCTTCGTCCTGCTGTGCGGCATTCTGGCCATGATCGCCCTGGCGACGTGGCTGGTGCCAGGCGGGAAATTCGACACCCAACTGGTCAATGGCAAACAGCTGATCATCCCCGGCACGTTTCATTACGTCGACAACAAGCCGCAGGGACTCGCCGCGCTGATGATGGCGCCCATCAAGGGCTTTGTCGACGCCAGCCTGATCATCGGCTTCGTGCTGATCGTCGGCGGCGCCTTCGCCGTGCTGCAAAAAACGGAAGCCTTCGATTCGCTGATCAAGGCCATCGCCAAGGCGCACACCAGTTCGCGCTTCGTGCGCGCCGCCATCATCCCCGTGTTCTTCACCATGTTTTCGCTGGGCGGCGCCACCTTCGGCATGAACGAGGAAGCGATTCCCTTCATCCTGATCTTCGTGCCGCTGGCCCTGGCTCTGGGCTATGACACCATCACGGGCGTGTCGATTCCCTTCATCGGCTCGCAAGTGGGATTTTCCGCCGCCTTTTTGAATCCGTTCAACGTCGGCATCGCGCAGGGTATCGCCGGCGTGCCGATCTTTTCCGGCATCGGCTACCGCCTGATCGTGTGGGCCATCGCCACGGCGGTCAGCATCGTGTTCTTGATGTGGTACGCAGCGCGCATCAAGCGCCATCCGGAAAAAAGCCCCACTTACCTGCTCGACATCGAAAAGCGCAGCGAGCACACACTGGACCTGAGCAGCTTTGCCGGCATGACGCGCACGCATCGCGCGGTACTGTGGATTTTCATGGCGACCCTGCTGACGATGGTCGTCGGCGTCGTCAAGTACGACTGGTTCATCGATGAAATCGCCGCCCTGTTCCTGGTGATGGCCATCGTCGTCGGCCTGGTCGGCCGGCTCGACATGGACAGCCTGGTGGCGTCGTTCGTGCAGGGCGCGCGCGACATGGTCAGCGTGGCGCTGGTCATCGCGCTGGCGCGCGGCACCATGATCCTGGCGCGCGACGCGCAGATCATCGACACCATGCTGCATGCATTGACGCCCCTGGTGGCGTCGTCGAGCCCCGTCTTCGCCGCGCAAAAGATGTTCTTCATGCAGTCGGTGATCAACTTCTTCATCCACTCGGGCAGCGGGCAGGCGGCTCTCACCATGCCGATCATGGCGCCGCTGGCCGACCTGGTGGGTGTGACGCGCCAGACCGCCATCCTGGCCTTCCAGTTCGGCGAATTCACCACGCCGATGATCCCCACGTCCGGCATCACCGTCGGCGTGCTGGCGCTGGCGCGCGTGCCCTGGATTACGTGGGCCAAGTGGATGATTCCGCTGCAGCTGATTTACCTGGTGCTGGCGCTGCTGCTGCTGATTCCGCCCTGCCTGATGCACTGGCAGTAAGCACGGCGGCACCATCGCCGTGGCTTTCTTATTTGCGGTACGCCTGTCCGTAGGCGCCATGGATGCCGCCCTTTGCCCAGTCGGCCATCAGGTCGTAAAACCCGGGCGTGATGACAGTGGACTTGCGCGTTCCATCCGGCGCCTGAACGTAGCCGCGCATGCCGTGATCGGCCTGCGGGAAAACGTAGACAGAGATGGCCTGGCCCTGGCCACGTAACGCCGTCAGGCGCTCCACGGTGACAGCCGGCGGTGCCTGGCGGTCGTCCTCCGCCAGGGCCCATAACTGCGGCGCCGTGACTTGACTGACAACCTGCACGGGATCGAGCGACCAGTCGATATCGAGCTTGTCGAACCGCGGTATGCCATGCTTGCGCAACTCCTCGGCCGGCATGCCCAGCAACACCCCCGTGTAGCCTCCCTTGATGAGGCCAAACCACGCTTCCTTGCCAAACTGCTGCTGGAATGCCGACAGGTCGTCCAGTCCATCCTGGTAGCTGGATTTGACGATTCTGGCCGTGATATCCGTCACCGTCCTGGCCTTGGCGATGACGTCGTCGCCATAGCCCTTATCCTGCAATTCCCTGGCGACCTGCGCCGCATCCTGTTCCGTGATATCGGCCACCAGGCCATAGCCAATGCCGAGAAATTGCGCCTTGGCGCGCGCCTGCGCCAGCGGGGCGATCCAGCCACCCTGGCTCACGCCCATCAGGCCGAAGCGGCCGTAGCGCCCTTGCGCCAGCCGTTTTGCTTCACGCGACGCAGCCACCAGGTCATCGGCCAGGCGTGGGAAATTCTGCGTATATTCGCCTTCGGACAGCCCCGTACCGCGCTTGTCATACACGAAAACGGACACGCCCCGTCCAACCATCTGGTAAGGGTCGCGCGCGCGGTCTATCCAGCCGCTGCTTTCGGAACCATGGGCATACACGACCAGCGGCGTATCCTTGCCGGCGCCCGGCGCTTCCAGCAAACGGCCCGCGAGCATGATGCCATGCGATTCAAAACGCGTATCCGCTTCGGCCAATGCCACTTTCGGCCAGCGTTCCTTGCCGTTGACAAGCACGGCGTCCTTTCCGCACGCGAGCAACGCGCCGGCATCCTGCGTGTTGCCGACGGTCCCGTCGCTGAAGGTATAGGCGTACCCTTTTCCCCCTTGGGTGAGGGCGACGAAGCCCGTCTGGTCCTGGCGAAAAATACCCGTCTCGCAAGGCGCCGGACTGAATGCCTCCGGCATCGGTGCGGCAGTCGCCGTGAGCGATGCGACAAGGAGAGGCCAGAGAAAATAAGGAGTCATGGAGTCAGTATCCGCTAGGGAGCTGTCGCGTTGTTGATCAGGAAAATGGCGATATCAGGCCAAGACTGGGGGCGCGCACAAACCGCGTCAGCTGTTCAACGCCGATAAATATCGGGAAAATACCGCTCCATCAGCGTCTCCGGCCTGAGTGGCGCCGTAAAGCCGTGACGCGCATACAAGCCATGCGCCGTGCTGGTGGCCAGCATGAAACGGCGCAAACCCTGCAAGTCGGGATGCGCCATCACGGCCTCCATCAGGCGCTTGCTGTAGCCGCGGCCGCGGCACTCTTCCAGCACATACACGTCGACCAGATAGGCAAACGTGGCGTAGTCGCTGACCACGCGGGCGAACGCCACTTGACGGCCGTCCAGCGTGCCGCCGAAGCATAGCGAATGGTCAATGGCACGCTGTACGGTGGCCTGCGCGATGCCGATGGCCCATGTCGATTGCGTACTGAGAAAATGGTGAATGGCCGGAACGTCAAGTTCCGCCCTGTCGCTACTGATCTTCAAGTGTGGCATCACGCTGTCCGCCTGTCGTGGGAAAAACTGATCATCGGCGATTTGCGCGCTGCTGTCACCTGGGCAGGAAAGAATCGGGCTGCCTCCCCTTCTGACTGCTGATGACGGGGGTACTCTGCCTGCTGCTGCCGTAGCTGCGACTGGCACGCTGCCGCCATGCTTACAGCGCGGCTTTTTCTTCGGCGTTCAGACGCTTGGCGCTGACATACACGGTATGCATGGTGGCTTGATCGGCGCTGGCAACGAGGGCGGCGGAAGCGGCTGGCGCGGCGCGGAACTTCGGCACGGCGGCGGTGGCCAGGCTGGTGGCAGCGGCGATGGCGATGATGGCGACGAAGATGGCTTCCATATTTTTAGCGATGTTCATGATGGTGTCCTTTGGATGGCTGGTTGTCTGCTGCGATGATGGAACTGTAGGCGCATCGGCCCACCATCTCCACCGGATTGCGACAAACCGCCCAAAAGAAGGGACAGAATACCAAGTGACCCGATGAAAGGCAGGAAGCGGCGCTGGCCGCGCTGCTGCTGGCCTTGCTCGACCCGCAGCCTGTCGTGCGCCAGCTTGCCGTCTGGGCCTTCAGTGAAATGCGTTTTCCCGAAATGGCTCCCGCCGCGGCGGCGCTGCTGGCCGATCACGACGCCTCGGTGCGCGCCGAGGCTGCCGCTGCGCTGGGCATTGAACGAAATGCGCCAGGGCGTGGCTGTCCACTGCCGCCGGCGCGATGCCGATGGTCACTGAGGGCTGTCTGGTGAAAATAAGCTGCCTGGCTGGAAGCGCGCGTTCTGCCTGCGGCTACTGTGTGTTGGGTATTGCTGCTGTCACCTGGGCTGGAAAGAACCGGGGGCGCCGCCCGTTCCGATTGCCCATGATGGGATACTGCAAGGTGCTGCAAGATGCGGTGCGGCTACTGCTGTTACTGATACTGCCTGCATGGCATTGCCGCGCTTACAGGGCAGCTTTTTCTTCGGCGCTCAGGCGCTTGGCGCTGACGTACACGGTATGCATGGTGACTTGCTCGGCACTGGCGACGATCGGTGCCGGCGCGGCGCGGAACTTCGGCACGGCGGCGGTGGCCAGGCTGGTGGCGGCGGCGATGGCGATGATGGCGACGAAGATGGCTTCCATGTTTTTAGCGATGTTCATGATGATGTCCTTTGAGTGGCGGGTTGTGTGCTGCGATGATTGAACTGTAGGCCGATCCCCCCTGAACTGCCATCGGATTGCGACCAAACGCACGATTCGCGGGACAGAATACAAAAAGCCGGGATGGAACGCACAACCTACCCGCGCCGTGGCATTTGAGGCTTGCCAGCCCCATTCCTGGCCATTTCAGCGCCCTGCAAGCCCCTAAAAGCCCTACCGCCGGCCAACCTTGTTTATAATCGCCCTACACTAAAGGACTTCTTTCATGACTGATCAATTCTCCAAAAAGGGCGAAGCCTGGTCGGCCCGGTTTTCCGAACCGGTCTCGGACCTCGTCAAGCGCTACACAGCTTCTGTATTTTTTGACAAGCGCCTGGCGCTGTTCGACATCGAAGGTTCGCTGGCCCATGCGGAAATGCTGCATGCGCAAGCCATCATCAGCCCAGCCGACTACGCGGAAATCCAGCGCGGCATGGCGCAAATCTCGCAGGAAATCGCCGCCGGCCAGTTCGAATGGCTGCTGGACCTGGAAGATGTCCACCTGAATATTGAAAAGCGCCTGACCGAACTGGTAGGCGATGCGGGCAAGCGCCTGCACACGGGCCGTTCGCGCAACGACCAGGTGGCAACCGACATCCGCCTGTACGTGCGTTCCGCCATCGACGACATCACCGCCCTGCTGGCGACGTTCCGCAGCGCGCTGACGGACCTGGCCGAGCAGCATGCCGACACCATCATGCCCGGCTTTACGCACATGCAGGTGGCCCAGCCGATCACCTTCGGCCACCACATGCTGGCGTATGTCGAAATGTTCGGCCGCGACGCCGAGCGCATGGCCGACTGCCGCAAGCGCGTCAACCGCCTGCCGCTGGGCGCCGCCGCCCTGGCCGGCACCACCTTCCCCATCGACCGCCTGCGCGTGGCAAAAACGCTGGGCTTTGACGACGTCTGCCACAACTCGCTCGACGCCGTCTCGGACCGCGATTTCGCCATCGAATTTTGCGCCGCCTCCGCCGTGCTGATGATGCACGTGTCGCGCATGGCCGAAGAACTGGTGATCTGGATGAGCCCACGCATCGGCTTCATCGACATCGCCGACCGCTTCTGCACCGGCTCGTCGATCATGCCGCAAAAGAAAAACCCGGACGTGCCGGAACTGGCGCGTGGCAAGACGGGCCGCGTCTACGGCCACCTGATTGGCCTGTTGACCCTGATGAAAGGCCAGCCGCTGGCCTACAACAAGGACAACCAGGAAGACAAGGAACCGCTGTTCGACACCGTCGACACCGTTATCGACACCCTGCGCATCTTCGCCGACATGGCCGGCGGCATCACGGTGAAACCGGAAGCGATGCGCGCGGCGGCCCTGCAGGGCTATGCCACGGCGACCGACCTGGCCGACTACCTGGTCAAAAAGGGCTTGCCGTTCCGCGACGCGCATGAAGCGGTGGCCCTGGCCGTGCGCGCCTGCGTCGACGCCGGCTGCGACCTGGCCGACCTGTCGCTAGAGCAGCTGCGTGCGTTTTCCCCGTTGACGGACGACGACGTGTTTGCCGTGCTGACCCTGGAAGGCTCCGTTGCCGCGCGCGACCACGTGGGCGGCACGGCGCCACGCCAGGTCCGCGCCGCGATCGCCCGCGTGCGTACACAGCTGGAAAAATAAGCAGCGACTACTCTGCCTGACGCCCCGCTGCATTGCTGCAGCGGGGCGTTTTTCATTGGGCGACGATTTTCGACAGCACGGAAAAGGCGGCCCCCGTCTGCGACGCTTCCAGCAGCAAGGTCAGCTCCGTATACGTGCAGATGATGTTGATCAGGTTGATGCGCTCCCAGGCCAGGCGCTTGAGGATGGCGTGATACACGCCCGGCGTATAGCAGGTTTCGGGCGCCAGGTGCAGGGTCACGGCCGTCACCCGCTCCAGGCGCGCCAGTTCCTGCTCGCCGCCAAAGACCTCGTCCACCAGCGCATGCAGCGAACGGCTGCAGATCACCATCACCTCGTTGACGCCGCGCGTGACGGTGATGAAAGTGCCGCGCTGGGGCGCGGCTAGCGCCAGCAACTGGCGCTGGCAGTCATAGGTCTGGTCGGAATAACGGTAGGTAAAAATCATCAATTCACTGCGCGTGGACAGTTCTCCCGCGCGGTGCGCCAGCACGATCTCGCCGCTTTTCTGCTGCGGCATCCGTTCGGCCAGGCGGCGCAGCGCCATCACCACGGCGGCCTGCCCCACCGGTTTCCATAAGTCGCTCTGCAATTGCGGCTGCAACTGGCGCGCCAGTTCCGACAGGTTCAGCAAGCCCCGGCCCAATCCCTCGCTGAGAAAGGCCGATTCCATCACGATCTGTTCCACTTTGGTCGCTATCGAAAGCATAGTTCGTCAGGCCGGTGATTCCGGTGCACGCACCAGGAGCCGGCAACCCTTCCTGAAAAAAAGATGCACTGCGCCAGCGGCCGCGCCGGGCGGCGCGGTCGGACTCACTGAAAAGCCCCCCTCGCGGGGGAAGAGCCGGCTGGCGGCGGCTAGGAAGGCGGATGCAGCATGAATGCCGCTCCAGAGGGGAAATGGCTGAAACCAACAGCAGAAAACAGAACTGACGTCATGTGAAACTCCCGATTTTTTTCCCGATGCGCTGTATCTGGACGCGGTCATTGCCGCGTGCGCTTTTTTTGTCGTCGCCTGGTCCACTGGGGACAATGCGAAGAGCTAGTGTAGATCGCAACATTTAGAAAATGCAACAGTGTTTTTCCAACAGAGCGCGCCATTAGGGGAAGTAGTCCAAAACAAAAGTTACAGCTTGTGGTAGATCAAACTTTCCGATGATGCAGCGTCGATAAATGTTCAATTCTTAACAAAAATTCGCCTGGTGACCCATTTCTTGAATTTTTTGACATGGCGATCTCGACAAGTTTAGTGTCCCCCTACCCGGCGTCACGCCACCACAAAACGGCAGGCTATCCGCCTGCCAGGCACGCCGGGGTGGCCATCAGGCATCGCGGCCAGCTCATTCACCATTTCCTTAACCGATACCATGGAGCAGAAATGAATTTACGTTTGACGATAGTTGCCGCATCCATCGCCGCCCTGCCGCTGATGGCCACCACGGCGGACGCCGCCACGCCGCTGCCACAGACCCTGATGGCTGCCCCGGTGCCCCTGGCCTCTCCACAAGAGAACGCCGGCCTGGTCAACAAGCTGGCCGCACAGGCACGCAGCCGCGGCTTGAATACCGAGCATGGCTTTGCCGTCGGCGCCCAGCATCCGGGCGTCAGCGGCACGCGCGTGAGCCGCGTGCAGCACACCTACAAGGGCTTGCCCGTCTTCGGTTCCGAGACGGTCGTGGTCAGCAACAGCGCCGGCGACATCGTCAGCGAATCCGTGTCGGACCGCGCTTCCGGCCTCGGTAGCGGCGGCGTCAATTCCGTCACCCGCAGCGCCACCACCGATATCGACACCACGCCGGCCGTCAGCGCCGCCGCCGCCATCGCCGCCGCCGTGAAAAGCATCGGCGTGCAGGCCGTCGACCACGTGCCGCCGCATGCGCAGCTGCTGATCTACCCTGTCATGAAAACCGTGCGCATAGCCGGCGCCGAGAACAAGTCAGAAGCCGCGCTGAACGCCCTCGACGTGCAGGACGTGGTCGACCACTACGAGCTGGCCTACCTGGTGCAAACGCGCATGATCAGCGGTAGCAAACCGGTCTACTACGACACCGTCGTCAGCGCCAAGGATGGCCGCATCCTGCGTCAATGGAAAGCCCTGAAAACCGTGGCCGGCATCGGCAACAGCCAGTACAACGGCCAGGTACCGCTCAACACCACGCTCACGGGCAGCACCTACACCATGAAGGACCCGAGCCGCGGCACGGGCGGCAGCTTCGGCGGCATGGCCATCACGAATGCCAACCACGGCACCACCTCGGGCAGCGTGTACAGCAGCACCAGCAACACCTGGGGCGACGGCCAGCAATACATCAACGGCGGCAGCACCACCAACGCCAACGGCCAGACGGCGGCCGTGAACGCGATGTGGGGTCTGATGAACACCTACGACACGCACAAGAATGTGCTGGGCTGGTCCAGCCTGGATGGCAACAACACGGCCACCCACATCGCCGCCCACGTCAACACGGCCTACGACAACGCCTATTACGACAGCAGCTGCAAGTGCATGTACATCGGCGACGGCGGCAGCTCGTTCAACAACCTCGGCTCCATCGACGTGATCGGCCACGAAATGGGCCACGGCATCACGGACGCCACCTCGGGCCTGATCTACTCGCAAGAATCGGGCGGCTTGAACGAATCGAGCTCGGACATCGCCGGTGAAATGGTGGAAGCGTATGCGCGCGCCGGCGGCACGGGCACGACGATCCCCAACACGGGCAACGATTGGATGACGGGCAAGGAAATCGCCAAGAATGGCCAGCCGCTGCGCTGGCTGTACAAGCCAAGCAAGGATGGCAGCAGCCCGAATGCGTGGAGCAGCACCATCAAGAACCTCGACGTCCACTACAGCAGCGGTCCGAACAACCGCATGTTCTACTTCCTGTCGCAAGGTTCGAACTCCACGTCCAGCAGCGACTACTACAGCTCCTACCTGAACAAAAGCCCGCTGGCCATGACCGGTATCGGCAGCGACAAGGCTTACCGCATCTGGTTCAAGGCCGCCACCACCAAGTTCACCTCGTCGACCAACTACGCCGACGCGCGCAACAAAGTGCTGCAGGCAGCCGAGGAACTGTATGGCGTGGGCAGCGCCGAATCGATCGCGGTCAAACGCGCGTATGCGGCCATCAACGTGGGCGCCGACGTCGATGAATCGACGACGGGCGGCGCGGTGACGATCACCAGCCAGCCAGCCAGCATCACCGTCGCACCGGGCGCCACCGCCTCGTTCGCCGTGGGCGCGGGCGGCGGCACGGCACCGTACACCTACAAGTGGTTCCGCAACGGCGCCGTGATCAGCGGCGCCACGTCGCCAGCCTACAGCTTCACGGCCGTGGCGGCCGACAGCGGCGCCGTGTTCAAGGCAACGGTGACGGATTCGTCCTCGCCTGCCGTGACGGCCACGTCGAACAACGCCACGCTGACGGTGGGTACGAGCAGCGCTACCGAGCGCGTGACGAACGGCGGATTCGAGTCCGGCGCCACGGGCTGGAGCGGCACCACGGGCGCCATCGGCACCTTCACGGGCCAAACCGCGTACGAAGGCACGAAGTACGCCTGGCTGGGCGGCAATGGCGCCACGGCCAGCGAATCGCTGACGCAAAGCGTGGCCATTCCGGCCGCCGCCACCTCGGCCAGCTTGAGCTTCGCGCTGCATATCGACACGGCTGAAACAGGCAATACCGTGTACGACAAGCTGGTCGTCACCGTGAAGAACAGCGCCGGCACGGTGCTGGGCACCCTGGCCTCGTACTCGAACGTGAACAAGGCGGCCGGCTACCAGATCCGCACCTTCGACCTGATCGCCTACAAGGGCCAGACCGTGCAGATCTCGTTTGCCGCAACCGAGGACGCATCGCTGCAAACCTCGTTCGTGATCGACAAGGTCAGCCTGGTTACCCAGTAAGCGGCTGAATTGCGGGCAAGCCATCGATGCAAGGCTTGCCCGCACGGCACGATTGATTTCCTGGCAATTCCAGTCTACCCTGAGGCAGTGATTGCCTCTTGCCTGCTGCCGGTACCCGCGACGAATTGAACTTTTTTGGATTGTTCCTGACCGATGCCTACTTCGACCTTGTCCGCACGCGCTTTCCCCTTTTCACTTCACCCCATTTTCACGCCCCAGGCCCTCGCCATGCTCGCCTGAGCCGACGATGCAGTTCCACCTCCAGGTGCAGGGCCCGGCGGGCAGCCAGGCGCTGGCCATCGACGCCGCCAGCGAGGCCGAGGCGATCCGCGCAGCCGTGCGCGGCGGCTGGCGCGTGCTGGCCGTCGACGCCGGCGCCGCGCCGGACGCGGGCGCCGCGCCGCGTCCCGGCAAACAGGGCCTGCCACTGCTGCAATTCAGCCAGGAACTGCTGGCCCTGCTCGAAGCGGGCCTGAACCTGGGTGAGGCCATGGCCACCCTGCACAACAAGGAAACGCGCGCGGGCGCCAGGGCCACGCTGGCCGCCATCGTGCTGACCCTGCAGCAAGGGCAAAGCTTCTCCGACACCCTGGCCGATTTTCCCGACATCTTCCCCGACATTTACATCGCCACCGTGCATGCGGCCGAACGCTCGGGCAACCTGCCCGAGGCGCTGGCCCGCTTCGTCGGCTACCAGCTGCAGTTCGACGCCATCCGCAAAAAACTCATTTCCGCCGCCATCTACCCGTGCATGCTGCTCGTCGTCGGCGGCCTGGTGACGCTGTTCCTGCTCGGCTACGTGGTGCCCAAATTCAGCGTCGTCTACGAAAGTTCGGGGCGCGAGATTCCGTGGATGTCGCAAATGCTGCTGGGCTTTGGCCAGACCCTGGCCGCGCATCCACTGCTGTGCGCCAGCGCGCTGGCCGCCGTGGTGGCCGCCGTGGTGTTCGGTATCGCCAACCGCAGCATGCGCATGGCGCTGGTGCTGCGCCTCTTGCGTCTGCCCGTGCTGGCCGCGAAGGCGGCGGAATTTCGCCTGGCGCGCTTCTACCGTGCCCTCAGCCTGCTGCTGCACGCCGGCATCCCCCTGCACAAGGCGCTGGCCATGGTGGCGCCCATGCTGCTGCCGGCGCAGCAGGAGCCGCTGGCGCAGGCGCGCCGCGCGGTGCAGGAAGGCATGCCGTTTTCCACCGCGCTGGAACAGGCCGGCATGGCCACGCCGGTGGCGCAATCGCTGCTGAAAGTGGGCGAGAACACGGGCCGCCTGGGCGACATGCTGGAACGCTCGGCCAAGTTCCACGACGAGGAATTCGCCCGCTGGGTGGACTGGGCGTCGCGCCTGCTCGAACCGCTCTTGATGACCATCATCGGCGTGGTGATTGGCGGCGTGGTGGTGCTGATGTACATGCCGATCTTTGAACTGGCGGGGAGCTTATCGTGACGGTTTTTACCATGTGGTGCATGACATGAACGCGCGCGACGAAGAACGGGCCGTGCTCGATGCGGCCATGCTGCGCCGGGCCCACGCCAGCGCAATGGAACAGGGCCGCCCGCAAATGACCGTGCTGCAGGAAACGGCAGCCCTGCCGCCTGAAGTCTTCTTGCGCCAGCTGGCCGCCCTGTTCCGCTACCCGGCCTGGACGATGGCCGAGCTGCAGGCGGCCTTGCCCGCCTTCGGCCTGCTGCCCTACACGGATTGCGCCCAGCGCGACTGCGTGTTGCTGCACCCAAGCGTTCCCGGCGCGCCGCCCGTGCTCGTCATCGGCAACCCGTTTGCCGAAGACTTGCTGCAGTGGGCCGACTTCGCCTTGTCCACACCCTTCACGGTGGGGCTGGCGCATCCGGACGATCTGGCCGCCTATCTGCTGCAGCAGGAAAGCGTGCAGCAGGCGATGCAGGAAATGCAGCATGGGGATGACATTCCAGGGCTCGACCAGAGCATCGAGGATATCTCGCTGATTCGCATCAGCGAGGACAGCAGCCCGGTGGTGAAACTGGTGAACTCCACCATCTACGACGCCCTGAAATTCCAGGCCAGCGACATCCACCTCGAATGCGACGTGGCCAGCTTGGTCATCAAGTACCGCGTCGACGGCGTGCTGGTACAGGCGGGCCAGGTGCAGGGATTACAAATGGCCGAACAGATCATCTCGCGCATCAAGGTGATGGCCGATCTCGACATCGCCGAGCGCCGCATCCCGCAGGATGGCCGTTTCAAGGTGCGCGTGAAAGGGGCGGAGATCGATTTCCGTGTCTCCATCATGCCCAATATCTTTGGCGAGGATGCCGTGCTGCGCCTGCTGGACCGGCGCGCGCTGACGGAAGCGGCGCAGGCGCTGCGCCTGGAAAGCCTGGGCCTGAACGAGGACGCCATCGAGCAGATACGCCGCCTGGCCGCCAAGCCGCACGGCATGCTGCTGGTGACGGGGCCCACGGGTTCCGGCAAGACCACCACCCTGTACGCGGCCATCACGGAAATCAATACGGGGCGCGACAAGATCGTCACCATCGAAGACCCCGTCGAATACCGCTTGCCGCGCGTGCTGCAGATCCCCGTCAACGAAAAAAAGGGGCTGACGTTCGCGCGCGGCCTGCGCTCCATCCTGCGCCACGATCCCGACAAAATCATGATCGGCGAAATACGCGACGATGAAACGGCGCAGATCGCCGTGCAGGCCGCGCTCACGGGCCACCTGGTGTTTACCACCGTGCACGCGAATAACGTCTTTGATGTGGTCGGCCGCTTCCTGCACATGGGTGTCGATGCCTACAGCTTTGCGGCGGCCCTGAACGGCATCGTGGCGCAACGCCTGCTGCGCCTCAATTGCGCCCATTGCGCCGTCGACGCCAGCGCCGAGGTGCTGGCCGATGCGCAGCAATTGCGCGATAGCGGCCTGGCCCTGCACCAGGTGCAGGACTGGCAGTTCATGGCTGGCAAGGGCTGTGGCCATTGCCGCGGCACCGGCTACAAGGGCCGCAAGGCCGTCGCCGAAGTGCTGATGCTCAGCGACGCGATGCGCGAAATGATCTGCACGCGCGCGCCCCTGAGCCAGATGAAGGAAGAAGCGGCGCGCAACGGTTTCCGCCTGGCGCGCGAAGCGGGCCTGGACCTGGTGCGGCGCGGCGAAACCACGTTAGCGGAGCTCAATCGTGTCACTTATTGAACGCCTTGCCCGCGCCACCGTCTGCCTGCACCTGGCGCCGCACGGATTGCACGGCGTGCTGCGCCGCGCCGGCCGTCCCGTGGCGGACAGCGCCTTCCACCTGCCGATTGCGAACCCCGACGCCAGCCGGGAAGTGGCGCTGACCGCCCTGCGCGGCTGGCTCGAACAGGATGGCGGCAAAAAACTGCCGCTGGCCGTCAGCCTGGCCAGCCGCTGGTGCGCCATGCTGATGGTGCCGTGGAGCGGCGCCCTGCTCGATGCGGCCAGCGCCCAGCGCTTCCTGCACAGCCAGTTCGCCGCCGTCTACGGCGATGGCGCGCGCGCCTGGCGCCTGGCCGCCGACGATGCGCCCTATGGCAAGCCGCGCCTGGCCTGCGGCATCGATGCGGCCCTGCTGCAAGGCGTGCAGGAGGCGGCGGCCGCGCATGGCCGGCGCTGCCTGTCCATCGAACCCATTGTCGGACCGGCCTGGCGCAGCATCGCCGGCGGCAAACCGGCCGCCTTCGCCCTGGTGGAAGCGGGACGACTGCTGCTGGCAACGACGGTCGCCGGGCGCATCACGGCCCTGCACAGCCAGTCTTGCGACGCCGCCTGGGGCGATGAACTGGAGCGGGCGTGGCGGCGCTGGAACTTGCGCGCGCCGCAACTGGACGCCATCGAACAGGTGGCGCTGCTCGACCTGAGCGGCGTGCCGCAAGCCAACGTGCCGGAGCGCTTCGTGCCCATCGCCGTGGCCAGCGGCGCCCACCTGATGCGGGAGGCCGCATGGGCCTGAGCCGCCTGGAATTCCTGCCGCCCGGCGTGGCACAGACCTTCAAGGGCTGGCGCCTGGCCCTGTGCCTGGCGGGCGGCCTGATGCTGCTGCCGGCCGCCGGATATTGGCTGGTGCAGGCACAGGAAACGCGGCGCCTGGAAACGCAACTGGCGCAGCTGCAGCCCGCGCGTCCCGTGCGCGCGCCCCTGTCGGCGAGCCAGCAACGCGAACGCGACCTCGAACTGAAACAGGTGGCCGCCGCCGTGCGCCAGCTCAACTTGCCCGTCACGCGCCTGGTCAAGACGGTGCAGGCGCCGCGCGACGTGCGCGTGGCCTTGCTGGGACTGGACCTGAACGCGCAGCAGGGACAGGATGGCGCCAGCGTCCTGAAAATCGCCGCCGAAGCGGAGACGCCGCAGGACATGCTCAACTACCTGGCCTTCCTGAACCAGCAGCCCATGTTCAGTTCCGTGTACTTGCTCAAACATGAGATGAATGCGAACGCCCCCGAACACCCTTACCGTTTTCAGCTGGAGGCGCAATGGCGGCAATAAAACCCGTATTCAAAGCCGGCACGCCCGTGGCCCGTCCACGCCTGCAACTGCGCATGCCGCCGCGCCTGGCGTGGGAAGTGCAGCGGTTGGGGCGCACCCTGGGCTGGCCCAGCGCGCTCGGTGCGGCCTGCCTGGCGCTGGCTGCTTTCGCCATGCAGCAGGGCGATGCGCTGGCCCGACACCAGCAACAATTGCGCGCCCAGCTGGCCATAATGGCGAAACAGGCGGCGCTGCCGCCGGCACACATCACGCTCGATGCGGATGCCGACAGCCTGGCCGCCTTTCACGCCTACCTGCCCGCGCATGACAGCATTCCCGACCAGTTGAAAGCTTTGCTGGAAGTGGCGCAAAAGAGCGGCGTCACCCTGGCCAAGGCCGACTACAAGCCGCAGGAAGATGGCAACACGGCCTTCCTGCGCTACCAGATCACCCTGCCGGTAAAAGCCGAATACGCGCAGCTGCAAACCTTTATCGTCGACGCCCTGCAGGCGCTGCCGACCCTGACGCTCGACTCCGTGCTCTTCAAGCGCGAGCAGATCGAGGCGGGCGAGATCGACGCGCGCATCCAGTTCATCCTGCTGGTGAAAAAAGCGGAGGTGCGCCGATGAAAAAAGCCGTATTGGCAGGCGCCGCCGTGGCGACCTTGCTGGCCGCCCTCTTCGCCCCCGAGGATGAAGGCAGCATCGTGGGGCCGGCCACGGCCACCACGCGCCAGGTGGAGCGGGTGGCGGTCGCGCCGCTCGCCGCAGTCGCCGCGCCGCCAACCCATCGCGCGCTGGCCATCGAACCGCGCCGGGCGCTGGAAGACGAGGAAGCGGCCACCCTGTTCGCCAAGCAAAGCTGGCAGCCGGAGACGCCGAAAAAAATCATGCTCGACCAGCAGGCAGCCCAGGCCGCGCTGCCCGCGGCCCGCGTGGATGCAAACGCGCCGCCACCGCTGCCCTTTCAATTCCTGGGCCGCTTCGTCGACGAAGGCAAGGCGGCCTACTTCCTGCAAGCGGGTGAACGCAATGTCGTGGCGCGCCCAGGCGACACGCTCGAAGAACGTTACCGCTTCGACGGCGTGGTGCAAGGCGCCCTGCAATTTACCTATCTGCCTCTCAACCTGAAACAGACACTCGCCGTAGGGGACCTCAATTGAAACGATGCGCCGCATGTATGTCTCGTAATCTCATCACCCTGCTGCCGATGCTGTCCCTGCTGGCCGCCTGCGCCGGCAACCAGGCCTACAACGATGGCCAGGCCATGCTGGGCGCGGGCCGCACGGAACAGGGCCTGGCCCTGCTGGAACAGGCGGCGCAAGCCGAGCCGACCAACGCCAAGTACCGTATCGCCGTTACCAACGGCAGGATGCGCGCGCTGAACAAGCTGAATGGCGCTGCGGAAGCGCTGCGCCAGCAGGGCAAGCTGCCCGAAGCGCAAGCGCTGTACCAGCAGGCCTTGGCGCTGGACGCCAGCAACGACGTGGCGCAGCGGGGCCTAGCCGGCGTGGCGCAGGATGAACGGCACCGCAAGCTGGTGCAGGAAGCGCAGGCCAGCTACCAGCGCGGCGGCGAGGCGAATATCGCGCAAGCGCAGGAAGCCTTGCGCCAGGTGCTGCAGGAGCGCCCCGCGCAGCGCGAGGCCCTGGCCCTGAAAAGCCGCATCGGCGAATCGCAATCGAAAAGCCTGCCGGCCGGCGGCAAGCTGGCGGCCGCCTACCGCAAACCCGTGACCCTCGAATTTCGCGACGCGCCGCTGCGTTCCGTGTTCGACTTCATCAGCAAGGTCTCGGGCCTGAACTTCGTCTTCGACAAGGAAGTCGACCCGGCCCTGCGCGCCACCATTTCCGTGCGCGACACCAGCATCGAAGAGGCGATTGCCATGCTGCTGGGCGCCAACCAGCTGGAACAAAGCGTCACCAACGACAAATCGATCACGATCTATCCGAACACGCCGCAAAAGGTGAAGGATTACCAGCAGCTCGTGGTGCGCACTTTTTTCCTCGCCAATGCCGACGTCAAGACGGTGGCGTTTTCCATCAAGACCCTGCTCAAGGCCAAGGACGTCGTCACCGATGAACGCCTGGGCATCATCATGCTGCGCGATACGCCGGAAATGGTGCGCATGGCCGAGCGCATCATCAACGTGCAAGACCTGGCCGATCCGGAAGTGATGCTGGAAGTCGAGGTGCTGGAAGTCAAACGCACGCGCCTGATGGAGCTGGGCGTGCGCTGGCCGGACCAGGCCAGCCTGACACTGGCCGGTGCTGCAGGTATTACGGGAGGCCTGGGCGGCCTGAAAGTGGCGGACCTGCACCGCATCAATGGCGACAATATCAACCTGGGCATCGGCGGCGTCACCCTGAACGCCAACAAGACGGACAGCGACAGCAATATTCTGGCCAATCCGCGCATCCGCGTGCGCAACAAGGAAAAAGCCAAGATCCTCATCGGCGACCGTGTGCCCGTCATTACCGTCACGACGAATAACGGCGTCAGTTCCGACAGCGTCAACTACATCGACGTGGGCCTGAAACTCGACGTGGAACCGAATGTCTACCTGGACGACGAAGTGGCCATCAAGATCAACCTGGAAGTGTCGAACGTCGTCAAGGAAGTCATCAGCAAGACGGGCACGCAGGCTTACCAGATCGGCACGCGCAGCGCCTCGACGGTCCTGCGCCTGAAGGATGGCGAGACGCAGGTGCTGGCTGGCCTGATCAGCGACGAAGACCGGGGCACGGCCAACAAGGTGCCGGGTGTGGGCGAGCTGCCCGTGCTGAACCGTTTGTTCGGCAGCCAGAAGGACGACGCCATGCGCAGCGAGATCGTGCTGTCGATCACGCCGCGCCTGCTGCGCAGCATCCGCCGCCCGGACCTGACGACGGCCGAATTCAACTCGGGCACCGAAGCCTCCGTGGGAGGCCGCGCCAGCGTGGGCGGCTCCCCAGAGGCTATCGCCGCGCCGGAGCAAGCCCCGGCGCGCACCGGCTCGCCCATGACGGGCGGCGACGAGGCTCCGGCCGCCGGCGAAAAATCAGGCAAGGGTGGCCAGTGAAAGAGCGGGGCTTTACCTTCATCGAGCTGATGATCACCCTGGCCATCATGGCGACCCTGGCCACGGTGGCCGTGCCGATGGCGCAGGTGGCATTGCAACGGTCCAAGGAACAGCAATTGCGCAGCGCCCTGATCGAAATGCGCGAAGCGATCGACGCCTACAAGCGCGCTTCGGACAATGGCCGCATCAAGCTGTCGCTGGGCGCCTCCGGCTATCCGAAAAAACTCGATGAACTGGTCGAGGGCGTGCCCGACCAGCGCAGCCCGTCCAAGCAGAACATCTATTTCCTTCGCCGCCTGCCGCGCGACCCGTTCCAGCCCGGGGAAGAAGGCAGCGCCGCCGACAGCTGGAGCAAGCGCGCCTATGCCTCGCCGCCCGACAATCCCAGCGAAGGCGAGGACGTGTTCGATGTCGCCTCGCGCTCGACCAAGGTGGGCCTGAACGGCGTGCCGCTCAATCAATGGTGAACCCGATGCCAGCCTCTTCTCCTCGCCGCGGCTTTACCCTGGTCGAACTGCTGGTGGTGCTGGCGATCATCTCGCTGCTGTTGACGATCGCCATTCCCCGCTATTTCGGCTCGGTGGAAAAATCGAAGGAGGTCGCGCTGAAGGAAAACCTGCAGGTGCTCAGGAGCGGCCTGGATAAATACTATGCCGACAAGGGCGAGTATCCGGCCGCGCTGGCCGACCTGGTGACCCACCATTACTTCCGCAGCGTGCCGCTGGACCCCGTCACCGAGTCCGCCGCCACCTGGCAGCTGATCCCTTCGCCGAATGGCGAGATCGGCGGCGTGGCCGACGTGCGCAGCGGCGCCAAGGGCAAGACGCGCGAGGGCATCCCCTTTGAGCAGCTCTGATTTTCGACGCCGCGCACGGGGCTTCGCATATATCTGGACCCTCATGCTGGTCGCCTTCATGGGCGTGGGCCTGGTGCTGGCCAGCGAATTGCATGCCACGGCCGCGCGGCGCGAGAAAGAGCGCGAGCTGCTGTTCATCGGCCATGAATTTCGCAATGCGCTGGGCCGCTACTACGACAGCACGCCGGGCGACGGGCGGCCCCGCTATCCATTGACCCTGCAGGAATTGCTGCGCGACCCGCGCTTTGCCAACGCCCGGCGGCACTTGCGCCGCCTGTATGCGGACCCCGTCACGGGCAAGACGGAATGGGGCGTGCTGCGGCAGGAGGGACGCATCGTCGGCATCCATTCGCTGTCGCCGCAGCTGCCCATCAAGCAGGACAATTTTCTCGATGAAGATGCCAGCCTGCGCCGCAAGCAACGCTATGCGGACTGGCACTTCACCTATCCGCACGACCTGGTGCTGGCACCGCCCGATGCGGCCGGCGGCGCGCCCGGGCTCAAGCCGAAAGGCGCGAACTGATATCATGCCCGCATTCCATATTCAGCATCGAGCAAAGGAGCAGGCATGAGCATAGGTGGCACTTCCATCGAACAGGCATTGGCATCGCTGTCGGACATGACGGGCGGCATGGTTGCCATCGGCAAGGACGAACATGCGCAACGCATCGCCAAGGCGCAAGCGTTCATGCGCCAGCAGGGCATCGCCGCCATCTACCTGAACGCGGGCGCCAACCTCACCTATTTCACGGGCACCAAATGGTATGCCAGCGAACGCATGGTGGGCGCCATCCTGCCGGCCAGCGGCGACATCGAATACATCGCCCCCGCGTTCGAGGAAAGCACCTTGCAAGGATTCATGCTCATCGAAGGCAAGGTCAATTGCTGGGAAGAGCATGAAAGCCCGTACCAGCTGTTCGTCGACGTGCTGGCGCGCATGGGGATAGCCCAGGATGCGGCTGCGCCGCCGCGCGTGGGCATCTGCGAAAGCGCCGCCTACTTCATCTACGACGGCATCAAACCGCTGGCCCCCGGCTATGCGCTGGAAAACGCGCGCGCCGTCACGGCGTACTGCCGCAGCCGCAAGTCGCAGGCGGAAATCGCCCTGATGCAGCGCGTGATGGACATGACACTGGCCGTGCACGTGGCCACGGCCAGCATGCTGGTCGAAGGCATCACGACGGTGGAAGTGGAAGAATTCATTCAGCGCGCGCACCGCAAGGTAGGGGCGCCCCGCTCGTATTTCTGCATCGTGCTGTTCGGCGAGGCGACGGCCTATCCGCATGGCGTCAATTACGTGCAAACCCTGAAGGCGGGCGACACGGTGCTGATCGACACGGGTTGCCAGGTGATGAACTACATCTCCGACATCACGCGCACCTATGTGTTTGGCGACATCAGCGAGCGCCAGCGCAGCGTGTGGAACAGCGAAAAGGCCGCGCAAGCCGCCGCGTTTTCCGCCGCCCGGCTGGGCGTGCCCTGCGGCGACGTGGACCGTGCCGCGCGCGTCTCGCTGGAAGCCGACGGCTTTGGCCCCGGCTACAAATTACCAGGCCTGCCGCACCGCACGGGCCACGGCATCGGTCTCGATATCCACGAGTGGCCTTACCTTGTGGGCAATGACACGACGCCGCTCGACGTGGGCATGTGCTTCTCGAACGAGCCGATGATCTGCATCCCCGGCGAATTCGGCATCCGCCACGAAGACCATTTTTACATGACGGCAGACGGTCCGCGCTGGTTCACGCAGCCGGCGCACAGCATCGACGATCCGTTCGGGCTGCGGGCGTAGCGTGACGCCCTTGTGTTGGATTACGCTGCGCTAATCCAACCTACGCACACACCAATGTCAGGTAGGTCGGATTAGCGCCTTGCGCGTAATCCGACATCACCGCAACGCCAGGTAAGCCGCAGGAGCGCCCT
The DNA here is from genome assembly GCF_029690045.1 of Janthinobacterium rivuli. NCBI lineage: Bacteria > Pseudomonadati > Pseudomonadota > Betaproteobacteria > Burkholderiales > Oxalobacteraceae > Janthinobacterium > Janthinobacterium rivuli. The sequence goes on from NZ_CP121464.1 coordinate 5,887,913, forward strand.
GCGCCAGCTTGAACACGGCCAGCGCCGTGCCCAGTTGCACGGCTTGCTCCTGCAGCGATTCGGCGGCCGCCGACGCTTCTTCCACCAGCGCGGAATTTTGCTGCGTCATCTGGTCCATGCTGCCGATGGCCACGCCGATATCGCCGATGCCGGCACTTTGCGCCTGGCTCGCCGCGCTGATCTCGGCCATGATGTCGGCCACCTTTTTCACGGAGTCGACGATCTGGCCCATGGTCAGCCCCGCCTCGTCGACCAGCTTCGAACCCACGTTGACCTTGGCCACCGAATCGCCGATCAATTGCTTGATTTCGCGCGCCGCAGCCGCGCTGCGCTGCGCCAGGTTGCGCACTTCGGACGCCACCACGGCAAAGCCCCGTCCCTGTTCACCGGCGCGAGCCGCTTCCACGGCCGCATTCAAGGCCAGGATATTCGTCTGGAAGGCGATGCCGTCGATGACGCCGATGATGTCGACGATGCGTTTGGACGAGTCGTTGATCTCGCCCATGGTGGTGACCACCTGGCTGACCACTTGCCCGCCTTTGACTGCCACGGACGATGCCGACACCACCAGTTCGTGCGCCTGGCCCGCGTTGGCGGCGTTGTCGCGCACGGTGGAAGTCAGGCTGTCCATGCTGCGCGCCGTCTGATCCAGGCTGCCCGCCTGCGATTCCGTGCGCGCGGCCAGGTCCGCATTGCCCTGGGCGATTTCGGCGCTGGCCACCTGGATGGTTTCGGCCGACGCCTTGATACCAGACACCATGCCGGCCAGCCGGCCGCGCATTTCTTTCAATGCCGCCAGCAGGCTGGCCTGGTCGCCCGCCTCGGTGGCGATCTCCATCGAGAGGTCGCCATCGGCCACGGCGCGCGCGATCTGGCGCGCGTATTCGGGTTCACCACCGAGCTGCTGCCAGATGGCGCGCCCGACGAAATGCGACACGGCCACCAGGCAGACGATGACGGCCAGCGCCACGGCAATGCTGGTATTGAGCGCATTGCGCACATTGGCCGCGCTGCGTTCGATGCCCTGCTTGAATTGCAATTGCGCCTGTTCGTTGGTCTTGGCCAGGTCCGTGTTGAGCACTGCCAGCGCGCTCTGCATGCGGGTCACGGTCGCTTGCGGGTCGCCCTCTTCCATTTCCAGCATGATGCGCGCCGCGCTCAGGGCCGGCGCGTAATAGGCATCGAATTCCCTGGCCAGCCGCTGGCCCTGCTCGCGCTGGCCGGGGATCGCCGCGAAGGCGGTCAGTTTTTCGCGCAGCTTGACTGCCTGGCCGCCAACTTGCCCGATACGCTCCTTGTCGCCTTCGCTGACGGCGTCGCGCAAGGCGTCGCCGACGGCCGCCACGTCCAGAGTCAGCGACTTGGCCATGTCGAGCACGGGATAGTCGGCGCTTTCCGTCGCGTGGATGGAATTGAGCGTGGCCGTGGACAGATAGGCGCTAACGGCCAGCCCCAGCCCGAAAATCACGGCCGAGACGACAGGCAGCGCCCATATCTTGCGTTTGATGCTCATTGCTGTCTCCTGATGTATGTGTACCGGGCCGCCGCATGGCGCGCGGCCCGGGCCGGCTTTATGGCGCCGTCAGCACCACTTTGACGCTGGCGTCGACGGCACTTTTTTCGATATAGCCGATGGCTTTCGGATCGGCGGCCACGGCCTTCTTCACGTCGGCGCTATTGGCCACTTCCTTCGGCAAGGTCGCCTTGCCCGTGAAGACCAGTTTGGACCACAGGGCCTTCGCCTGCGACGGCTCCTTGTCCGTCACCTTCTTGTAGAACTCGGCGCGCACGGGAGCGCTTTCCGGCTGGTCGATCGGCGTCATGGCCGTCGATTTACCGAGGAAAAACTGCGCCACCTGTTCATTCGTCATGGCGCCCGCAGCGTTCTTCGGATTGACCACCACGACCACTTCGGCCATGGCGGGAACAGCGGTCGACAAGGCCAGCAAGGCAGCCACATTCAAGATCAATGGTTTCATGCGGCGCTCCTTAGAAAACGAAATCGATGGCGGCGGCAGCCACCGTGACGGAGCCATGGGAACCCGGCTTGGCTTGCACGAACAGGCCAGGGCCATTCTTCGGCTTGATGCGGTCGATCTGCACCTTCAGCGCGGCCGAACGGTGGAAGTCCCAGCGCACGCCGATGCTGTCCGTCGATTGCTCGAGCTGGTTGCGCGTATAAGCCAGGGTGTCGACGCCCGCCGACAGGGCGCGCAGGGTCGGCGTGCAGGCGGCCGGATAGCCGGCCGGGCAGGATGCGGGCACCGTGTTGTTCACGCGGCCATCGGCCTTCAGGCTGGCGTGGCTGTAGTACGGCAAAAAGGCGCCGATGCGATAGCCGCCCATCACGTACCACGAGGTGCTGTCGCTGACATAGCTGTCCGTCTTGCGCTTCGCATATTCCGACTGCACCAGCACATTGTTCCAGTCCAGGCCCAGGCCCACGGAGGTGAACGACGCCTTCTTGTCCTCCACTTCCAGCGCATCGGCCAGGGCGCCCAGCTGGGCGATCCTGTAGCCGCCGCCGGCCGCGCGCAAGCTGCCCATCAGGGTGTTCAGGCTCGGCGAATCGTTGATCGTCAGCTTGGTCTCGGCACGGCCGAAGCGCACGGTGACGGGGCCATGTTCGGCCACCACGTTGAGGGCGACGATGGACTTGCCTTCCACCTGCACGGTCGAAGCGGGACCCGTGGCCAGGGTGGCCTTGGTGCGTCCCAGCGCCAGCTGCGTGGTGATGCTGGTGTCGCCCGCGCTGAACTGGTAAGTGCCGTCGATGCCATCGATGCTGTTGAGGGGAACCTGCGAATACATTTCGCCGGGCGGGCGCAGCATGGTGTTGGCATAGCCGACGTTGCGGTAATCGGAAATCATGAAGACGGGCAGGCCCATGCGGCCAACGCGCACGCTGAAGCTGTCCGATACCTTGGCCTTGGCGAAGGCCCACGCCAGTTCGGCGCCGAAGTCGTCCTCGCCATCCTTGCGCGCCAGGCCCTGCACGGTGGCCGACAACCACTGGTTGACGGTGACATTGGCTTGCAGCCCCAGGTTGGAATCGACGCCCGTGCGGGCGGTGCGGCCTGCGCCAGCCGCCTGGTTCGGGCGCGCGAACTGCGCGCTGTCGGTATCGGCCATGGTCAGGGCGGCGGTGCCGTAACCGCTGATCTTGACGGCGGGGCCAGTGGCCTCTTCGGCATAAGCATGGCTGATGGCCAAGGGCATGGCCAGCAGGAAAATCAGGACGTGTTTATTCATAGTAATTAAATACCCGTAGCGGTGAACGTGGAGTTGGACTCGCGGTCGATGGCTCACCGGCCGTAAAAGGCCGGGTCCGTTTTTTTCGCGCCGCCATCGCGTCGAGGAGCGTGCATGGCGGCGTGACCAGTGAGTAAAACAATGCTACAGAGAAAAAGTTTTACGTTGGAAAGTTTTCTTGAGGCAATGAGTGAATTCGCCCCTTTTCACGAAAAAAGCACGCGTTCTAGAGGGGTTTATCTAAATAGCACGCCGTGCAAAACCACACTTACGCTATATTTTTCATACACTTATGGATAATTCAAGACCAAAAGAAATCGGAATAAAAAAGCGCCACCCGCGCGAAGATCGCGGCTGGCGCCGTTCACACCAGTGCTGCAGCAGACGCTTATTCGCGCTTCGACACCAGGGTCAGAATGTCGTAGCTGGCCACCAGTTCCTCGTTCTGGTTCGTCACTTGCACGTCCCACGCGACCACGCCCTGGCCGACGCCAAAGACGTCCTTGCGGTTGCGGTCGACCTTGCGCTTGCACGTCAGGCGTGCGCGGATGGTGTCGCCAATCGCCACCGGCGCGACGAAGCGCAGGTTGTCCAGGCCATAGTTGGCCAGCACGGGACCGACGCCAGGCGAGACGAACAGGCCGGCGGCGGCCGACAGCACGAAGTAGCCGTGGGCGATGCGCTTGCCGAACTGCGATTCCTTGGCCGCGATTTCGTCGAAGTGCATGTAGAAGAAGTCGCCCGAGATGCCGCCGAAGGCGACGATGTCCGCTTCGCTGACGGTGCGGCGGTGCGTGAGCAGCGAGTCGCCCGTCTTCAAGTCCTCGAAGTGCTTACGGAACGGGTGGATCGGGCTTTCATTGACGTCCGCGCCGCGCACGTATTCGCCCGTGATGGCCGCCAGCATGGTGGGCGAGCCTTGCACGGCCGCCCGCTGCAGGTAATGGCGCACGGCGCGCACGCCGCCCAGCTCCTCGCCGCCGCCCGCGCGGCCAGGGCCGCCGTGCTTCAGTTGCGGCAGGGGCGAGCCATGGCCCGTCGAATCGACGGATGCCACGCGTTCGAGCACGTGCACGCGGCCATGCGTGGCGGCCACTTGCGGCACCACGCGCGCGGCGATCTTCGGATCGCGCGTCACCAGGGTGCTCACCAGGCTGCCCTTGCCACGCGCGGCCAGGGCCAGCGCTTCATCGATATCGTGGTAGCCCATCATGGTGCTGACGGGGCCAAACGCTTCCACGTCATGCACGGCGTCGTTGCCGAAGGCGTCGCGGCACAGCAGCAAGGTCGGCGAGAAGAAGCTGCCATCCTGCGCGCCATCGCCGAGCGGATTGAAACCGTCTCCGGCGCCAAATACCACCTCGTTACCCTGCGACAGAGTGGCGACACGTTCCGCCACGTCGTTCTGCTGTTCTTTTGATGCCAGCGCGCCCATGCGCACGCCTTCGATGGACGGATCGCCCACCACCACTTTCGCCAGGCGCTCGCGCAGGCGCGTGCCGACGGCGTCCATCAGGTGCTCGGGCACGATGATGCGGCGAATCGCCGTGCACTTCTGGCCCGACTTGCCCGTCATCTCGCGCACGACTTCCTTGACGAAGAGGTCGAATTCCACGTCGTCTGGCGTGACGTCCGGCGCCAGGATGGCGCAGTTGAGGGAATCGGCTTCGCCGTTGAAGGGCACCGACTGGGCGATCAGGTTCGGGTTCGTGCGCAGCTTGGCGGCCGTGGCGGCCGATCCTGTGAATGTCACGAAATCCTGGCCATTCAGGCGGTCCAGCAAGTCGCCCGTGGAGCCGATCACCAGCTGCAAGCTGCCGGCTGGCAGCAAGCCCGATTCATGCATCATGCGCACGACGGCCTGCGTCAGATAGCTCGTCGCCGTGGCCGGCTTGGCGATGCAGGGCATGGCCGCCAGGAAGCTGGGCGCGAATTTTTCCAGCAAGCCCCAGATGGGGAAGTTGAAAGCGTTGATATGCACGGCCAGGCCACCGCGCGGTACCAGGATGTGCGTGCCGGCGAAGCCGCCCTTCTTGCCCAGCGCGATGGCCGGGCCTTCGTGCAGCACGTTCGACGATGGCAGCTCGTTGCTGCCCATGCTGGCGTAGGCGAACAGGGTGCCCGTGCCGCCTTCGATATCGACCCAGCTGTCGGCGCGCGTGGCGCCCGACAAATGCGAGATCGCATACAGTTCTTCCTTGCGCTCGACCAGATACAGGGCCAGCGCCTTCAGGCGCGCGGCGCGCTGCTGGAAATCGAGCGCCATCAGGCCCGGCACGCCCGTCTTGCGCGCATACGTGACGGCTTCGTCAAAGTCGATCTTTTCCGCATGCGTGTGATAGATGACGCGGTTGTTCAAGGCGCTGTGCAGGGGCACGGCGGCGCTTTCGCCCAGCCAGCGGCCGGCGATCAGGCTTTGCAGGGTGGATATGTGAGCCATTTTTTTCTCCATAAATGATGTTGGCGGTGGCGTCGGATTACGCGGGGCTTGGCCCCGCTAATCCGACCTACGCCCATATTGCTTATTGCGCGGCGGCGTTCTTGTGCAAATGCAGCGGCAAGGCGGATTCGAAATTCAGGCGCTGGCGGTTCGCCTCGACTTCCGTCAGGGCTTCCACTTCGCGCATCGTCTGCATGGAGCGCACGGCCAGTTCGTGGTACTGGCCCGTGCCCGAGCTTTTCCATTTGATTTCATCGTCGGTCAGCGCGCGGATGATCTTGGCCGGCGTGCCCACCACCATGCTGCGCGGCGCGACGATCATGCCTGCCTTCACAAAACTCATGGCTGCGACGATGGATTCCTCGCCGATGACGGCGTTATCCATCACCACGGCGTTCATGCCGACGAGCGCATTGCGGCCGATGCGGCAGCCGTGCAGCACGGCGCCATGGCCGATATGGCCGTCGACTTCGACCACCGTGTCGCAGCCGGGGAAGCCGTGCATGACGCAGGTATCCTGCAGGTTGGCGCCCTCTTCCAGGATCAATCGGCCGAAGTCGCCGCGGATCGAGGCCAGCGGACCGATATAGCAGCGCGGACCGACGATCACGTCGCCGATCAGCACGGCCGACGGGTGCACATAGGCGCTGGGGTGGACGACGGGGGTAACGCCGTTGATTTCGTAGACTTTGACCATATTGCTCTCCAAAACATTATTGCCAGCCGTAGCGGCTGATGTCGGATTACGCGCAAGCAGCTCGGCGCCCCCGCTAATCCGACCTACGTCATCACATACCCAGGTACGCGCTCTGTACCTGCTCGTTATGCAGCAATTCGGGACCGGGACCGGACAAGGTGATGGCGCCCGTCTCGATCACGTAACCGACGTCGGCGATCGACAGGGCCGCGTGCGCATTTTGCTCGACGAGGAAAATGGTGATGCCCTGGTCGCGCAGGTCGGCCACGATGCGGAAGATCTCCGCGATCAGCAAGGGCGCCAGGCCCATGCTCGGCTCATCGAGCAGCAGCAGTTGCGGACGGCCCATCAGCGCGCGCGCCATGGCCAGCATCTGCTGCTGTCCGCCAGATAAGGTCCCGGCCAGCAGCAGGCGCTTTTCCTTCAGGATCGGGAACAGGCCATACATGCGTTCCATGTCACCGACCACGTCCTGCTGTGGGCGTGTAAACGCGCCCAGGCGCAGATTGTCTTCCACCGTCATGGGGCCGAACACTTGCCGCCCTTCCGGCACCTGGCAAATGCCGCTGCGCACGCGCTTGTCGGCGCTCATGCGGCTGACGTCCTGGCCGGCGAAGGCAATGCTGCCGGCGCTGATCGGCTGCACGCCGGAGATGGCACGCAGCAGGGTGGTCTTGCCGGCGCCATTCGCGCCCACCAGCGCCACCAGCTGGCCCTGGCGCACCTGCAAGTCGATGCCGTGCAGGGCCTGGATGCGGCCGTAATGGCTGGTCAATCCCTGGATGTCGAGCACCAGCGGAGTCTGAGGTTTTTCCATCTTCATCATGCCGCCACTCCCAGGTACGCCGCCACCACGTCAGGGTTCGCGCGCACTTCGGCGGCGGTTCCTTCGGCCAGCTTCTTGCCATAGTCGAGCACCAGGATATGGTCCGACAGATTCATCACCAGTTTCATGTCATGCTCGACCAGCACCACCGTCACGCCCGATTGCGCCACCTTGCGGATCAGGGCTTCGATCTCGCCCGTCTCCGTATGGTTCAAGCCCGCCGCCGGCTCATCGAGCAGCAGCACTTTCGGCTTGGCCGCCAGCGCGCGGGCGATTTCCAGGCGTTTCAAGGCGCCATACGACATCTGCCCCGCCTCGTCATCGATATGCCGGCCCACGCCGACAAACTCCATCAGGCCCGCTGCCTCGTCGCGGCAGGCCGCATCCGCGCGGCGCACGGACGGCAAACGCAGCATGGAGGCGAACAGGTTCTGGTTCAGGCGCAAATGCGCACCTACCATCACATTATCGATGGCCGTCATGTTCATGCACACTTGCAGGTTCTGGAAGGTGCGGCTCATGCCGCGCCGCGCCAGCGCATCGGGTGACATGGCGGCCACGTTCTCGCCATTGAGCAGGATCTCGCCCTTGCTCGGCGTGTACACGCCCGTGATCAGGTTGAACAAGGTCGTCTTGCCGGCGCCGTTCGGTCCGATTACGGAGTGGATATTGCCTTCCTTGACGGTAAAGCTCACGTCCTGCACCGCGTGCACGCCGCCAAAGCTCTTGCTCAGATTGTTAATCGTCAGCATCTCACACCTCCTGCGCAGATTTAGGCGGTGCTTTCGGCGTAGCGGAACGCTTGCGCGAACGGCTGGCCAGACTCGGCACCAGGCCCTTGGGCATGAAGATCATGGTCGCCATCAGGATCACGCCAAACACCACCGTTTCCCAGCCTTCAAAACTGGACAGCAGTTGCGGCAAGATCGTCAGCAGGGCCGCGCCGATGATGGAACCGAAAATCGACGCCATGCCACCCACCACCACCATCGTCACCAGCTCGATCGAGTGGAAGAAGCCGGCCAGGTTGGGGGTGATGAAACCGATGTAGTGGGCACTGATGCTGCCCGCGATGCTGGCAATGACGGCCGACAGCACGAACACGCGCACCTTGAAGCGGGTCGTATCGACGCCGACCACGCGGGCCGCCACTTCCGAACCGTGAATCGCCTGCAGCGCGCGGCCGACGGGCGAGTCGATCAGATTCAACGCCAGCCACGTGACCAGCAGCAGCAATACGGCGCACACCAGGTACCACGATTTTTCACCGGCGATTTCCAGGCCGGCGACACTGAAGGCGGACACGCCGATGCCGTCCGGGCCACCCGTCCACTGCGTCTCGTTGTTGATGACGATGGAAATGATGATGCCCAGGCCCAGGGTCGCCATGGCCAGGGTATGGCCCTTGAGTTTTAGTACCGGACGGGCCAGCAGCAGCGCCAGCAGACCGGTGGCGACGGCGCCGGCGGCCAGCGCAGCCAGCGGCGGCCAGTTGTAGTGCGTGGTCAGCACGGCAGACGCATACGCGCCCAGGCCATAGAAACCCGCGTGCCCCAGGCTGATCTGGCCCGTGTAGCCCATCAGCAGATTCAGGCCGATGACGACGATGGCGTTCAGGGCGATGCGGATCGCCACATCATAGTAGAACGCGTTGGTGAGGAACAGGGGCAGGATGGCCAGCACGAGTGCCAGCACCAGCAAGCCAGCGTGGCGCGAGCGGGAGAAGAAGGTCGTCATACACGCTCCGAATTTTTAGCGCCAAACAAGCCTTGCGGCAGGAAGAACAGGATCAACAGAATCAGCACGAACGGGACCGCGTCTTTATAAGCCGACGAAATATAGCCGGCCGTCATGGCTTCGGCGATGCCGAGGATCAGGCCACCGGCAATCGCGCCCGCGCCGCCACCGAGGCCACCGAGGACGGCGGCGACGAAGCCTTTCAGGCCCAGCATGATGCCGGCGTCATACGAGGTATAGGTGATCGGTGCAACAAGGATGCCGCCGGCCGCGCCCAGCAGGGCCGACAAGCCGAACGAGAACAGCAGCACCTTGCGCGTGTTGATGCCCACCAGTTGCGCGGCCAGCTTGTTGTGCGACGTGGCCAGCATGGCCTTGCCCATCAGGGTACGGCCAAAGAACCAGCCCAGCACCAGCACGATGACGACCGTCACGCCCAGCACCCACAGGCTTTGCGGCAGCAGGCTGGCGCCCAAAAATTCAATCGGCGCGTCGCCGGAAAAGGCTGGCAGTGTATGCGTATCCTTGCCCAGCCAGATTTGCACCAGGCCGCGCAGCACGAGCGAGGCGCCGATGGTGATGATTAGCAGGGTGATGACCTGCGCATTTTGCGCCGGTTCGATCACGGTTTTTTCCATCAGCAGGCCCACCAGGCCCGTGGCGATGACGGCCAGGATGATGGCCAGCGGCAGCGGCACGCCGGCGGCCGACATCACGGCGGCCAGCATCCCGCCCAGCATGATGAATTCGCCCTGGGCGAAATTGATCACGCCGCTGGTGTTGTAGATGATGGTAAAGCCCAGCGCCGCCAGCGCATAGGCGGAACCGACCGTCATCCCGGAATACAGAAATTGTAGAAATTGAGCGACTTCCATGGTGTCTCCATTATGTTCGGCTATGCGCGGGCCCCCTTCAAGGGCAGCCCGCGCAGGTACTTCTGGCTTACATCACTTCGACAATTGCCATTCGCCGTTCTTCACTTCCACCATGCGGAACGCCGACAGGTCCAGGCCCATGTGGTCTTTGGCCGACATGTTGAACACGCCCGTCGTCCCCACAAAACCCTTGGTCGATTCCAGCGCCGCGCGCACTTTTTCACGGTCCGTGCCGCCGGCGCGCTTGATGGCGTCGACCGACAGGTTCAGGGCGTCGAGCGCATAGCCGCCAAAGGTCGACGGGTCGATCTTGTAGCGCTCTTTATACGTCTTGTCGTAACCGACGACGATGGCCTTTTGCGCGTCGCTGTCCGGCAGCATGGCGCCAATCAGGAGGGCCGGCGTTGGCAGACGCACCCCTTCGGCGGCCTTGCCCGACAGTTTCAAATACTCGTCCGACGCCACGCCATGCGACTGGTACAGCGGCAGCGCGGCCATGCCCAGCTGGCCATAGTTCTTGGTGACCACGGCAGGGCCCTGGCCCAGGCCGAAGACGAAGACGGCTTGCACGCCAGCCGTATTTTTGATGCGCGTCAGCTGCGCCGTGATGTCCGTGTCTTTAGGACCGTAGGTTTCATCGGCCACCAGGGTGATGCCGTATTTCGAGGCGACGATTTGCGATTCCTTGCGGCCCGAGGCGCCGAAGCCGCTCGTTTCCGACAGCAGGCCCACCTTGCTGATGCCGCGCTTCTTCATGTCTTCGAATACCTTTTCGGCCGCCATGCGGTCCGTATGCGGCGTCTTGAAGACCCATTTCTTGACCGGGTCGATGATGACCACGGCGCCCGCCAGCGAGATGAACGGCATACTGGCGCGATCCACCAGCGGCGCCATCGCCATCGTCGCACCGGTGGTGGTGCCGCCGATCAGCACGTCGACCTTGTCGGACTCAATCAGGCGCTTGGTAAAGCCGTTGGCCTTGGCCGCATCGCTGCCATCGTCGTAATGCACCAGTTCCAGCTTGCGTCCCAGCACGCCGCCGGCCGCGTTGATCTTCTCGATGTACAGCTGCAGGGTTTTCAGTTCAGGGTCGCCCAGGAAGGCGGCCGGTCCCGTGACGGACAGCACGGAACCGATCTTGATGTTATCGGCCGCATACGCGCCTGCGGCGGACATGGCCAGCACGCCGGCGATCAGGGTTTTCTTGAAGATATTGGCAATCATTGTGGTCTCCACCAGGTTGGCACTACGGTCAATTATGCTTGGCGCTTTTTTACAAGCCTGCGCCTTTTATGTTTACTTTGTTTTTACTTTGTTATACGCGTTCAATTACGACGGCAATACCCTGCCCCACGCCGATGCACATGGTGCACAGCGCATAGCGCCCGCCCGTGCGCTCCAGCTGGTTCAGGGCGGCCATCACCAGGCGCGCACCCGATGCGCCCAGCGGGTGGCCGATGGCGATCGCGCCGCCATTCGGATTCACGTGGGCCGCGTCGTCCGCCAGGCCCAGGTCGCGCGTGACGGCCAGTGCCTGTGCGGCAAACGCTTCGTTCAGTTCGATGACGTCCATCTGCTCGATGGTGAGTCCCGTTTGCGCCAGCACCTTGCGCGACGCCGGCGACGGGCCAAAGCCCATGATGCGCGGCGCCAGGCCGGCCGTGGCCATGCCCAGCACTTTTGCGCGCGGCGTCAGCTTATATTTATCGACGGCGGCGGCGGACGCCAGCAGGATGGCGCAAGCACCATCGTTCAAGCCCGAGGCATTGCCGGCCGTGACCGTGCCGTCCGGCTTGACGACACCCTTGAGCTTTGCCAGCATCTCGATCGAAGTGTCCGGGCGCGGATGTTCATCCATCGTCACCATCTTCGGCTCGCCTTTTTTCTGCGGCACGGCGACGGGCACGATTTCACAATCAAAGACGCCAGCCGCGTTGGCCGCGGCCCAGCGCTGCTGGCTGCGCAAGGCCAGGGCATCCTGGTCGGCGCGGCTGATGCCGAACTCCACGGCCACGTTTTCCGCCGTTTCCGGCATGGTGTCGATGCCGTACTGTGTTTTCATTTTGCCGTTCACAAAACGCCAGCCCAGTGTCGTATCTTCGATTTTCGCCGCGCGCGAAAACGCGCTGTCAGCCTTGCCCATCACGAAAGGCGCGCGCGTCATGCTTTCCACGCCGCCGGCGATGATCAGCTCCGCTTCGCCCGCCTTGATGGAGCGCGCCGCCATGCCCACGGCGTCCAGGCTCGATCCGCACAGGCGGTTGATGGTATTGGCCGGCACGGCCGCCGGCAGGCCGGCCAGCAGCGCGGCCATGCGGCCCACGTTACGGTTGTCCTCGCCCGCCTGGTTGGCGCAGCCGTAGAACACGTCGTCGATGGCGGACCAGTCGACGGACGGGTTGCGGACGATCAGCGCGGCGATCGGCAGCGCGCCCAGGTCGTCCGCGCGCACGCTGGACAGCGCGCCGCCATAGCGGCCAAACGGGGTGCGTACGGCGTCACAGATAAAGGCTTCGTTCATGTTTGCTTCCTTGTTCGTTTTCTTGTTCAAACTATCAGGAAAAAATCTTCGGGCGCTGGTCGACCACGCGGCGGGCCTTGCCCGTCAAAGTGCGTTCGATGCCGGCGGCGGCCACCAGACGCACGCGCGTGCTCACGCCCACGTGTGTCTTGATGCGGTGTTCCAGCTCGCGCGCCAGCGCGTCCGTTTCGCTGGCCGAGATGGTGGCGGTCAGGTCGATGCGCAGCTCGGCGATCACTTCCAGTTTGTCGAGGTGGCCGTCGCGCGTCACCACCAGCTGGTATTGCGGCGCCAGACGCGGCATCTTGAGGATCAGCTCTTCGATCTGCGTGGGGAAGACGTTCACGCCGCGGATGATCAGCATGTCGTCGGAACGGCCCGTGATCTTGCCGATGCGGCGCATCGAGCGCGAGGTCGGCGGCAGCAAGCGGGTCAGATCGCGCGTGCGGTAACGGATGATGGGCAGCGCTTCTTTCGACAGCGAGGTAAACACCAGTTCGCCCTCTTCGCCGTCCGGCAGCACTTCGCCCGTTTCCGGGTCGATGATCTCCGGATAAAAATGGTCTTCCCAGATGACGGGGCCATCTTTGCTTTCGATGCATTCGGATGCCACGCCAGGCCCCATCACTTCGGACAGGCCGTAGATATCGACGGCGTCGATACCGGCGCGCGCCTCGATTTCAGAACGCATGGCGTCCGTCCACGGCTCGGCGCCGAAGATGCCCACCTTCAGCGACGATTCGGCCGGGTCCAGACCCTGGCGCGTGAATTCCTCGATGATGTTGAGCATGTAGGACGGCGTGACCATGATGATCGATGGCTTGAAATCCTGGATCAATTGCACCTGCTTTTCCGTCTGGCCGCCGGACATCGGAATGACCGTGCAACCGAGACGCTCGGCGCCGTAATGCGCACCCAGGCCGCCCGTGAACAGGCCGTAGCCGTAGGAGATGTGCACCATGTCGCCCGCGCGGCCACCGCCGGCGCGGATCGAGCGCGCCACCACGTTGGCCCAAGTATCGATGTCGTTCTGCGTGTAGCCGACCACCGTGGCCTTGCCCGTCGTGCCGCTCGACGCGTGGATGCGCACCACTTGCTCGCGCGGCACGGCGAACAGGCCGAACGGGTAATTATCGCGCAAGACCTTTTTATCGGTGAACGGGAATTTGGCCAGGTCGGACAGGGATTTCAGGTCGTCCGGATGCACGCCCGCTTCGTCAAAAGCGGCGCGGTAATGGGGCACGTTGTCATACGCGTGCTTGAGCGTCCACTTCATGCGTTCGAGCTGCAGCGCCTGCAGTTCATCCTTGCTGGCGCGCTCGATCGGCTCGAGGTCATTCGGTGCTGGGGTTCTCTGGACCATCTCTGTCTCCTGTTTAATTCTTTAACTGTTCAATCGGTACCGGCAGTTCAAGCCTGCTCTTGTCACTTCAATTGCTGATAACTTCACCGGCCACGCGGATCGACTTGCCGCGGAAGAGCGCGACGGCGCGCCCTTCCTGGTTGCTGACCTTGACGTCGTAGACGCCGCTCTTGCCGGCCAGCGCCTGTTCGACGGCATGCGCTGTCAGCACGTCGCCTTCGCGGCCCGGCGCCAGGTAATCGATGGTACAGCCGGCGCCCACGGTGTTCAGGTTGTAGCTGTTGCAGGCGAAGGCGAAGGCGCTGTCGGCCAGGGCGAAGATGAAGCCGCCGTGGCAGGTCTGGTGGCCATTGAGCATGTCGGCGCGCACCGTCATCGTCATGCGCGCATGGCCGGGGCCCACTGCGGCCAGGGCGATACCCATGGCGGCGGTGGCGTTGTCGCGCGACAGCATGGAGGCGGCTGCCGCTTCGGCCAGGGCTTGTGCAGTGATGTTGTGGTCTTCATTCGGCATGAAAGCGATCTCCATTGGCAAGTTTACGGCGCAGCAGCGGCGAGACCCGGTAGCGGTCTTCGCCATAGCCCAGCGCCAGGTGCTGCAATACGGTGACGATGTGCTGGACGCCGACGGCATCGGCCCAGGCCAGCGGCCCGCGCGGATAATTGACGCCCTTCTGCATGGCGATATCGACGGCGGCCACCGTGCACACGCCCTGGTTGACGGCGTCGGCCGCCTCGTTGGCCAGCATGGCGACGGTGCGCATGACGGCCAGGCCAGGCACGTCGTCCAGGCGCGTGACGATGAAACCGGCCGCCTGGAACAGGCCGACGACGGCCGCGTAGGCGGCGTCGCTGCACTGGTCCGCACGGGCCACGGCGATGCGCTTGGCGCCAGCATAATCGAGCGCCAGGTCGAACAGCACCGTATCCGGATGCTGGTTGTCGTGCGCGCGCTGGGTGGCGCTGCGCCCATCGGTGAGGTAAATCGCGGCGCCATGGCAATGCAGGGCTGGCGCCTCGTCGTGCGCCTGGCCTTCCTGCGTCACGCGGCGGCTGACGGTGATGCCCGCCTGCTCGAGCCGCTGCACCAGGCTGTGGATGATTCCGCTGTGGCCACGGCCATCGCCGCCGATGGCCGCTGACAGGGCGACGAATTCCGGGGTCGCTTGCGCGCTTTCCGCCTGCGCCACAGGGGCAACGGCGCCTTCGCCGTACCGGTAAAAGCCGCGGCCCGATTTGCGGCCGAGGAAACCGGCGTTGACCATTTCCTGCTGCAGCACGGACGGCGTGAAGCGCGGGTCGTTGAAATAGGCGCCGAACACGGATTGCGTGACGGAGAAATTCACATCGTGGCCGATCAGGTCCATCAATTCGAATGGGCCCATGCGGAAACCGCCCGCTTCGCGCAGCACGGCATCGATGGTGGCGGCATCGCCCGCCTGTTCGTTCAGCAAGCGCCAGCCTTCCGCGTAAAACGGACGGGCGACACGGTTGACGATGAAGCCCGGCGTCGATTTCGCATGCACGGGGTTCTTGCCCCAGGCGATCGACGTATCGTAGACGGTGGCGGCCACCTGCTCGCTGGTGGCCAGGCCACTGATCACTTCGACCAGCGCCATCAGCGGCACGGGGTTAAAGAAATGCATGCCGACCAGGCGTTCCGGGCGGCGCAGCTTGGCGGCAATCGCCGTGACGGAAATCGACGAGGTATTCGTCGCCAGGATGCAGTCGTCACTGACCAAGGTTTCGAGTTCGGCGAACAGGCCGCGCTTGACGTCGAGGTTTTCCACGATGGCTTCCACCACCAGGGCGCAATCGCTCACATCGGCCAGGCTGCCGGCCGCCTGAAGGCGCGCCGTGGCGGCCGTGGCTTCGTCCGCCGTCATGCGGCCCTTTTCGGCCAGCTTCGAATACATTTTCGCGATGTCGGCCAGCGCCTTGCTGACGGCTTCCGCCCGCGTGTCATACAGTTTGACCCGGTAGCCGGCGGCCGCGGCCACCTGCGCGATACCGGCCCCCATGGCGCCACTGCCGATGACGGCGACGATACTGTTGTTGTCCAGAGCTGCCATATCAATGTCCCTTGAATTGCGGTGCGCGCTTTTCCATGAAGGCGGCCACGCCTTCGCGGTAATCGTCGCTGTGTCCGAGATCGCTCATCATGCGCGCTTCCAGCGCCAGCTGCTGCGGCAGGGTATTGGCGCCACTGGCGGCCAGCGCCTGCTTGGTGAACGCCAGACCCTTGGTCGGCGCCGTGGAAAAGTGTACGGCCAGCTTGCGCGTTTCTTCCACCAGCTGGGCATCCTCGACGCATTTCCAGATCAGGCCCCAGTCTTCCGCTTTTTCCGCCGTCAGTTTTTCGCCAAGCATGGCCAGGCCCATGGCGCGCGCGGAACCGATCAGGCGTGGCAGGAAGAAGGTGCCGCCCGTGTCCGGGATCAGGCCCAGCTTGCAAAACACTTCGACGAAGCTGGCCGACTTGCCGGCGATGACGATGTCGCAGGCCAGCGCCAGGTTGGCGCCCGCGCCGGCGGCCACGCCGTTGACGGCGCAAATCACGGGCATGGGCAAAGCCTTCAAGGCCAGCACCAGCGGCGCGTAATTCTTTTCCACCGACTCGCCCAGGTCCACGCCCTTCGAACCTGGTTCCACGGCGCGGTCGGACAAATCCTGGCCCGCGCAAAAACCGCGGCCCGCCCCCGTCAATACAAACACGCGCACGCTGCTGTCGGCGTTGACTTTCGCAATCGCGTCGCGCACTTCCTCGTGCATGGCTTGCGTAAAACTATTGAGCTTGTCGGGACGGTTCAGGGTCAGGGTGGCGATACCCTGTTCGATGGTGAAGAGGATGTTTTGGTAGCTCATGGCGTGTCTCGGTTTTTAGTTTTCAACCCAAGGACAAGTGCCGGGGTCGAACCTTAAGGTCCGACCCCAGTCTTCGCTTGGGGTCTGATGTTATTCAGCCTGGTCGAAGTCGACGACGACCTTGTCGGTCAGCGGAAAACTCTGGCAACTGAGGACGAAACCGCGCGCCACTTCGTAGTCTTCCAGCGCGTAGTTGACGTCCATTTCGACTTTGCCGTCGAGGATCTTGCAGCGGCAAGTCGAGCATACGCCGCCCTTGCACGAATAGCGCATGTCCAGCCCGGCGCGCAGGCCCGCGTCGAGGAGGGATTCCTTATCCTTGTCCATCGTGAAGGTGGTGTGGTTGCCGTCCATGATGACGGTCACTTCCGTTTCCTGCACAGTATCGGCGGCCAGCTGGGCGCGCGGCTTGTGGGCATTTTTCGGGATGCTGGCGGCAAACAGTTCGATCTTGATATTCTGCTTGGGCATGCCGGCTGCCTGCAGGGCGGCGGAGACGCCCAGCATCATGTCTTCCGGGCCGCAGATGAAGGCGTTGTCGTAGTCTTCGACCTTGATCCAGTGCTGCAGGAACTGCTCGCATTTTTCCTGCGTGATGCGGCCGTTGAACAATTCGATATCCTGCTGCTCGCGGCTCATCACGTAGACGAGGTTCAAACGCTCCAGGTACACATCCTTCAGATCCGTCAATTCTTCCTTGAAGATGACGGACGACGAGGCGCGGTTACCGTAGAAAAGGGTGAAGCGGCTCAGGGGTTCCGTCAGCAAGGTCGTCTTGATGATGGAGAGGATGGGAGTGATGCCGCTGCCGGCCGCGAACGCCAGGTAATGCTTACGGTTGACGCAGTCGAGCGGCACGTTGAAGTGACCCATGGGCGGCATCACTTCGATGGTGGCGCCGGCTTTCAGGGTGTCGTTCGCCCAGGTCGAAAATGCGCCGCCCGGCGTGCGCTTGATGGCCACGCGCAGGGTGCCGTCCTGTACCGCCGAACAGATGGAATACGAGCGGCGCACGTCTTCCGCATTGATATTGGCGCGCAGGGTCAGGTGCTGGCCCTGCTGGAAGCGGAACTGCTGCTGCAATTCAGCTGGCACGTCGAACGTGACGGCGATGGTGTCGCGCGTTTCGTTGCGCACCTTGGCCACGCACAGCGGATAAAATTTACTCATGCTTCATCTCCAGTTTCTTCGGAACGTGTGCCTGATTTTTTTAGTGGCACTTGAAGTAGTCAAACGGTTCGCGGCAATCGATGCATTTGTACAGGGCCTTGCACGGTGTGGAGCCGAACTGGCTGGTCAGCTGCGTATGCGTCGAGCCGCAGTTCGGGCAGATCACGTCCAGCTTAGGCATGGGCTGACGCTTGACGCCACCCGCTGCTCCTCTACCAAGGCCGCTAATGTCGATCACCTGCTGCTGCGGCGGGGCGATGCCATAGCCTTTCAGCTTGGCCTTGCCTTCTTCGCTCATCCAGTCCGTGGTCCACGCAGGCGCCAGCTGATTCACCAGGGTCACCTTGGCCACGCCATGACTGCGCAAGGCATCCGTGACGGCGTCGGCGATCACCTGCATGGCCGGGCAGCCCGAATACGTGGGCGTGATCGTCACGATGCACTCTTCGCTGCTGACCACATCGACGGCGCGCACGATGCCCAGGTCCACCACCGAAATGACGGGGATTTCCGGGTCCGGCACGTCGCCGAGCCAGGCCCAGACCTGGGCGGCATCCAGCGCTGCGGCGCCAGCGACCGTGTTCATTACCACTCCGCCCCGGGATAGGCGCGCTGCAGGAACTGCATCTCGGCCAGGATAAAACCCAGGTGCTCCGTGTGCGTGCCCTGCTTGCCGCCCTTTTGCATCCAGGCGTCGGGCGCCGGCATGGTCAATGTCGCTTCGGCGAAGATCTCGGCCACGTGTTCGAGGAAAGCGCGGCGCAGCACGTCCGATGGCGGCGCGATGCCGGCGGCGACCATGGCCTGGTCGACGGCGTCGTACTTGAACATCTCGCCCGTGTACATCCACAGCTGGTCGGCGGCGGCCTGCGTTTTCGCGTGGCTGTCCGCCGTGCCGTCGCCGAGGCGCACGATCAGGTCGCCGCTGCGGCGCAAGTGATAGGTCACTTCCTTGATCGATTTTTGCGCCACCTCGACGATGCGCGCATCCGTCGATTTCGTCAGTTCCAGCAGCTGGAAGTAGTGCCAGCTGTCGAAGAAGAACTGGCGCATCATGGTGTCGGCGTAATTGCCGTTCGGCTGCTCGACCAGCAGGCAGTTCTTGAAATCGTGGGCGTCGCGCAGGAAAGCGATGTCGTCTTCGTCGCGGCCCGCGTTTTCCAGCTCGGCCGCATAGCTGAACCACAAACGCGTCTGGCCCAGGAGGTCCAGCGCCACGTTGGTCAGCGCCATGTCTTCTTCCAGCGCCGGCCCCTTGCCGCACAGCTGCGACAGCTGCTGGCTGAGGATCAGGGCATTGTCGCCCAGGCGAAAAAGATAATTGACCTTGTCATCCATTGCAGGCGCTCCCATCACAGGTTCTTGACTTCTTCCGGCATCGGGAAGAAGGTGGGATGGCGGTACACCTTGCTGTTCGACGGTTCGAACAGGGCGCCCTTGTCGCCGGGGCTGCTGGCAACGATATCGGCCGCGCGCACCACCCAGATGCTCACGCCTTCATTGCGGCGCGTATAGACGTCGCGCGCATGGTTGACCGCCATGGTGGCGTCAGAGGCGTGCAGGCTGCCCACATGCTTGTGCGCCAGGCCGTGCTGGCTGCGGATGAAAACTTCCCACAATGGCCATTCTTTGCTCATGTTGCTCTCCCCTATCTGTCTTATGTAATTACGCTGCTGCTTTGTTAGCGGCTTGCTTGTCTGCATACGCGAGCAAGGCATCGCGGAACCATGCGCCGTCTTCATACGCTTTGACACGCGTTTGCAGGCGTTCGCGGTTGCACGGGCCATTGCCCTTCAGGACGTTGTTGAACTCGGACCAGTCGATCTCGCCGAATTCATAGTGGCCCGTTTCCGCATTGAACTTCAGGTCGGGATCGGGCACGGTCAGGCCCAGGTATTCGATTTGCGGCACGGTCTGATCGACCATGCGCTGGCGCAATTCGTCGTTCGAGAACAGCTTGATGCGCCATTGCGCCGACTGGGCGCTGTTGACGGAGGCGGCGTCGGACGGGCCGAACATCATCAGCGAAGGCCACCACCAGCGGTTCAAGGCATCCTGCGCCATGGCTTTCTGCTCGGGCGTGCCCTTGCACAGCGACATCATGATGTCGTAGCCCTGGCGCGCATGGAACGATTCTTCCTTGCACACGCGGATCATGGCGCGCGCATACGGACCGTAAGAGCAGCGGCACAGGGGAATCTGGTTGATGATGGCGGAACCGTCGACCAGCCAGCCGATGGCGCCCATGTCGGCCCACGACAGGGTCGGATAATTAAAGATGCTGGAATACTTGGCTTTACCCGAGTGCAAGGCGGCCAACAAGTCGTCGCGCGACACGCCCAGGGTTTCCGCGGCGCTATACAGGTACAGGCCATGGCCTGCTTCGTCCTGGATCTTCGCCAGCAGGATGGACTTGCGTTTCAGGGTCGGCGCGCGCGTGACCCAGTTACCTTCGGGCAATTGGCCGACGATTTCCGAGTGCGCGTGCTGCGAAATCTGGCGGATCAGGGTCTTGCGGTAGGCATCCGGCATCCAGTCCTTGGCCTCGATCTTGATGCCTTCGTCGATGCGTGCCTGGAAAGCGCGCTCTTCTTGACCCATGTCGTCGAGGGAACGGACGTTCTTGAGGCCGGTTTCAACCATTTGTGCGTACATGATGTGTCTCCCATGTCTTTGATTTTGCGCAGCAACGCGGTGCGATGAACAGATAATACGATACAAAAAACGATTTGCATACACTTGATATGAATCATTTTAAAAATTCGTATCTTATGCCGCTTTTTTGTGCGTATGATATTGCTTATGAGAAAACACTACGAAGCGCCACCAGCGCTTCCGGCAAATTATT
The DNA here is from genome assembly GCF_029690045.1 of Janthinobacterium rivuli. Taxonomy (NCBI): domain Bacteria; kingdom Pseudomonadati; phylum Pseudomonadota; class Betaproteobacteria; order Burkholderiales; family Oxalobacteraceae; genus Janthinobacterium; species Janthinobacterium rivuli. The sequence goes on from NZ_CP121464.1 coordinate 5,908,507, forward strand.
GCCGCGCTACCCGCGCAGCCAAGTAAACTGCTGCTTTTATTGAACCGACCGCAACACGGCCAGACCGGAACCACATGAAGAACACCCGCTGCACGGCATGGATAGCCGATTTCCTGGAAAGCGACCCACCGCGCTCGAAGTCCCTGGTGATGACCATCTTTGGCGACGCCATCGTGCCGCGCGGCGGCGCCATCTGGCTGGGCAGCCTGATCGAACTGCTGGCGCCATTCGGCGTCAATGACCGCTTATTGCGCACCAGCGTATTCCGCCTGGCGCAGGAAGGCTGGCTCAGCTCGCAGCGCGACGGCCGCCGCAGCGCCTATACGATACGCCCGGAGGCGCTGGCCCGCTTCGAACGCGCCTACCGCCGCATCTATGCGCCGCTGGTCGTGCATTGGGATGGCAGCTGGACCCTGGTGATCGGACCGGCCGGCAGCATCGGCGCGGCCGAGCGGGGGGCGCTGCGCAAGGAATTATTGTGGGCCGGCTATGGTTTGATTTCTCCCGGCATCTTTGGCCACCCGGCCAGCAATGCGGAGGCGCTGGAAGATATCCTCGTGCGCAATGAGGTGCAGGGTAAGCTGTACGTCTGCCACACCACGGAATTGCCGGGCGTGAGCACGCGTCCCCTGCGCGACATGGTGGGCGACTGCTGGGACTTGTCGGAAGTGATGGCCGGCTACGCAAAATTCATCGCCAGCTTCCAGCCCCTGCTGACCCTGCTGCAGGAAGAACCCGTGTTCGATGCGGAGCAGGCGTTCGTCATCCGCTCCCTGCTGACGCACGCCTACCGCCGCGTGCAATTGCACGACCCGCAACTGCCCGTCGAACTGCTGCCCGAACCGTGGCCCGGCACGCAAGCGTATGCGCTGGCGCGCGACCTGTACCGCATCACGTATGCGGCTGCCGAGGAACATATCCTGGCTACCCTGCGGCGCGAGGATGAGCAGGCGGCATCTGTCGAGCCGTGGTTCTACGAACGATTTGGCGGTCTGACTACTTGAACGTCTGAAAAATGTTCAGGGCCAGGCGCGTGGCCGCAGGCAGTACGACTAGTACGCCAAGGCAACGCAACGCCGCCATGGGCATTTTCTCAGGCGTTCACTGCTTCAGCACTACTTGCTTGGCCCCAGCCAGCAAATCCTGCCCCAGCTTTTCCAGCGCATTGACCTGCACCAGCATGGTGTCGAGGATGGCGACGTTGAAGGTGTATTCGGCCGGCGTCGTATAGCCGGGGAAACGTATGATGCGCAGCAATTCCTGCAAGGTCGTGCCCTTGCCCAGGTGCGCCAGGGCGTCGCTGAGGGCGCTGACTTTCTTTTCCAGTTCGCGTATGTGTTTGCCGTTGTCGTCCATGATGATCTCCTGTGTCGGAGCTTCCACGTTAGCAAAGCACGTCCGCCGTCGTTTGCGCCAGCACAAAGGCGCGGCTAAAACGGGTATCATCGCGCCATTGCACACGATGCAAAACCCATACGTTTTTATCAGGAACACACATGACCATTAAAATCAGTCAGCAATTCGACGCCGGCGCGATCGAGGTGCTGCGCGCCGACGATGCCCACTCCATCGAGCTGAACATCCGCAAGGATTCCCACGCCGACATCACGCAGTGGTTTTACTTCCGCCTGCAAGGCGCGCAAGGCGAGGCGTGCACGATCCGCTTCATGAACGCTGGCAAGTCGGCCTACCCGGACGGCTGGAAAGATTACCAGGCTGTCGCCAGCTACGACCGCGAAACCTGGTTCCGCGTGCCGACCAGCTTTGACGGCACCGTGATGACCATCGAACATACGCCGGAAGAAGAAAGCGTGTACTACGCCTACTTCGAACCGTATCCATGGGACCGTCACCTGGCCTTGATCGACAGCGCGCAAGCGTCGCCGCTGGTACGCCTGATCGACCTGGGCAGCACCGTGGAAGGCCGCGACATGAACCTGCTGGTGGTCGGCGACGCCGATGCCGAGAAAAAAGTCTGGGTCATCGCGCGCCAGCATCCCGGTGAAACGATGGCCGAATGGTTTGTCGAAGGCATGCTCGAAGCCTTGCTGGACCAGGCCAATCCGTTTGCCCGCCAGTGCCTGCAGGACGCCGTCTTCTACGTGGTGCCGAACATGAACCCGGACGGTTCCGTGCATGGCAACCTGCGCACCAACGCGGCCGGCGCAAACTTGAACCGCGAATGGATGACGCCAACGATGGAGCGCAGCCCGGAAGTATTCTTGGTGAAACAGAAGATGCATGAAATCGGCTGCGACCTGTTCCTCGACGTGCATGGCGACGAAGGTCTGCCATATGTATTCGTGGCTGGCAGCGATGCGCTGGAAAATTTCACGCCAGCACAAAAAGCCGAGCAAGACCGCTTCATCGCCGACTTCAAGGTGGCCAGCCCCGACTTCCAGGATGAGCACGGCTACGAAGACGGCCCGTTCACGCCGGAAGTGCTGACCATGGGTTCGCCCCACATCACGCACGCCTTCGGCTGCCTGTCGCTGACCCTGGAATTGCCGTTCAAGGACAATGCCAACGATCCCGACCCGCAAACGGGCTGGAGCGGCGCCCGCAGCGCCGCCCTGGGCGCGGCCGTGCTGCAACCGATTCTGTCCACTTTGCGCGCCTGAGCGCCAGGGCCGAACCGGCCCGCTTGATCCCATGCCCCGCTCGCCGGGGCATTTTTTTGCCCGCGCGGCCAGCGTTTGGGAAGCGTGCCGAGGCAGCAGCTGCCGTCTGGCATCGAACCGCTTGCGCCTCAGCCGCCCGCCACCACCATGCTCTCGATAAGGATGGAACCCGTCTCTTTGGTGCCGCGGCGCAAAGCGTCGGCACCCACGGCCACGATGTTGCGCAGCATGTCCTTCATGTTGCCGGCGATGGTGATTTCTTCCACCGGGTATTGGATGACGCCATTTTCCACCCAGAAACCGGACGCGCCGCGCGAATAATCGCCCGTCACGTAATTGGTTCCCTGTCCCATCAGTTCCGTCACCAGCAAGCCCGTGCCCAGCTTTTTCAGCATGGCGCTAAAATCGTCGCTGGCGGCCGTCAGCTTCGAGGTCAGGTACAGATTGTGCGAACCGCCCGCGTTGCCCGTCGTCTGCATACCCAGCTTGCGGGCCGTGTAAGTCGACAGGAAATAGCCTTGCACCACGCCATCCTTGACGACGTCACGGCTGACGGTTTTCACGCCCTCTTCATCGAACGGGGCCGAACCGACGCCGCCGATCACATGCGGGTCTTCAAAGATCTGCACGTGCGACGGCAACACTTGCGTGCCCAGGGAATCGTTCAGGAACGTGGACTTGCGGTACAGGGCGCCGCCCGAAGTCGCTTGCACATAAGTACCGAGCAAACCGGCCGCCAGCGGCGCTTCGAACAGCACAGGGCAAGTACGCGTGCCCAGTTTGCGCGCGTTCAGGCGCGACAGGGCGCGCTCGGCGGCGTAGCGGCCGATGGCTTCCGGGCTAGCCATTTTGGCGGCGTCGCGCACGGACGAATACCAGTCGTCGCGCTGCATCTTGGCGCCCTTGCCAGCGATGGGCGCCACGGACAGGGTGTGGCGCGAAAACGGGTAGCCGCCGATGAAGCCGCGCGAATTGGCGGATACAAAGTGCGATTGCTGCACGTGCACGCTGGCGCCTTCGCTATTCGTGATGCGCGGGTCGACGGCAAACGCGGCCGCTTCGGCCCGCTGGGCCAGCACGACGGCTTCCTCGGTGGAAATGCGCCATGGATAAAACAGTTGCAAGTCGCGGGGAGACATTTCCAGCATGTCGGCGTCGGCCAGGCCGGCGCAATCGTCCTCGGCTGTGAAGCGGGCGATGTTGTAGGCGGCGTCCACCGTGGCGCGCAGGGCGGCCGGAGAGAAATCGGAAGTGCTGGCATTGCCGCGCTTCTTGCCGATAAAGACCGTCACGCCCATGCCCTTGTCCTTGTTTTGCTCGATCGTCTCGATCTTGCCTTTTCGTACAGAAACGGACAGGCCACCGCCTTCGCTGACTTCGACGGCAGCGTCGGTGCCGCCCGCTTCCCGCGCAAAAGACAACACATCACGGGCCAGTTGCTGCAATTGCTCTTGACTATGGGTAAATACGGAGTCGTTCATGCGCTGTTTTCTTCGGAAAGCCGCTAAAAAGGTTATCATAGCAGTCGTTTACAGTTTACAGGTGCGGCCTACGCGGCCAATCCCGCCTTATCATGCCAAATCCAAACCGGGGAGCTTGCGGCTTCCAATCGACCGAATTCGAACAGGAATATGAACGTCCTTCGAAGTCGGAACTCAAACGCCAGATGACCGTCCTGCAAAAGCTGGGCGAAGAACTCGTCAATGAAGCACGTGACCGCGTCAAGCGCGTCCCGATGCCGGAAGACGTGCGCGACGCCATTCTCGAATGCCAGCAAATCAAGGATCACGAAGGCCGCCGCCGCCAGTTGCAATACGTGGGCAAGAAGATGCGCACCCTGGATGAGGAAGAAGTTGCCGCCATCCAACGCACCATCGATAGCTGGAAAGGCTTGTCGAAAGCCGACACGGCCAATATGCACGCGATGGAACGCCGCCGCGACAAGCTCTTGACGGACGACAAGGCGTTGACCGTCTTGCTGTCGGAAAACCCGGAACTAGACGTGCAGCACCTGCGCACCCTGATCCGCAATGCCCGCAAGGAGCAGGCCGAGAACAAGCCGCCAAAAGCCTACCGCGAAATCTTCCAGATCTTGAAAGAGATCGCCAAGAAGAACAACGGCGGCAAGAAAGATGCCGACGAAGATGACGTTGAAGGCGAAGACGACGAGTAAAAAACTGGGGTCAGACCCGGCGGGTCTGACCCCGAAAGTAGCTAAAAACCGGGATCAGCCCGGTTTTTTTACGACATAAACAGGTGCCCCATGACCACGATAGAAGACGAATTGATTATCGGCCTCGTGTCGATCTCGGACCGCGCCAGCGGCGGCGTGTATGAAGACCTGGGCATCCCGGCCCTGGAAAGCTGGCTGTCCGCCGCCATCCGCACGCCATTCCGCCTGGAAAAGCGTTTGATCCCGGACGAGCGCTCGCAGATTGAAAACACCCTGATCGACATGGTCGACCTGAGCCACTGCCATTTGATACTGACGACGGGCGGCACGGGACCGGCGCGGCGCGATGTGACGCCAGACGCCACCTTGTCCGTCGGGACCAAGGAAATGCCCGGTTTCGGCGAACAGATGCGTCAGATCAGCCTGCAATTCGTGCCGACGGCGATCCTGTCGCGCCAGGTGGCCGTGATCCGCGAGACGCCCGAGCGCGCCGCCCTGATCATGAACTTGCCGGGCCAGCCGAAAGCCATCAAGGAAACCCTGGAAGGCTTGAAAGATGCCGACGGCGTGCAACTGGTCAACGGCATCTTTGCCGCCGTGCCGTATTGCATCGACCTCATCGGCGGTCCCTACATGGAAACCGACCCGGCCATCTGCAAGGCCTTCCGTCCCAAATCGGCGCTGCGTCCGGCGCAACCTTTACCTGAGGAAAACACATGAGCACCTTGCTGGAAACCATAGAACTCGACAGCGCACCGAATCCCACCGTCTCCATCATCTGGATGCACGGCCTGGGCGCCGACGGCAACGACTTCGTGCCTCTGGTGAAAGAACTCGATTTGCGCGGCTGTCCCGCCATCCGTTTCATTTTCCCCAGCGCGGGCACCATGCCCGTCACCATCAACAACGGTTATGTGATGCGCGCCTGGTACGACATCCGCGAAAACGACCTGGTGCGCCGTGAAGATGAAGGCGGCTTGCGCGCCTCGCAAGCCCAAATTGAAGCGCTGATCGCGCGCGAAAAGGCGCGCGGCATTCCCGCCAGCCGCATCATCCTGGCCGGTTTCTCGCAAGGCTGCGCCATGACCTTGCAAACGGGCTTGCGTCACGCGGAACCGCTGGCCGGCCTGATGTGCCTGTCCGGCTATCTGCCGCTGGCCGACAAGACGGCGGCCGAACGCACCCCGGCCAGCCTGGAAACGCCGATCTTCATGGCGCACGGCACGGCCGACCCCGTGGTACCGGTCGGCCGCGCACAGCAGTCGCGCGACTTGCTCACCGGCATGGGTTACAAGGTGGAATGGCACGAGTACATGATGCAGCACTCGCTGTGCCAGGAAGAGATCGACGCCATCGGCGCGTGGCTGAAAAAAGTGCTGGCATAAAATAAAACAGGCGCGGTGTGCGCCGCGCCTGTTGCCTTGCGAAACGCCGGGAACGATCAGTTCGCCGGCGTTTTTTCGTTCCAGATTTTCAGCATGTCGGGCGACGCTTCCGAACGGATGCCATTGTCCGTCAGTATCGATTCCGTCGCCGCCAGCATGTCCTTGCGCGGCACGACGACCATTTCCGCATCGCGCTGCTGGAAGCGGAACGTCAGCAGCTCATCCGTCTGGTCGCGCAGCAAGGCCACCAGGTGCGCCAGGCTGCGCACGCGCACGCCATTGACGGAATCGACGACCGAGAAGAAACGGGTACTGTAACCATTCATCAGCTTGTGCGGGAAGAAGGGTGCGGCGATCACCACCAGTTCGTCGCGCTCGCTATCGGGCGCATCGCCGCGCCGCGTGGCCAGCGGATTGCCGGCAAACGCCATGCCGCCCAGGATCGCCGGGTTGCCATTCGGCGCCGCCATGAATTCCGTCGTGGCGCGTGAAAACACCATCGGGCCGAAGATGAAATAGGATGGGTAATTGCCCTGCAGGCCGGCGATCAGCATCGGATGCGCAGCCGAGACGGGCACCTTGATTTTCAGGGGCGCGCCCTGGCGCACCACCGTCAACGGCAATTCGCCATCTTTCGCCAGCTGCTGCACCCGGTACTGGAAGCGCACGCGGCTGTTGGCGTTCAGCTTGACCATGCCCTGGTTGTCGATGGGAAAATCGCCGATATGCGTGATGACATCCCACTCCTTGAGCGGATAAGCCGCATCCTTGCTGGCTGGCGACATCACGACGGCGCCCTCGACACCCTTGGCCAGCTTCAGATAGGTGCGCAGCGCCGGATTTTCCAGCGTTTGCGTCACGTCGCGCATGGCCGGCTTGCCCTTGGGCGCACCACTTTCCTGGTCGCGCAGGAACAGCTCAATTTCCTCGTTGGGGATGATGTAGCCGATGTTTTGCGCATTGAGCATGCCGGCAAAGGCCAGGCCGATCATCTTGTCGCCGGCAATCACGGGGCCGCCGCTATTGCCCGGATTGATGGCCGCATCGATCTGGATGCGCAGGCCGGAGACGGGAAAGTTGTAGCGCACGAATTCGATGCGCGAGACGATGCCCTTGGTGATCGACAATGAAGTGCCGCCCGTCGGATAGCCATACGCCAGCACGGCATCGCGCACGTCCGGCAAGACATTCGCACGCGGCACGGCTTTGTGGCTGGCAAAAAAACTGTCGTCGTCGATTTTCAGCAAGGCCAGGTCCATGCCGCGCGAGATGGCCAGCACGGTCGCCGGTATCTTGTCGCCCGCGCCATTGGCCTGGATCTGCACCTGGCTGGCATAGCCGACCACGTGCGCATTGGTGAGGATGCGGCGGCCTTCGATGACGACGCCGGAGCCCGTCACCTCTTGCGGCGCGGCCTTGCTCCAGGGTTTATAGGGGTCCGGCCCGCGCAGGGTGGAAAACACCTTGACGACGGAGTTTTCCAGGGCGGAAGCGCTGGCGCTGGCGGCCGTCTCGGCGGCAAGTGCACGCACCGTCATCAAGGGGCCAAGGGCCAGTATCAGCAAGATACGGCCCATCAGGGTGAAGCACGGACGAGTTTTCATTGAGCTTGTTGGCAATGGAAGGGAAGTAAAATTATATATTGAATAATTGCAACTTCATTACACTTTGTCCATCTTTGCCGAAGAACTCCTCTAAACTCCTCTCGTCAGGCGGGCAAGGGCGTCACGCCCAAGGCCGGCACGGCCGTCTGCGCGCCATTCATCACCATGGCCAGGAAAGTGTAATAGCCATTGATACCCATCAAGTCGACCACGCCATGCTCGCCAAACAGCACCAACGCCCGCGCATACGTGGCGTCGCTGACCCTTTTGTTCTGCTGCAGCTCGATGCAAAAGTCGTGCACGGCTTGCTCATCTTCTTTCAAGGCAAGCGGCACGCGCCGTTCAGCGATGGCGTCCACGGCCGCTTGCGCGATGCCGTTCTGCACGGCGAGCGGCGCGTGGATGGCCCATTCGACTTGCTGGTCCCACTGGCGCGCCGTCACCAGGATCGCCAGTTCCGACAACCGCGTGCCGATGGCGCTGCGGTAGCGCAAATATTCTCCCATGCGCTGCGCCGTTTCCATCAGCTCGGGGCTGCGGATCAGCGGCACGAAAGGACCGTACAGCGCCCCGCGCGGGCCATCGATGATGGCTTGCGCGGCGGCGCGCTGCTGCTGGTCAAGCTGGTTCAGCGGCAGCGGCGGCAAGCGGTCGATATCGCTACCGGCCATCAGGCAGTCCAGGCGACCACGTCCTGCTGCTGTTCGCCCAGACCAGGGATGCCCAGGCGCATGCTGTCGCCTTTTTTGAGGAAGCGCTGCGGCTTGCGGCCCTGGCCCACACCCGGCGGCGTACCCGTGGCGATGACGTCGCCCGGTTCCAGTGTCATGAATTGCGACAGGTAGCTGACGATCTGCGCCACCGTGAAGATCATGGTTTGCGTATTGCCCGTCTGCATGCGCTTGCCGTTGACTTCCAGGTACAGGTCCAGGTCTTGCTCATCGATGATTTCATCGCGCGTCACCAGCCACGGGCCGATGGGGCCGAAGGTGTCGCAGCCCTTGCCTTTATCCCATTGGCCACCCCGTTCCAGCTGGAACGAGCGCTCGGAGATATCGTTGACGACGCAATAGCCAGCCACGTATTTCAGGGCGTCTTCTTCGCTCACGTATTGCGCGCGCGTGCCGATGATCACGCCCAACTCCACTTCCCAATCCGTTTTTTTCGAACCTTTTGGCAACACGACATTGTCGTCCGGGCCATTCAGGCAAGTGATTGCCTTCATGAAGACGATGGGTTCGGCCGGAATCGGCATGCCGGATTCGGCCGCGTGGTCCGCGTAGTTCAGGCCGATGCCGATGAACTTGCCGACTTTCGCCAGCGGCACGCCGAAGCGTGGATTGCCGCGCACCAAAGGCAAGGTCTTTTCGTCGAGCTTGGCCAGCTTGCGCAGGGCTTTGTCGGACAGTTGTGCGCCGTCAATATCGGCAATCACGCCGGACAGGTCGCGCAGTTTGCCTTCTTCATCGATCAGGCCCGGTTTTTCCTTGCCTGGACGTCCATAACGAACGAGTTTCATAGTCTTCCTTGGAGTTGATCATTGCCGCTGTGCAGGCTGCCATTTTACCGGATGGTCCGGCACGGCTGCAGCGGTGAATGAAAAACATCGCAAGTCCCGGCAGTTGCAAGGCCGCCAGCACGCCAAACGCGACCTGGTAGGCCTGCGGCGGATACTGCTGCTGGCTGTTCAGGGGCCAGCAGCCGAGGATCAGGCCAAAGCCCGCCTGTACCAGGAAGGCGCCCGTGAAAATGAGCAGATTGAGACAGGTGGCCGCCCTGCCCGTCAAGCTGGCCGGCATGCTTTGCGCGACGATCGCATATTCGAGGCCCGTCACCGTGCCCAGCAAGGTAAACAGCACGGACAGCAACGGCAGGCTGGGCACCACATTGCATGCCATCGCCACTTGCACTGCGACAAACAGGACGATGCCGGCGCCCGCCACTTGCATGGGTTCAATCGCGCGCCGCCCGGCCCATTCCGTCAGCATGCCCATGCCGATGGCGCCGAAGATGACGGCCGCCATGCCCAGGTACAGCAGATACGCCACATTGTCATCGGACAAGCCGCCCACATCGGCCAGCCAGCGGCCTATCCATAAACCCTGCACGCCAAAGAACACCGTGTGCGGCAGCAGGATCAGCGCGATGGTGCGGCGAAAGGCAGGGTCACGATAGACACTCCACACGCTGACCTTGCTCATGGTTACGGCAGGCGCGGGCATGGCCGGCGACAGCAGGCGGATCAGCAAGCCGATGGCCAGCGCCGCCAGCGCCAGGCCCAGGAAGACGCCGCGCCAGTCCGTATAGTGCAGGGCCAGCTTGACGGGCATGGTAGCCGTGGCCGCGCCCAGTCCGCCCACGGCGATCAGATAGCCATGCACGGACGGCAGGCGGGCTGGCGCGATGGCGCACGAGATCGCTTTCACGGCGGCCATGAAACAGCCGCCCAGGCCCGCTCCCATCAAGGCGCGCGCCCACATCAGCTCGGCAAAGCTGTGGCCCCGGCTGAACAGCCACACGCCCAGCGCTGCCAGCGCCAGCAGCCACAGTTGCACCGTGCGGGGGCCGTAGCGATCCAGCGCCATGCCAACCGGCAATTGCACCAGCGCAAAGGCGAGAAAAAAAGCGCTGGTCAGCAGGCCCAGCTGGGCTGGCGTCAGGGCGATGGCGCCCAGCAACTCGGCCGTCAGCACGGCATTCACGCCGCGCAGCAGGCAAGACAGATAATGCCCGAGCGCGAACGGCAGGAACACGAGGCAAAACACGGCCACGCCGGAGCGGGAAGAAGCGCCGGCGCCGTGCATGCTCAGGCTGCCTTTGCCAGACGGATGACTTTATGCGGCACGTGCGGCACAGGCTCATCCGTTTCAAAGAAAAACTTGTCGTGGCCAAAGGCCGGCTTCAGATCGTCCATCCACGTCGCTTCCGCATCGAATTTCGCATAAAACGGCCGCCGCACCCAATCCGGATTGCGCGCCTGCAAAAATTGCAGGGCAAACAGTTTTTCGCCATTGATGGTGACTATGCCGTCGATGACGATCTTGCCAGGGAATGCACTCATGGACGGTCCGCGCACCGTGCGCGACAGGCCCGACACCATCTGGTAGGCGGCCTGGAAAATCTCGTGCGCCTTCGCCAAGGGCAACTCGAAATAGCCGCGCGGCCCCGTGTCACGTTCGACGAACATGTAATACGGAATCGCCCCCAGGCGCGTGCCCGTCTGCCACAACTCGGCCCAGCTTGCCGGATCTTCATTGATGTGGCGGATCAGCGGCCCCTGCATGCGCAAGGTGGCGCCCGTGGAGACGATGCGTTTCACGGCTTGCTGGGCGATGTCCTGGCGCAACTCAACGGCGTGGCTGTAATGGCCCATCACGGCCAGGTTCTTGCCCGCCTTGACGACGCGCTCGAACAGGCGCATCAAGTCGTCCGCATCGCGGTCGGACACGAAGCGCTGCGGCCAATACGCCACCGCCTTGGTGCCGATGCGAATGTTCTGGATGTGTTCCAGACCCGGCGCCAGCAGCGGCTCCAGGTAGGCGGCCAGTTGCCGCGTGTTCATGATCATCGGGTCGCCGCCCGTGATCAGCACGTCCGTCACCTCCGGGTGCAGTTTCAGATAGGCGGCCAGCTCATGCGATTCGCGCGCATCGAACTTCATGTCGTCCATGCCGACGAACTGGGGCCAGCGGAAGCAGAAGGTGCAATACGCGTGGCAGGTCTGGCCCGCGCTGGGAAAAAACAGCACCGTCTGCGCATATTTATGCTGCAAGCCGCGCACGGGCGCATCGTTGACCTTCGGCACGTTATGCGTCATCTGGCCAGCTGGGTGGGGATTCATGCCCAGGCGCAAGCCATGCACATAGGCATCAATGGCAGCCTTGTCCTGCTTGACCAGCACCAGGTCGCGCAAGTGCGCGTACTGCTCGGGTGGCAGCATGTCGCGGTGGGGAAAGACGAGGCGATAGATGGGGTCGTCAGGAATATTGTTCCAGTCGATCAGCTGATCGAGCACATATTCATTAGTGCGAAACGGCAAGACGTGCGACACCACTTGCACGGCTACACGCTGCTCTTCCGGCAGCCATTCCCACTGCCGCGCCTGTTGAATGGTTTGCCGCGTGTACGGCTTGAACTTGGGTGAAAACGGCTCGGTAATGAGTGCGGCCACGATAAGCTCCTTGCCTGTAAATAGCGATAACTTGCATGAAATCAGCCCTACATCGTCCAATTCCAGCCTCTCCCCCCTCATGCCAGACCCGCCCGGCATGCTGTGAAAGTCATCATAATTCTTGCCGTTCGGAACCAAATTGCTACATATCAACAAGCCGTCGATACGTTGCAAGCTGCCTACAAGCAACACCTTAGTTTGTTCCATCGCAATTTGAGGGACGCGTCGGCGACGTAAATTACGACTTGGCAACATATCCCTCGATATCACAAGGAGCTTTCATGAAACGCTTATTCACGGGTAGCCTGCTGTGCCTGGCATTTGCCGGCGGCAGCGTCAGTGCCGCCGTCGAACCAACGGAAAAAGACGCCATCGCCATGGCCGAACGGGGCGCCGCCTTCATGAAGGCGCATGGCAAGGAAGAAATGATGAAGAAAATCACGGCGAAAGACCCGGACTTCGTGCAGGGCTCGCTATACGTGGACATGCGCGACATCAAGACGGGCATCGTGCTGGCCCACCCCATCAATCCTTCCATCGTGGGCAAGGATTTGACGGATGTGCCCGATGCGAATGGCAAGAAATATCGCCGTGAAATCATTGAACTGGCGCAAAAACAAGGCAAGGGCTGGGTCGACTACCAGTACAAGAATCCCACCAGCGGCAAGATCGAACCGAAGACCACGTACATCCTGCGCGTCAACGATGTGGTGCTGGAAGCGGGCATCTACAAAAAATAAGGCAGGGGCGGCGCGCATGCACACCGCGCGCCGCCTGCGGTGTGAACAGCCATAGCCAGGAGTCAAGCATGCTCAATCAATTACGCATCGGACCAAAATTATTGCTGGCGCCCATACTGGTCTTGCTGTTGCTGATACTCAGCTCGACCGGCGCATGGTATGGCATGGTGCGGCAAAATGCCTCGCTGGAAAACATGGTGCGGGTGCGCATCACGCATTTGAAGGCGGCCGCCGATGTACTCGGCGAAGCCAGGCAGGTGCATGGCAATATGTACCAGTTGCTGTCGTGGACCAATGGCAGCTTCGCCAAGGCCCGCCTCGATGCACTTGAACAACAGATCAAGGTGCGCCACGCGGCCATCGGCACCCAGTTGACTTCGCTGCGCGCCACGGCCACGGGCGCCGAGCGCACTTTGGTCGATGCGGCCATCGCAGCGCTGGCCGGCTATCGCAAGGCAGTGCTGGAAACCATGGAAATGGCGCAGATGGATCAATCGATCGCCACCAATTCCATGCTCAAGGCGGAAACCCAATTCGGCCAGTTCAATACGCAGCTGGCGCAACTGTCGGCCCTGGAAACCACCCTCAGCAGCCAGGCCCATGCGACGGCCAGCGCCGAGTTTCGCACCCTGGGCTGGAGCCTGCTGCTGACGGTGCTGCTGTCCATCCTCGTTTCCATCGTCGTGACCATGCTGGTGCGGCGCGCCATGCTGGTGGAAATCCGCGGCATCGCCGACGCCGTGCAAGACCTGGCGGCGGGCAAGCTGACGGCCGGCGCGCCCAAGCAGGGCAATGACGAAATCGCCGCCACCTCGCGCGTGCTGGACCAGACCATCGCCCACCTGAACCAGACCTTGCGCACCATCATGGACGCCGTGCAATCAATCGACACGGCCTCGCACGAAATTGCCACCGGCAACCTGGATTTATCGGCGCGCACGGAAATGCAGGCCAGTTCGCTGGAGGAAACATCGAGCGCCATGGAAGCGCTGACGCAAGCCGTCAATGACAACGCCGACAACGCCCAGCTGGCCTGCGAGCTGGCCGGGCAAGCATCCACCCTGGCCGTGCAAGGAGGGGAGTCGATGCAGCAGGCGGTGACGACGATGGCGACAATACGTGCCAATTCGCGCCAGATCGTGGATATTATCGGCGTGATCGATGGTATTTCCTTCCAGACCAATATCCTCGCGCTAAACGCGGCGGTGGAAGCGGCGCGCGCAGGCGAGCAAGGCCGCGGCTTTGCCGTGGTGGCGTCCGAAGTGCGCACCCTGGCGCAGCGTTCGGCGCAGGCGGCCAAGGAAATCAAGACCCTGATCGCCACCTCGGTCACCACCATCGATGGCGGCAGCGTGGCCGTGCAGCAAGCGGGCGACAGCATGGGCGCCATCGTGGCCTCGGTGCAGCAAGTCAATGAAATCATCCAGCGCGTGAAACAAGCCAGCGCGGAGCAGGCGTCCGGCATCACGGAAGTGAATCAGGCCGTCACGCAAATGGATGATGTCACCCAGCAAAATGCGGCCCTGGTGGAGCAGGCGGCGGCAGCGGCAGCCAGTTTGCAGGACCAGGCCGTCAAATTGTCGGCGGCAGTCAGCGTCTTCACCCTGGACCAGCGCCCCGCCGCGCCGAGCGGTCACACCGAAGAAGAAGCATTCCAGCATCCGGCGAGTACGCAGCAGGACAGGCGCGCACTGCACAGCCCGCTGCGCGGCAAGTCCGCCTTGCCCGGCACAAACACGGCGCCGCAGCGCCGCCGCAGCTAGGCGGCTGGCGCGCGCATCGGTTTGCTGAGATAGCGCGAGCCGGCCAGCACGAAACGCCACGGCGTGTCCACCGCCTTGGAAATGCCGATGCGCAAACCCGCCTGCACCGTCACCTCTTGTTCGCGGGGCAACAGCATGAACGGCGGCGCATCGAGCGCCAGCCGGTTGTGCATGTGCGTGACACCGAGCGCCTGGCACACCTTGCCCGGCCCCGAGCACAGCAGCCGCGCATCGTCGACGCCGCGCCGCTCGCGCATGATGTCGAGGCCCTCCAAAGGTTCGATGGCGCGGATCAGCACGCCCGCGCCATGGCCAGGCTCGCGGCACACAAAGTTCAGGCACCAGTGGATGCCATACGAGCGGTAGACATAGGCGTGCGCGGGCGGACCGAACATGGCCGCATTGCGCGGCGTCATGCCGCCATACGTGTGCGAAGCGGGGTCCAGCCGGTCATACGCTTCCGTTTCCACGATGCGCCCGCCCACGCCGTCGACCAGCACCGTCACGCCGATCAGCTGGCGCGCCACGCTGCTGGAATCGTCCGCAAAATCGATACCCGCGAGGATTTTTTTCATCCGGCAATTGTACCGCCGCGCATCCCGCCGCACGCCCTGCCCCGCCTTGAAAACAAATGAAACTTGCTCTTTTCATCATGATCATCTTCATGGGCAGCGTCGTAAAATGATGAAAATCGGGGCTGGAGCAGGCCAAAACAGGGATTTTTGCGAGAATATATTGCAGAGATGAACTATTGCCATGCATAAACAGCGATAATCGTCGGGCACTGCGCCAGACGCTCATGAGGCGGGCAGCGGCAGCGCGCGACAGAATAAGCACCGGACACAAAAATGATGATGAAAGCGTGATGATGAGAGCGGCAGCGCAAAAGCAGGTAGTGCAGGAAGATCCGGTTGACGCCCTGATGCGTTCCATCCGCATCCCGCCGCGTCCCAGCCTGCTGGTCGACCTGCAGCGCGAACTGGCGGAACAAGACCCGTCGCCGCGCCGCATCGCGCGCATCATCGCCGATGACGTCGGCATGTCCGGCGCCCTGCTGAAACTGGCCAACTCGCCGTTCTATGGCGCCGCGCGCAAAGCCAAGTCCGTCGAGCAAGGCATCAATTTTCTTGGCATCAACCAATGCAGCGCCATGATGACGGGCTTGCTGGCACGCCAGGCGCTGGAAGCGGAAGGCGTGGAACTGACCAACTTCTGGGATGTATCGGCCAAACGCGCGCGCGCCCTGGTATTTACTTCGCGCAAGCTGCGCATCGCCCCGCCCGACATCGCCCACACCTTCGGCCTGTTCTGCGATATCGGCGTGCCCCTGCTGATGAACCGCTTTCCCGACTACGTCAACACGTATGCGGCGGCGGCCAACGATGCGAACAATTGTTTCACGACCCTGGAAGACGCGCGCCACCAGACCAACCATGCGGCCATCGGCTGCTTGCTGGCGCGCAACTGGGGCCTGTCCTCCGATGTCTCCTGGGCCATCTTGCACCACCACGACTACACGGTGCTGGCGGACCCGTCCACGGACGACGCCATCCGCTCGCTCGTCGCCCTGTCGTTGCTGGCCGAAAAGGGCATTCAGCGCTACCATGGCAACAGTACCTCGCTCGAGTGGGACAAGGGCGGCGAGCTTGCCTGCCAGCATCTCGGCCTGTCGCAGGAAGAAGCCGCCGACCTGCTCGACGAATTGCACGAGATGTTCGATACCGACCATTGAGGTATCAGGCGGCCGCGTCCGCCTGTATGATCTGTCCCGGCGCCTGGCCTGAGCCCTGGCGCCTGTTTCCGTTTGCCTGACCCGTATTTCTTAACCTGTTGATCGCCATGCCCAAAAATAAGCGCCCTGTCCCCCGTAAATCCGCCAACACGCCTGAAGACAAGGACGAGTCCGTCACACGCATGCTGTGCACGATGGCCCTGAACCTGGCGGAGCAGGAAGACAGCGAATCGCAAGGCACGGTACTGGCCGAGCAAGCCGTGGAATTTGGCCGCCTGATCCGCAAGGCCCTGAATCAAAAGAAGGATGAAATCCTGTACGACGCCATCGAGCGTTCGAAATACGAAGACGTGGGCGCCTACCAGTACCTGCGCAGCCATATCGAGGAAGCGGCGTCCATTTCCGTGATCCGCCGCGACAACGCACCGGCGATGGAAATCAACGCCTTCGTCGTGCCCCTGCTGGTGCAAAGCACGGGCGGCCTGAAGGAAGCGGACAGTTTCCAGGACCAGGACGCTTTCGAAGCACTGGTGAAAAGTTTCCAGCAGGCAGAACTGGAAAGCGCCAAGGCCAAGGTAGTCCTGATGAGCCATGCCTACGACCTCGATGAAATCGACCGCATCACGTATAGCCATTTGCACGAAATGGTGCGCGATGCGTATAGCTCGATGACGGACAAGAAAATCGTCGCCACGCCGGGCCTGGAAAGCAGCATCGTCGGCTGGAGCGAAACGGCTTTCGGCCCGCAGGACACGGCCGTCGAACTGCGCTTCCTGCTGGGCTTTGCCTTGAAACGCGTGGACGACCCGTTCTATGCGGAACCGAAGGACGAAGCGGCGCTCGACGCCTGGTTTGACGCACGCATGGCCCGCTACCAGCAGTGGACGACGGAAGTGGGCGAGCTGGTGAAACGCTGCATGGCGCCGGCCGGCAGCGCCCTGGAAGTGAGCTTCCTGTACCAGGATTTGTTCCACGGCGGCAAGGAACAAGGCATGAGCGAGTACGCGATGCTGCAAATGATGTCCGGCATCAACCATGCCTTGGCGGAAAACAAAGTCGACGCCAGCGATGTATCAGTCGTCGTCGGCCCGGCCGATGAACATGGCGAAATGCTGCTGCGCGTCAACGTCAGCACGGCAAACGGCCAGCTGCTGCACAGCGCCGACAAGCCGCTGGACCTGGCTGCCGACCTGCAGGACGAAGTCGACGACATCTGCGATGCGCTGGCCACCATCGGCGTGACGCAACTGTCCGTGGCGCTGAAATTCGATGCCAAGGGACAGCCGCTGGAAGCGCAGCCGTACGCGCCGGCGTAAGTCCTGCCCCGCCATCTCGACAAGCGGCAGTTATCAAGATACCATCTCCCGTTAGCGTGCGACCAGCCTGGCGCACCTTCCGGAGATGTGCATGTCCCAGCCGCAACTGATCAATATTGCCACCCATGTGCTGGCCGGCAGCGCCGCCATCGGCCTGGGGCTCTTCCTGCTGGCGGCAGCCAAGGGCACGCCGCGGCACCGCCGCCGCGGCAGGCTGTTCGCGTGGCTGACCTTGCTGGTCTGCATCACTGCCGCCATCGGCAATCTGCTGTTTGACTATCGTCCCGTCTTTGCCGTGCTGACGGTGCTGGTGCTGTACCAGTTGCTGAGCGGTTGGCGCGCCGTCTACACGCGCGATGCCGGTCCGCAAGCCGTCGATGGCGCGATGACGGCAGCCGCGCTGGTAGCCGGCGGGTTGATCCTGTTGCGCCTGCAGCACGATGCTTCCGGACAGCAAGCCATCGTCGTGCTGTCATCGCTGGGCGGCCTGGCCACCATCCTCGTCTACGACGGCGCGCGCTGGGCCTTTCCCCGCCGCTGGCATGGCATATTGTGGCGCTATGAACATATCTACAAGCTGCTCGCCTCGCTGTTCGCCATGCTTTCCGCCGCCGCGGGCAACCTGCTGCGCGTGGGCCAGCCCTGGACGCAGCTGGCGCCATCCCTGCTGGGCTTGATCTGCATCGCCTGGTTCTGGCGGCGCCAGTACCGGCAAGAACGGGCGCAGCGCCTCATGCACGGGCTTGCCGCCTGACATCAGCCACGCAAAGCCAGCCACGCCTGCAATTTCTGCGCATACGCCAAGGTATAGGCCGGGCTGCTCGACGGCAAGCTGACGATGCGGTAGCGCTGCGCATGTTCACCCAGCACCTTGATGCCCAGCTTCGCGGCCGTGCCTCCATTGAAAGCGATCGTGCGCAGCTGCGGCAGGCTGGCGGCCAGAGCCACGAGGTCGTTGTCGTCGCGGGCGCGGATGTTGCTGTCCAGGCTGCCCGTGCGCTGCGCCTGCGCCACCACATCCCACAGGCCCACGCCGTGCGCCAGCAAGGTCGCCAGGCGCTCTTCATAGGGCAGGCTCTTCAATTCAACGCCCAGCACTTCGCCCAGCAGCATCCAGAACCTGTTTTGCGGATGCGCATAGTACTGGCTGTGGGCCAGCGATTTTTCTCCGGGCAGGCTGCCCAGTATCAGCAAGCGCGTATCGGCATTGACGACGGGGTCGAAACAGCGCTTGCGCGGGTCGGCGGCAACGTCTGGCAAGAAGGCTGGGCTATTCAAATGAACGTTCCGAAAAGGAAAATGATGGACCATTTTACCCGGCCACGCGACGGTGTAGAATTCCCGCACAACCCTCCCGACACAAGAGACCGCCCATGCGCACCATCGACACCCTGCTGGCCCAGTATGGCGAAAGCCACCGCAACCACGTCAATGAATGGGTGCACATCGTGTGCGTGCCGCTGATCGTTTTCAGCCTGCTGGGGCTGCTGTGGAGCGTGCATCCCAGCGTGGCGCTGCTCGGCAGTATTCTGGCCTTATACTATTATTACAAGCTGTCGCGCCCGTTTGCTGCGGGCATGCTGGCGATGCTGGCCGCCATGCTTGGCCTGCTGCTGCTCATGCCGGCGCTGACCATCCTGCCCGTGTCGCTGGCACTGTTCGTGCTGGCCTGGATAGGCCAGTTCATCGGCCACCAGATCGAAGGCAAGAAACCGTCGTTCCTCGACGACTTGCGCTTTTTACTGGTGGGGCCGCTGTTCGTGCTGGGATTTTTATACCGGCGCCTGCGGCTGGCGTATTGAGCGGCAAGCGCTTACGCAAAGTTGGTAACAGATTTTTACCATTCGTAACTAGTTATCTGAGGCAAGTGTCCTTATGATAAATCACCATCTGCCGGTCGATGCAATCGGCAAGCAACTTTTGTCCAAGGGAGTCCCACATGAAAGCACCAATTATTGCAGTGGCATTGCTCGCCACCCTGGCCGGCTGCGCCGTACAACCGAACTCGGCAAATGTCTACAATGCGCGCCAGGCGCAGAATGAACAATCGGTTCGCATGGGTACGGTTGAATCCGTGCGCCAGGTAACCATCGACAAGGGTGAAACGGGCACGGGCGTGTTGGCTGGCGCGGCGCTGGGCGGTGTGGCCGGCTCGACTATCGGCGGCGGCAAAGGCGCCATCGCGGCCAGCATCCTCGGCGCCGTCGCCGGCGGCATGGCCGGCAAGAGCATCGAAGCGAATGCCTCGAACAAGGCCGGCCTGGAAATCACCGTGCGCCTGGACAATGGCGACATGCGCGCCATCGTGCAGGACGCCGACGAGCTGTTCCGCCCGGGCGAGCGCGTGCGCCTGCTGTCCGATGGCCGCAAGACCCGCGTCACGCATTGATCCGCTTGCCGGCGCATGCGCTCAGCCGAATGCGCCGGCAGCGAGCAAGGCGGAAGGGTGCAGCCAGATGGCAATCACAGCCGTCACGACGACATACACAAGCACGCTCCATACTTTGATCTGCAGTGAGGCTGGCATGGCGGTCCCCTTCAAAAATGCAATTCAGAAAATATTTACTTGATAATAAAGTAAATATTTTCATAAATTCAACATTTTCCAGAAGCACTGCGCTGGCTCAATGTCTGCCTGCGCATTTGCCAAACTCGACCGGGACGCGCGATGCCCGTATACTTGCGCGATGTCCTCTCCTCTCCTGTTCATCATTGCCTGCCTGATCTGGGGCTCCACCTTCTGGGCCATCACCTTGCAGCTGGGCGATGTCGCCCCCGCCGTTTCCGTGGTCTACCGCTTCGGCCTCGCGTCCGCCACCCTGTTTGCCTGGTGCGCCGTGCGCGGCGACCGCTTGCGCCTGCCTTGGCGCGCGCAAAAATGGATGCTGCTGCAGGGACTGGCCTCGTTCGCCCTCAGCTATGTGTGCACCTACAGCTCGGAGCAATACCTGGTCTCGGCCCTTGTCAGCGTGCTGTTTGCGCTGATGGTGTTCTGGACGCCGTTGCTCAACCGCATCGCTTTCGGCACACCGATCACCTGGAGCACCTGCTGCGCGGCATTCGTCGCCATCTGCGGCATCGTGCTGCTGTTTTACCAGTCCATCGGCGCGGCGCTGCAAGATATTCTGGGCGGCGGCAATGGCCATTTTCTGCTGGGCTTTATCCTGGCGCTGGTGGCAACCGTGTCGAGCACGGCAGGCAACGCCCTCGTCATGAAAGTGCGCGAACATTCCGGCAACGTGATGCTGACCATGGCCTGGACCATGCTGTGGGGCACCTTGATGGTGGCCGCCTGGGCCATCGCCACGGGCCAGTCCTGGCAATTGCCCGCGCGCCCCAGTTACTGGATGGGCTTGGTGTACCTGGCCATCTTCGGTTCGGTGATCGCCTTCAGCGCCTATTTCACCTTAATCGCCCGCATCGGCACGCAAAAGACCGTGTACATCGGCGTCGTCACGCCCGTCATTTCCGTCCTGCTGTCGGTGCAGTTCGAACACTACCGGCCCGCCGCCATCGAATGGGTGGGCATGGTGCTGTGCCTGTCCAGCGTGGCCTGGGCCCTGACGTCGGGGGCGCGCAAGACGAGTACCATCGCTTCCCTTTCCACCACTCCATCCACAAAGGCAACATGAGCACCTCTTCCTCCCTCGCCATCCGTCCCGCGACCGCATCCGACGTGGCCGCCATCTTTGGCATGATCCACGAACTGGCCGTGTTTGAAAAACTCGAACACATGATGATCGCCAGGGAATCCATGTTGCACGACAGCCTGTTCGGCGCCCACCCCGCATGCGAAGCGCTGGTCGGCACGGAAAATGGCGAAGTGGTGACCTTTGCCCTGTTCTTCCATAATTTTTCCACTTTCCTGTGCCGCAAGGGCTTGTACCTGGAAGACCTGTATGTAAAGCAATCCGTGCGCGGCAAAGGTTATGGCAAGCAGATGCTGGTAGCGCTGGCGCAACTGGCCGTCGAACGCGATTGCGGCCGCTTCGAATGGTCGGTGCTGGACTGGAATGAAAACGCGATCAATTTCTACAAGGGCATGGGCGCGGACGTGATGCCGGACTGGCGCATCTGCCGGGTCGCTGGAGATGCCTTGACGCAATTGTCGGCGGGTACGCCGATATCTGCATAAACCAATTGCCCAAAAAAAATCCCCGCGGGCTAGCGGCACCGCGGGGTAGAACCCATTGTCAAGTGGGAGGGGGAGAATGCAATCAACGGTTATCAATATAAACGCTGCCGCTTACGATGGCGCAGACCTTTACATTTGCTTACCGGGCCTTACATTTGACTTAAATCTGCTAACCAAGTTTCACCAAGTGTCGCTTGAAAGACACTGATTATTTCCGTGGTTCAATCAATGTGCCGTGCAAGCCGATATGTTGTTGCGCAACCCCACCGCCACCCTGCGATTTTCTATAGATTTGGTACACTGTCAGGCAGGCGATGCAGCCAGCAACCACGGCAAAAATGACCATGCGACGCTCCTTGAATATGCTTGAAGGAATCAGGGCCTGCGGCACCTGATGATGACCAGGCGAGCAGGGAAGATTCAGTGTGGCATCTTCGCCCTGGCGGGCATTGTGCAATGTCAAACACGCCAATTTGACGGGGTCATGGCATTTGATATGGCGCAAAGTGGCGGCATTCCGCTCACACAAAATGAACGCATCATTACGCACCTGGGAGCCACATCATGAATGTTTCTGCCAAACCGCTCGTCATGAAAATCTACCGCGCCTACCTGCGCTCCCGCCTGGAGCGCTATACGCGCGACTTGCAAGCCATCGCCGAACAGCGCGAGAACGACTTCCAGGCTGAACGCATCCTGCACCAGGCCGTCGTCTCGGTGCGCTCCAAACTGCACTCGCTGTAACCGTGATGCCGTCAGTGCTGCCGGCCGGCCACGGCCCAGCGCTCCACCAGTTCGAACAAGCCTTGCGTCAGCAGGGCCAGCACGGCTGCGGGGATCGCGCCGGCCAGCAGCATGTCGTTGTCGTTCAGCGCCAGGCCGATGGTGATGCGTTCGCCATAACCGCCCGCGCCGATGAAGGCGGCGATGGTGGCCGTGCCCACGCTCATCACGGCCGCCGTTTTCACGCCCGCCAGCATGACGGGCAAGGCCAGCGGCAAGTCCACGTGCAGCAAGCGGTCGCGCTTGCTCAAGCCCAGCGCCAGCGCCGCCATGCGCAAGCCTTGCGGTACCTGCAAGATGCCCGTGCACGTGTTGCGCACGATGGGCAGCAAGGCATACACGAATAGGGCCACCAGTGCCGGCACGGTGCCGATCATGCCCAGCACGGGGATCAATATCGCCAGCAGGGCCAGCGACGGCACCGTCTGCAGCACGCCGACGAAGGCCAGCACCGTTTGCCGCAGCGGCGCCGAAAACGCCGCCAGCACGCCCAGCGGAATGCCGATCACGCACGCCAGTGCCACCGACAGCAGCACCAGGGTCAGATGCTGGCGCGTCAGTGTCCACAAATCGTCGCCGATGATTTTATCGAGCAGCTTGCTGCGCGTGGCGGCCGGTTTGTTCGCCTGCGTGCCGGACGCCAGCCACTGGCGCGCCACGTCGGAAAAAGTCTTGCCATCGATTTCCACGGCCGCATTCATGGCGATCATGTCGCTCTCGCTGATACGCCCCTGCAAGCCTTGCAGCGCCAGCCAGGCGGCGGGAAAGCGCTGCGGCACGTCGAGCCGGTACAGCAGCATGGCGTCGTAGCGGGGAAAATACTGCTGCGTGTCGGCCAGCACGCGCAAGCCGTACTGGCGTATCTTCGCGTCCGTCGAATAGATGTCGATCACGTCCACCTGGCGCTGCGCCAGCGCTTCATAAGCGATGCCGTGATCGAGCCCGCGCGGGCGCTGCGGCAAGCCATAGCGGGCGGCCAGGCCCGGCCAGCCATCGACCCTGCCGATGAATTCATGCGACAGGCCGAATGTCAGGGCCGGGTGCTGGGCCAGCTGCGCCAGGCTGGCGATGGTTTTTTCATCGCTGCGCACGGCCAGCGCATAGGTATTGTTAAAGCCCAGCGGCACGGCCACGCCCAAGCCCAGCGTCGCCAGCTCGCGCCGCATCTGCGCCAGGTCGATGGCTTTGTCGTGCTTGAGGATTTCGCTGCCGATGGTGCCCATGTATTCGGCATACACGTCGATGCTGCCCGCCTGCAGCGCAGCGAGCACGATGGCCGTGTTGCCCAGGCCCTGGCGGTGCTGCGCCTTGACGTGCGGCGCGGCGCTCTGCTGGATGATTTCGCCGAGGATGTACGATTCCGTGAAGCGCTTCGAGCCCACCTTCAGGGTGCCGCCATCCTGGGCAAGGGAGGACATGGGCGCGGCGGCAAAGACCAGCAACAACAACAGGTAAACAACACGCACGCGGCGCTCCAGGACGGATGATCAATCCGGCAAGCTTACCACCGGCGCGCGCCAGACACCGCCATGCACCACGCCCGCGCACGGGTTCAGGCCCAGCGCATACGCCAGGTCGGCCGGGCGCGCGATGCGCCACAGGGCAAAATCGGCGCGCTTGCCCACCGCCAGGCTGCCCGTTTCATGCTGCAAGCCCAGCGCGCGCGCCGCATGCAGCGTGCAGCCGGCCAGCGCTTCCTGCGGCGTCAGGCGCCACAGGGTGCACGCCATGTTCATCGCCAGCAGCAGGGACGTCATCGGCGACGTGCCCGGGTTGCAATCGGTGGACACGGCCATCGGCACGCCGGCCGCGCGCAAAGCCGCCACCGGCGGCGGCTGCGTTTCGCGCAAAAAGTAATACGCGCCCGGCAGCAGCACGGCCACCGTGCCATGTTGCGCCATGGCGACCACACCCTCTTCCGACAGGAATTCCAGATGGTCGGCCGACAGGCCATCGTAACGGGCCACCAGCGCCGCGCCGCCCAGGTCCGACAGCTGCTCCGCATGCAGTTTCACGGGCAGATTCAAGGCGCGCGCCGCCTCGAACACCCTTTCAGTCTGCGCCGGCGTAAAGCCGATGCGCTCGCAAAACGCGTCGACGGCGTCGACCAGTCCAGCGCCCGCCAGCTTCGGCAGCATCTGCGCGCACAGCAGGTCGATATACGCGTCGGCCTGGCCCGCATATTCGGGCGGCAGCGCGTGCGCGCCGAGGAAGGTGGTGCGCACAGATACGGGCAGCTGTTGCCCTATCCTGCGCGCCACGCGCAGCATCTTCGCCTCGCTGTCCGCGTCGAGACCATAACCGGACTTGATCTCCAGGGTCGTCACGCCCTCGGCCAGCAGCGCCAGCACGCGGGGCAGGCTTTGCCGCAGCAACTCGTCATCGCTGGCCGCGCGGGTGGCGCGCACGGTGGACATGATGCCGCCGCCGGCGCGGCTGATGTCTTCATAGCTGGCGCCATTCAGGCGCGCCTCGAATTCGTCGCTGCGGTTGCCCGCATGGACGATGTGCGTATGGCAGTCGATCAGGCCGGGCGTCAGCCAGCAACCCTGACCATCGTGCAGCACGGCGCCGCTGGCCGGCAGCTCGTCGCCGGGGCCGAACCACGCGATGCGGCCATCCTTGACGGCGATGGCCGCATCGAGCAATTCGCCATAACCGTGTTCCATCGTGGCCAGGTGGACGTTATGGATGACCATATCCCAGTCTTGCATGGCTTTTCTCTCCTAGGTGAACAGGTCGACGCACAACACGGCCGAACGCTGCAAGGCGTCGAGCCGCCACTCCGACGCATCGTCGGCATCGAGCAGCAGCGCGTCATAACGGGCCAGCGCGAACTGCTGTTCCGCGCCGCGCGCCAGCACGTGGCCTTCGCCGGCGACAAACAGCAAGGTCGCCGCGCTGCGCCGTACCAGCCGGCACGGGGCCGTGATTTTTTCCAGCTGGTGGCGGCAGCGGTCGCGCCGCGTCATCACATTGAAATCCGTCGTCGTTCCCTTGACCTGCGCCTCCACGGCCGCCTCGCCGGGAAACCACAGCATCGGTTGCGTAGCGTTCAAGACCACCTTGCGCGCGCCGTCGAACGTCAGTTGCACGCTGTCGCCATCGACCAGCATCAGGCTGCGGTCGATGCCGGGAAAGCTGGAAAACGGCCCGCTGGCCGTGATCGTCGCCAGGCTGATACGCCAGTCGAAATCATCGAAGCCGGCGCCGGGGGGAGCAATGGCGATTTCCGTCGTGCTGCCACCGCCGTTTTTCCACGGCGCGGCGCGCAGGCATTCGTGCGGGATGAAGGTCGCCATCAGAGCGCCCTCAGTTGCGCCAGGGTGCGCTTGTAGGCGGCGGCGATGGCGTCCTGCGCCACGTGGCGCCCATCGCGCACCTGCCACTGGCCGCCGCACAGCACGTCGCGCACCAGCTTGTCGTTGCCGCAGAAAAGTACGCTGCCCAGCACATCGGCGATGGCCACGCCGCACAGGTTCACATGCGCGTCGTCGAGCACCAGCAAGTCGGCGCGGCAGCCGGGCGCCAGCGCACCGAGCTTGCGCCCGGACGCCTGCGCGCCGCCCTGCAGGGCCGCCTGCCACAGGTAATCTCCCACGTGGCGTTCATCTGCCGTGGCGGCCACATTGCGTTGCTGGCGTTGCAGGCGCTGGCCATATTCGAGCCAGCGCAATTCTTCCACCGGCGACTGCGACACGTGGCTGTCGCTGCCGACGCCAAAACGCCCGCCGGCGGCGATGAATTCGGCCAGCGGAAACAAGCCGTCGCCCAGGTTCGCTTCCGTCGTCGGACACAGGCCCGCCACGGCGCCGCTGGCCGCCATCAGCGCCACTTCATCGGGCTGCACATGCGTCGCATGCACGAGGCACCAGCGCGCATCGACGTCGATCTGATCGTACAAATACTGCACCGGGCGCCGGCCGCTGTAGTCCAGACACTGGCGCACTTCGCCCGGCTGCTCGGCGATGTGGATATGGATGGGACGCTCTGCGGGCAGCGCTTGCGCCACTTCGCGAATCTGCGCCACGCCGGCCGCGCGCAGCGAGTGGGGCGCAAAGCCCACCTCCACCTGCCCGCCACGCTGCGGCGCCAGCGCTTCGACAATGCGCAGCACGTCGTCCGCACCGGTGCGAAAGCGCGCCTGCTCGGGTTTGAGGGGCTGTGCGCCGAAACCAGCATGGCTGTACAGCACGGGCAGCATGGTCACGCCGATGCCGCTGAGGCGCGCCGCGGCCAGCACCCGTTCGGCCGTTTCGGCAGGGCGCGCATACAGCGCACCGGCCGCATCGCGCTGCAGGTAGTGGAATTCGCACACGGCCGTGTAGCCATGGCGCAGGCATTCCGCAAACAGCTGGGCGGCGATGGTTTCCATCTGCTCCGGCGTGATGTGGCGCGCGAACCGGTACATCAGGTCGCGCCAGGTCCAGAAACTATCCGGCCCGTCACCGGCGACTTCCGTCATGCCGCCCAGCGCCCGCTGGAACGCGTGCGAATGCAGGTTGACCATGCCGGCCAAAACATATTCGGCCACTTCCGCGCCGGGCGGCGGCGCGGCATTGTCGGTCACCGCCGTCAGATCGCCGGCCGCATCCCACTCCAGCAGCACGTCGCGGCGCCAGCCTTGCGGCAGCAGCGCATGGCGCGCGAACAGACAGCCGCTCAACGCGCCACCCATGCCACGGCCGCTGCCATCATCTGGCGCAGCAGCGGCTGCACCTGTGCCGCCAGGTCGGGCCGGTAGCCGAATGGCGCCGCGTCATCCATGCCAGGTTCATTCATGTACAGGCACTGGCACATCTCCAGCTGGATCGCATGCACGCGGCCGGCCGGCTGGCCGTAATGGCGTGTGATGTGCCCCCCTTTGAAGCGGCCATTCAGCGCCACGGTAAATGCATCCTGCGCGCGCGCGATATCGACCACGGCGGACGTCAGGCCCGCATCGCAGCTGGCGCCATCAGCCGTGCCAAAATTCAGGTCGGGCAGCTTGCCGTCAAAGAAGCGCGGCACATGCGAGGCGATGGAATGGGCATCCCACAGCACCACGGCGCCATGCGCGCGCAGCAGGCGGTCCAGTTCCGCGCGCAACTGCGCATGATACGGCGCCCAGTAGCGCCGCAGGCGCTGCTGCACGTCCTGCACATCGGGCTCCTTGCCAGCCAGGTACAGCGGCTCGCGGTGGAAGGTATCGTTGGGCAGCAAGCCCGTCGTATCCTGGCCCGGATACAGATTCGTGTCTTCTTGCGGGCGATTCAAGTCGATGGTGTAGCGCGACCAGCGCGCCGACAGCACCGACGCATCCATCTCCTGCAAAAAGCCATACAGCTCGCGCAGATGCCAGTCCGTATCGGCCTTGATCATGGCCTGCGGCGTCATGCGCGCGGCGATATCGTCGGGTATGTCGGTGCCCACGTGGGGCATCGACACCAGCAACGGGATGCTGCCTTCGTTGAAGCGGAATTCCATGCCTGTCTCCTTGCGCCTGCTCAGGCGTACAGCGGGGCGAACAAATTCTTGCACGTGCTGCTCAACTCACCCTGCAGCACCATCTGCTTGGCCGCTTCGATATCGGGCGCGAAGAAGCGGTCGGCGTCGAAGAACGGCACTTTCTGGCGCAGCTGCTGGTGCACATGTTCGAGGTGCGGCGAGGTTTTCAGCGGACGGTGGAAGTCGATGCCCTGCGCGGCGGCCAGCAGCTCGATGCCGACGATGACGGCCGTGTTGTGCGCCATGTCGTCCAGGCGGCGCCCGGCGAACGTGGCCATGCTCACATGGTCTTCCTGGTTGGCGGACGTCGGCAGGCTGTCGACGCTGGCCGGATGCGCGAGCGACTTGTTTTCCGACGCCAGCGCGGCCGCCGTCACATGGGCGATCATGAAGCCGGAATTGACGCCCGGGTCGCGCACGAGGAACGGTGGCAGGCCGGACAGGGTCGCATCGATCAGCAGCGCGATGCGGCGCTCGGCCAGCGCGCCGATTTCAGAAATCGCCAGCGCCAGGGTGTCGGCCGCAAAAGCCACCGGCTCGGCATGGAAATTACCGCCCGAGACGATTTCCGCCTGGCCGTTGGGACCATCCTGGAAGATCAGCGGATTGTCCGTGACGGCATTGGCTTCGATCAGCAGGGTGCGGCCGACGTTACCAATCAGGTCCAGGCAGGCACCCATGACTTGTGGCTGGCAGCGCAGGCTGTACGGATCCTGCACGCGCTCGTCGCCTTCCAGGTGCGAGGCGCGAATGGCGCTGTGCGCCACCAGCTGGCGGTACATCTGCGCGGCCAGGATCTGCCCCGGCTGCCCGCGCACGGCATGCACGCGCGCGTCGAAAGGCGAGTCGCTGCCCTTGGCCGCGTCGAGCGACAGCGCGCCCGTGACCATGGCCGCTTCCAGCAAGCGTTCGGCCATGAACAGGCCATGCAGCGCCAGCGCGTTCGACACTTGCGTGCCGTTGATCAGCGCCAGGCCCTCTTTCGCCGCCAGCACCACGGGCGCAATGCCCGCCTGCGCCAGCGCTTCGGGCGCCGCCATAAATTCACCGTTGACGCGCACGTCGCCCACGCCCAGCATGGCCAGGGTCATGTGCGACAGCGGCGCCAGGTCGCCCGAGGCGCCGACGGAGCCCTTGGCGGGAATGGCCGGCATGATGCCCGCGTTGTACAGGGCGATCAGGGTGTCGACAATCAGCGGGCGCACGCCGGAATAGCCGCGCGCCAGGCTGCCGATCTTCATCAGCATGATCAGGCGCACGACGGCGTCCGACAGCAGTTCACCCGTGCCGACAGAGTGCGACAGGATCAGGTTGCGCTGCAATTGCTCCAGCTTTTCATCGGGGATGCGCGTCTTGGCCAGCAAGCCGAAGCCCGTGTTGATGCCATACGCCGCATCGCCCTTGGCGACGATGGCTTGCACGGCGGCGGCCGACGCCTCGATGACGGGATAGGCCTCGGCGGCGAGGATCAGTTTCGCGGGGGCGGCCCACACGGCGCGCAGGTCGCCCAGGGTCATCGCGCCCGGTTTCAGGGTCCAACTTTTGGAGTGCTGTGTCATGTTTGCTTTCACTTCGTATTAAGCATCGGCAGGTTCAGATTGTTGCGCTTGGCGCAGGCGGCCGCTGTTTCGTAGCCGGCATCGGCATGGCGCATCACGCCCGAGCCGCTGTCGTTGACCAGCACCCTGGCCAGGCGTTTCGCCGCCGCTTCACTGCCGTCGGCCACGATGACCATGCCCGCATGCTGAGAATACCCCATTCCCACGCCGCCGCCATGGTGCAGCGAGACCCAGGTGGCGCCGCCGGCCGTGTTCAGCATGGCGTTGAGCAGCGGCCAGTCGGAAACGGCATCCGTGCCATCCTTCATGCTTTCCGTTTCGCGGTTCGGGCTGGCGACGGAGCCCGTATCGAGGTGGTCGCGGCCGATGACGATGGGCGCCTTCAGTTCGCCCGTGCGCACCATCTCGTTGAAGGCCAGGCCGGCGATGTGGCGCTCGCCCAGTCCCAGCCAGCAGATGCGCGCCGGCAGGCCCTGGAAGGCGATGCGCTCGCGCGCCATGTCCAGCCAGTGGTGCACCTGCGTGTGGTGCGGGAACAGCTCCTTGATCTTGGCATCCGTTTTATAGATGTCTTCCGGATCGCCCGACAGGGCCACCCAGCGGAACGGGCCCCGTCCTTCGCAAAACTGCGGGCGGATATACGCGGGCACGAAACCGGGGAAGTCGAAGGCGTTCTGCACGCCCTGGTCGAACGCCACCTGGCGGATGTTATTGCCGTAATCGACGGTGTGCACGCCCATGGCGTGGAAATCGAGCATGGCCTGCACGTGGGCGGCGCAGGAATCGGCGGCGGCCACCGTCAGGCGCGCGTGGCGCTGCGGGTCTTGCTGCGCCGCCTTCCAGTCCGACACGCTCCAGCCACGCGGCAGGTAGCCGTTGACCAGGTCATGCGCGGAGGTCTGATCCGTCACCATGTCCGGCACCAGGCCGCCCGCTTTCGCGCGGCGCACCAGTTCCGGCAGCACTTCGGCCGCGTTGCCCAAGAGGCCAATGGAGATCGCTTCCTTGCGTTCGGTGTGGTACTTGACCAGCTCCAGGGCTTCATCCAGGCTGGCCGCCTGCTTGTCCAGGTAGCGCGTGCGCAGTCGGAAATCGATACTGCTTTGCTGGCATTCGATATTGAGCGAGACGGCGCCCGCCATGGTGGCGGCCAGCGGCTGCGCGCCGCCCATGCCGCCCAGGCCCGCCGTCAGAATCCAGCGCCCGCCCCAATCGCCGCCAAAGTGCTGGCGGCCCGCTTCGGCGAAGGTTTCATACGTGCCCTGCACGATGCCCTGCGTGCCGATATAGATCCAGCTGCCGGCCGTCATCTGGCCGTACATGAACAGGCCTTGCCGATCGAGTTCGTTGAAGTGTTCCCAGTTGGCCCATTTCGGCACCAGGTTGGAGTTCGCGATCAATACGCGCGGCGCATCCGCGTGGGTCTGGAACACGCCCACCGGCTTGCCGGACTGGATCAGCAAGGTCTGGTCGTCTTCCAGTTCGCGCAGCGAGGCGAGGATCTGGTCGAAACAGGCCCAGTTGCGCGCCGCGCGGCCGATGCCGCCGTAGACGACCAGGTGCTGCGGATTTTCCGCCACTTCCGGGTCCAGATTGTTTTGCAACATGCGGTAGGCCGCCTCGGCCTGCCAACTCTTGCAAGCCATGACCGTGCCGCGCGGGGCGCGGATGGTACGGCTGGCATCAAAGCGTGGATCGGTGTCCATTGTGCTGTTCATGCTGTCTCCTCGTAGGGTGCGAGCGGACATGCGTGGTCCGCTCTGGTGCTCCCAGCATAGGTTGTCTATACAACCAAGTCAACAGATTTTTGCAAGCGAAAACTGCCTACTTTTTCTCGTACACGCGCTTGCCCGCCACCCACGTCTGCAGCACCTGCGTCTTGCCGATGGCGGCCGGCGCGACGGTGAACAGGTCCTGGTCGACGACGACGAAGTCCGCCCATTTTCCCGCTTCCAGGCTGCCGATGACCTTTTCCTGGTGCGCTGCCCAGGCCGCGTCGAGGGTGAAGCAGCGCAGCGCTTCCGTCACCGTCATGGCTTGCTGGGGATACCAGCCGCCGGCCGGGAATCCTTCGCTGTTTTGCCGCGTGACGGCCGCGTGGATGCCTTCGAACGGGTTAGGCGACTCGATGGGAAAGTCCGATCCGCAGGCGATGCGCGAGCCTTGCGCAAGGAAGGTGCGCCACGCATACGCGCCCTTGATGCGCTCGTGGCCCACGCGCTGCTCCGCCATGTTCTGGTCGGACGTGGCGTGCGTCGGCTGCATCGATGGCACGATGCCCAGCGCCTTGAAACGGGGGATGTCGCTCAATTGCACCACCTGCGCATGCTCCATGCGGTGGCGCAGGCCCACGCTGCGGTATTGCGCGGTCAAGGCGGCATAGCCGTCGAGGATCTGGTGGTTGCCCGCGTCGCCGATGGCATGCACGTTCACCTGGTAGCCGGCCCGCATGGCTTTTTCCATCTTCGCGCGCATGGCGTCATCTTTGAAGAACAGCAGGCCGCTGGTGGACGGATCGTCACTGTACGGCGCCAGTAGGGCCGCGCCGCGGCTGCCCAGGGCGCCGTCGGACAGCAGTTTCACGGCGCGCAGGGCGTACAGGTCGCGCGCATAACTATTTAAGGGGCCGTTTTTCGACAGCGCGTCAAAGTCTTCCGTCGTGTCGGCAATCATGCCGTACACGCGCACCGTCAGCTTGCCATGGTCCGCGTAGTCGCGGAACAGCCGGTCCTGCATCTGGCCGATGCCCGCATCGTGCACGCTGGTCAGGCCCACCTGCGACAGCTGCGCCAGCGCGCCATCGAGGGCGGCGCGGTTTTCCACGTCGCCCGGCTTGGGCAGCACGGCGTCCATCAAGTCCATGGCATTGTCGACCAGCACGCCGGTGGCATTGCCGTCCGCGTCGCGTTCGATCTTGCCGCCCGCCGGATCTGGCGTGGCGCGCGTGATGCCGGCCAGCGCCAGCGCGCGGCTGTTGGCCCAGCCCGCGTGGCCGTCGACCCGGCGCAGCCACACGGGCCGCGCGCTTTCCGCCGCATCGAGTTCCAAAGCCGTGGGAAAGCGCCCCAGCTTCCAGATTTCCTGGTTCCAGCCATTGCCGACGACCCAGCTGCGATCCGGATGCGCGCGCGCGAAGTCGCCCACGGCTTGCACGGCGGCCGGCAGCGAGGACGAACCGTACAACATCACGCCGCTGGCAATCGTCCCCAGGCCGAACACGTGGCCATGCGCGTCGATCAGGCCCGGCAGCACGGTTTTTCCCTGCACGTCGACGTGCAGGGCGCCCTTGGCCGCCTTGCGTTTCACCTGCGCGGCGCTGCCGACGGCGAGCAGTTTGCCCGCATCGTCAAAGGCCAGCGCCGTGAAGCGCACCACCTTGCCGGCAGCATTGAGCGTGTAGCCGTTGGCGTTGTCGATGACGGTATCGGCATGGGCGTAGACGTGGGTCAGGGCGCCCAGGCAGGCGAGAACGAGCAGGGTGCGGCGCGGGGTCGGCATTTCCATCTCCAGGTCTTGAATAAAAAGACGAGTGTATAGAAATTAGCAAAATGGTCAATCAGGCAGCGTGAGGCTCCCTTACCATCAGCCAGTAATCGCAGCCCGTGACAGCTTCCGCGTACCGCCCCGCCACCACGAAGCCCAGGCGGGCATAGAACGGCAGGCTGCGTTCGTTATACGTCTCCAGGAAGCACGCGGCACCAGCCGCATCGACGGCCGCCAGGCCAGGCGCCAGTACGGACGCGCCCAGTCCCCGGCCCTGTGCTGCGGGATCAATGCCGGCGATCGACAGATACCAGGCGTCCTGCAGACCATACGGCGCCAGCGCGTGTTCCATGTTCCAGACGATGGCCGTGAAATGCGCGAAGCCGCGCTCCCCCAGCAACGCGTGCAAGGCGGGTTCGCGTTGCGCATACGCGGCCTGGCGCACGGCCGCCGGCGTATCCGTCGTCCAGATGGCGGCGCCATTGCCCGCGTCATCCGCCATATCGACGCGCCCCGCCTGCCACCCCTCGGCCAGCGCCAGCGCGAAGTAGGCTTCCAGCATGGCGTGCCGCGCCGCCTCGTCGTCGCCGCACGCCACCGTGACGGTGCGGTAGAACGGATCGCCGACCAGGGCGGCGGCCAAGCTGCGGGCGGTGCGGGAGGATTCGATGTTGGATGGACTGGACATGGGGACTCTTTCTTCTCATTGAAACGCCCGGCATCTTAACGCAAGCGCGCAGGCCTTGCGCCCAGTCAATACTTGCAAGGCTCCACAGGTCTACGCTGAGGTTTTCAGGTGGAATACCCCATGGCCAGGCACCATGTCATCAGCACCACCGCGTGCGACGTGTTCTTCAAGCTCGTGGCGCACCAGAAGAGCAGCCTGGGCGCGCGCTTCGACAGCATGATCGTCACCTTCAGCGCCGGTGGCCAGCCCGTGCTGGGCGCCACCCTGCGCAACGCGACAAGCGGCTGCGAACTGCACCGCCTGGCCGGCCAGCCCGACGAATGCTGGTGCTGCGGTTATGACGAGCAGCTGGAATTCGTCTCGCAAGCCGACGTGCCGCTGGCGCACGCCGACTACCGGCTCACCTTGAGCAATGGCGAAACGTGGACGGGCACGACGGATGCGAAGGGGCGCACGGGGCGCGTCACCAGCAAGCTTGAGGCGCAAATCATCCAGGCCGAATTCCTGCCGCACGCGGATAAATCACCATGCTGCGCCGCCGCGCCAAAACACGCTGCGCCTGCGGTCAAGGTCATTCAGCTGGAAGGCATCAAGACGACCGACAAGGATGTCGGTTCGTCCGTGAAACAGGTCAAAGTGAAGGACAAGGTTCGCCCGCTGACCAAGGGCGAGATCGACATGGCGTGGATGCTGTTCCAGGATGCGATCGACTACGACAAGGTCAAGGTGCATGGGGAGCCGTATCTATGGTTTGGCTTGCAGCCCAAAAATGTGGCCATGACACCGGATGGGGAGATGTATTTTCATGAGTCGGAATTCCGAAAGGACTTCTCAAAGGAGAAACCAAGGCCAAAAAACTGGTTCATGCATGAAATGGTGCATGTTTGGCAGCATCAATTGAATTATCCAGTAGCGATACGGGGACTTGTCAGGCTAGGTTTGGATTACAAGTATGTGCTACTTCCGAAGAAAAAATTATCAGACTACAACATGGAAGCCCAGGGTGATCTGCTCGCCGACTATCACACATTGAAGTACTTAAAAGATCCAGACGCAATGCGTCAACCTAAATATCAACACTCACTAAAACTTTATGAAGAGGTACTACATGAGTTTTTTAAAGATAGGAAAAGCAAGGCAAATCTGCCTGGCCGTAATGCTGAGCATGAGCCTTTGTTTGACATACCATGACGCTTTCGGCATGTCCCGCATGGCATACGCGGAAGTACAGCTAAAAAATGGCACTCCCTGTTTCTCTATTTCTGAAAAGGAAGAAGCGCGTAACGGGGTTCCGCAGATTAGTGCGGTCGTACTGACAGATGTATCCGTCAAGCCAGCAGTCAAAGTATGGTCCTTTCTTTTACCGGGCGCAGCGACTATTCCTGTGCATGCCAAGTCCTGTCTTCTGTATGGAGTTGCACCAGCAACAGCAGAGGTCAAACCACCCAAAGCCCCGCCACTGAAAACGGGGCGCATGTATGACGTCTTTCTGAACGGTGGGCCAGCCGATCCATCGGACCCTACTCGCGGTTACGTGGGGAAATTTTGCTTAATCACCGGCATCTCCGGGGAGCGAAAAATTCTCCGTATCGACAGCGATAGCCAAGCCTGGATAGATGAAATCTGTCCAGAACATTCGCTCATCAGATAGTGCGAGGGTCGCCATGCCATATCGTCACACGCTGCTATTCCTGCTTGCCACCCTGACGGCTATCGATGCCTCGGCGTGGTCGCGCATCGCTGATGCCCTCATTCACTCTGTCAACGGCATGCCCTGCTTCTCCATTACAAAAAAAGAAGAGGCACGCAATGGCCTGCCATTTCTTGGCGCACTCATGGTTTCTGACATGTCCGTGCAACCGGTAAAGGAAGTATGGGGGTTCTCCCTACCGCCAGACATGCCCTTATCCATCCGTGCCAGCACATGCATCCGCTATGGAAACGTGCCTACCGGTGCGACGGGCATACGCGCTGGAAAGCTGATACCCGGACATTTCTATAGCGTATTCCTGAATGGCCGCCCCAAAGATCCATCCGATCCAACCTATGGCTATCAAGGAGAATTCTGCGTGAAAGCTACGGCTGCTGACGGTCAGCAAGTCATTCCTATTAGCAGCGACATGCAGGAGTGGCGCACTGAAATCTGCCCACCCCATCCATCCCTCCCATAGTCCGACGTCATTTATCTTCCTCCCCCCGCCTCGCCGGCGCCCTGAACCATTCCTCCGGCGGCACCACCTGCGACTCTTTCGGATCATCGATGTAGTGCGGCGACGTGATCTGCACGTCGAATTCGTTGAAGACATCGATGATATTCTGGTGCAAGCGGTTCAGTACTTCGGCACGCTGGCGGGGGACTTCGGCGCTGGCGTAGGCGACGAGGCGGTATTGCACATAATAATCCTGCAGCGCCAGCTGCATCACGTACGGTTTTGGCGTGGTCGACAGTTCCGGCGTGCGCGAGGCGGCCAGTTCCAGCATGGCGTGCACTTGCCGCCATGGCGTGGCGTAGCCGATGGTGACGGTGGAGTCGAGCACGAAGCCGCCGCCGGGCTGGGCGCGCGAATAGTTCTTTGTCGTTTGCGACATCACCCACGCGTTCGGCAAGGCGACCTCTTCGCCCAGGCCCGTACGCAAACGCGTCTCGAACATGCCCACGTCGACCACGGTACCCTCGCTGTCGCCCACGCGCACATATTCTCCCTTGCGCAGGGCACGCGTGTACATCAGGATCAGGCCGCTGGCGCCCTGGCCCACGATGCTCGACGCGCCGATCGACACCATCAGGCCGACCAGCACGGACAGGCCCTGGAAGGCGGCCGTGTGCGAGCCGGGCAGATATGGATACGCCATGGCCAGCGCGAACAGCCAGATCACCACGCTGGCGATGCGGCGCGTCGGCAGGGCCGTGTCCTTGTCGAGCCAGCCGATTTGCAATTCGCCGCTTTCCACGCGCTTGAACAGCGAGGCGGCCGTGGCGGCGATCAGGCGCGCGATGGCGAAAATCACGCAGACCAGCACCAGCCCCGGCAAGGCGCCGATGATGGCGTGGAAGACGTCGGCCGCCACATCGAACAAATAGCCGCTCAGGCTTTCGCCCCACGAGCGCGTGTACGGCAAGCGCCCCAGTACGAAGGCGGCCCACAGATAGGTGGCCATCAGACGCAAGCCCCACAGCACGGCGCTCAGCAGTTGATACGCGAAGGCGATGTAGTGTTCGGCGTCGAGCACGCGCACGTTTTTCAGGCGCACGTCGCGCAGGCGCGAGGCCAGCAACACACCGCTGCGGCGCTTGGCCCAATGGTGCAAACGCGTCAGGCCCATCCACACGAGCCAGAACACGAGCGTAGCGACGGCGCACACGGCGGCGGCAATCGCCAGGTAGCGCCAGCTGCCCTGTTCGCGGTAGTCGAGCACAGCCTTGCTCAGCTCGCCGGCCGCCGTTTTCGCCACGCTTTCCGTCGTGTCGCCGGCCAGCTGGTTGACGTCGCCAGGCACGACGACGAACAGTTGCACGCCGTCGAGCAGCACTTGCGTGCCTTCGGGAATCATGCGCGTGCTCGTCTGCAAGGGACCATTCTTCGCCAGCACGCTGTCCAGACGACGCTGCGCCCCGATGGCACGCTCATCGGGCGGATAGCCGGCCAGCGCGGCGCGGAAGACAAATACCTTGCGGTTGGCAAACATCAGCGGCGCCGTCCTGGCCGCAGCAAGCTGCGATGGCGCCACGACGGATGCGGCCTCCGCAACGAGCGCGGGCACGCCCTCGTCCGCATGGGCTGCGGGCAGCAAAAACATGGTCAACAGGCACAACAGGCGGAGCAACGCGGACATGGCAGCAATGAAAAGTGACAGGGAGTAGCCATCATGCCATGTAATCATGGAAACTCAAGCGCCGCCGCTAGCGTTCAGCTCGCATCATGGAAAATGATGCCCAAGGTGTGACGCAAGCCCGAACGCAGGCGCGACACGCCGTGGCGCATGTTCACGCGGTAAGTGCCGCGCGTGCCAATCACGGGACGCTGCGCGACGGGAAAGAGGACGGCGTCGCCCTGCGCCAGCGGCACCACTTCGGCGCGCGACTGCATGCGCGGACGCTGCTCCGTCAGCACGAACTCGCCGCCCGTGAAGTCTTCCTGCGGGCGCGACAGCAGCACAGCCAGTTGCAGCGGAAACACGTGCTCGCCATACAGATCCTGGTGCAAACAGTTGTAATCGCCTTCGCGGTAGCGCAGCAGCAAGGGCGTGGGCCGCGTCTGCCCCGCCGCATGGCAGCGCGCGAGGAAATCGGCGTGGCTGGACGGAAAGCGCGTCTCGATGCCCATGGCGGCGTGCCAGCGGTTGGCAATCGCCGCCAAGGGGGAATACAAGCCCGTGCGCAAGGCGGCCACCACCTCCGGCAGCGGATGCGCGAAATACTGGTACTCGCCCTGGCCAAAACCATGGCGCTGCATCACCACCTTGCTGCGAAAGCGCGACGCGTCCTCATACTGCGCCGCCAGCGCCACGCAGGCATCCGCATCCAGCAAGCCCGGCACGACGGCGCAGCCGTATTGATTGAGATCATCCTCGATCTGGCGCCAGTCCAGCGCCCTCACCGTTCGCCCTCGCGTTCCAGCAGCGCCTGCTTGCGCTCCACGCCCCAGCGGTAGCCGGACAGCGCGCCATCGTTGCGCACCACCCGGTGGCAGGGAATGGCGACGGCCAGGGCATTGGCCGCGCAGGCACCGGCCACGGCGCGCGCGCCGTGCGGAGCGCCGATGCGCCGGGCCAACTCGGCATAGCTGACGGTGCTGCCGGCAGGAATCTCGCGCAAGGCTTGCCACACGCGCTGCTGGAACACCGTGCCGCGCACGTCGAGCGGCAAGTCCAGTCCCAGGCCCGGCGCCTCGACCAGGCCCACCACTTGCGCCACCGTCTGTTCGTATTCAGCTTCCGCGCCGTGCAACTCGGCTTGGGGAAAGCGGTCCTGCAAGTTGCGCAGCAGCACTTCCGGATCGTCATCGATCAAAATGGCGCAAATGCCCTTGTCCGTGCTGGCCACGAGGATGGCGCCCAGCGAGCAGGCGCCGATGGCAAAGCGGATCACGGCGCCGCTGCCGCCGGCGCGAAAGGCGCCCGGCGTCATGCCCAGCAAGCCCGGCGTGGCGGCATACAGGCGGCCGCTGGAATTGAAGCCGGCCGCATACAAGGTTTCCGTGACATTCGCCGCGCCCTGCAAGCCGGCCTTCAGGCGTTCGCCGCGCCGCGCCGCCGCGTACGCTTTCGGCGTGATGCCCGTGTGCGCCTTGAAGACGCGGTGGAAGTGAAAGCGGCTCATGCCGGCAGCCTGCGCCAACGAGTCCAGGTCGGGCAGCTCGTCGCTGGCGTCGATCAGCCGGCAGATGTCGGCCACGATGGCCGCCTGGCGCTGGGCCAGCGGCGGCAAGTTGGGTTTGCAGCGCAGGCAGGGCCGAAAGCCGGCCGCCTCCGCCTGCTCGCACGTGGCGTGGAAAGCCACGTTGCGGCGCAAGGCGGGACGCGCCGCGCAGGAAGGGCGGCAATACACGCCCGTCGTGCGTACCGAGTAATAAAAGACGCCGTCGGCGTCGGGGGCGCGCCGCTGCAGGGCATCCCAGCGCTCATCATCGGTGGTGTAAGAGTGATCCATGTCGGACTCCGTGCTTGTCATTGGCAAGTAGCCAGCATAGCCAGCGCTGGCCGGCGCCACACTCCGGCGCTTGCTTTTGAATTCAAAAAAAGGCTGGCGGCAGGCATCGTGCTCGGTGCTAAAATCGGCCATCGCGCCTCCAGCCGGCGGCGCGCCCTGCCCGTGCCCCGGAGAAACCGCATTGGACGACCACACTACACAAGAAAATACGCCCATTTTCCAGCGCATCAAGGATTTTCTGCTGGCCGGCATCGCCGCCGGACGCTGGAAGGAAGGCGACGTGATTCCCTCCGAGCAAGCACTGGTAAAACAATTCGGCGTCTCGCGCATGACGGTCAACCGCGCCGTGCGCGAACTGACCAGCGAGCAAATACTGACGCGGCGCCAGGGTTCCGGTACCTATGTGGCGCAGCAAAAATACCAGGCGACCTTGTTGGAAATCAAGAGTATCGCCGATGAAGTGCGGGCGCGCGGACATATCCATCGCAGCAGCTTGCAATTGCTGGAACGCACCAAGGCCTCCGACTTGCTGGCCAAGCAATTCGGCCTGCCGCCGGAACACCCGCTGTTTCATTCGCTGATCGTGCATTTTGAAAACGGCGTGCCGATCCAGGTCGAGGACCGCTGGGTCAATCCCGAATGCGCACCCGACTACATGACGCAGGATTTTTCCAGCATCACGCCGAACGAATACCTGATGGCAGCGGCCCCTCTGCAAGGCGCCACCTACAGCATCGAAGCGCTGTCGGCGCCGCGCGACATCGCCGAAATGCTGGCCATCGACACCAAGCAGCCTTGCCTGGTGCTGCGCCGCCAGACGCGTTCAGGCGGCAAGATCGCCTCGACCGCCACCATGTGGCATCCCGGACACCGCTATCAGTTCGCCGGCAGCTTTACCTGAGGCTACCACCGCGATTGAGTAGCACGATTTCGCGCAAACTTTCTCACGAATTCTCACTAAATCGCGAAAAAAACAGCCATTTCGGGGCAAAAAAAATCCCGTTTTGGCCGTTTCCGAACTTAAATACTCCGAGTAAATATTCGATGCTATAGTTGCCGCCAGAAAGCGCCGCAGGCGTTTATTTGAGCGCGCCTCATGTACTGCCAGCCTAGTCCAATCACGCCCCAGAAAGGGATGCATTTGTCGTATTGCAGCCACACGAGTTTCGGCGCACCACGCCCACGGCGCCCTGCGCTGCGCCGGCTCGCGCGTACGATGCTGGCGGCAGGCATGACGCTTTCGCTGCCGGTGCAGGCGGCGCACGGCATGACGCCGGCATTGCTGTGGCCGTATGCCGCCGCCAGCGCCACCGCCCTGGCGGGACTGGCTTGCTGGCAAGCCTGGCGCCTGCGCCAGCAGTTGCGCCACCAGCCCCAGCCCGCGCAGGCCCAGGCCGAACAGGATGCCGTGCAAGCCTTGCGCGGCGCCACCATGGCCGGCTGGACCTGGCGGCGCCAGTCCGACCGGCTGCAGTTCGCGCCCCAGTACCAGGACGTCCTGGGCGACAAGCATGCCAGGCTCGAACATGCACTGGCCGACTGGCTGGCCGAAGTCCACCGCGATGACCGAGCGCGCCTGAGCCTGGCCTTTCGCCAGCATCTGGACGGCCAGGCGCCTGGCACCTTCAATTGCGAATTCCGTTTGCGCCACAGCGACGGCCACTGGCGCTGGCTGCTGGCGCGCGGCGCCGTCCTGTCGCGCGCCTCGGATGGCAGCGCCACGCAGGCCAGCGGCATCGTCTGCGACATCAGCGAGCGCAAGCAGGACGAGCAATCGCGCATGCGCTCGATGCTGGAAGCGGCGCCCGAAGCCATGCTGGTGGCCGATGTCGAGGGCAAGGTGCATTACGCCAACCAGATTGGCGCGCGCTGCTTCGGCTATCCGCTGGCCGAATTGATTGGCATGTCGCTGGAGCAATTGGTACCGGAAAGCACGACCAGCCACTCCGCGGGCGACCCGCAAGGACGGCACAGCCTGCCTGGCAGGGTGATGATGGCGCGCCGTCGCGACGGCACGCACTTCCCCGCCAAGGTCAGCCTGTCGCCGCTGCGCATGGCCGGGCAAGTTTTTTCCATCGTCTCGCTGCGCGACATGACGCAGCGGCAACGCGCCGAGGAAGCGCTGCACGCCAGTTCGGAACGCTACCGCCTGATCGTGCAGACGGCCGCCGAAGGCATCTGGATGACGGATGCGAACGGCAAGACCACCTTCGTCAACCCGAAGATGGCGCACATGCTCGGCTACACGGTGCAGGAAATGCTGGGCCGTCCCCTGCTCGACTTCATGGACCGCGACAGCCAGCTGCTGATGCAGCGCCGCCTGGCCAGTCACGGCAGTCAGGCCAGCCAGCCGGACCAGGTCGATTTCCGCTTCTTCCGCAAGGATCAGTCCAGCCTGTGGGGTTTGCTGTCGAGCACCAGCATCCAGTCGGACAATGGCGAGCCGGGCGGCACCCTGGCGATGATCACCGACATCACCGAGCGGCGCCAGGCGTCGATCGCGCTGTCGAACTCGAGCCAGCGCATGGCGTCCGTGTTCGGCGCCGTGACGAATGGCCTGGTGGTGCAGGACAGCCACGGTCACATCCTGGAAAGCAATGCCGCCGCCGAGCGCATGCTGGCGGCCAGTCCGGCCGGCAACAGCCTGTGGCAAGCCATCCGCGAAGACGGCTCCGCCTTCGACCAGCGCAGCCATCCCGTGCACATCACCCTGTCGACGGGCGAAGCCATGCGCGACGTGCTGATGGGCGTGCTGCAGCCCGATGGCAGCCTGTCATGGCTGTCCGTAAATACCGAGGCCATCCGCGATGAGTACGGCAAGGTGGGCATGGTGGTGGCCAGCCTGACGGACATCACGTATCACAAGCGCAGCGAGAGCGCCTTGCGCGAGCTCAATGAACATCTGGAAGAGCGCGTGGCGCAGCGCACGGAACAGCTCGACCAGGCCAAGCAGGTGGCAGAGGAAGCGAGCCTGGCGAAGGGACAATTCCTGGCCAACATGAGCCATGAAATCCGCACGCCGATGAATGGCG
Organism: Janthinobacterium rivuli; assembly: GCF_029690045.1. NCBI lineage: Bacteria > Pseudomonadati > Pseudomonadota > Betaproteobacteria > Burkholderiales > Oxalobacteraceae > Janthinobacterium > Janthinobacterium rivuli. The sequence continues at coordinate 5,950,829 of NZ_CP121464.1, forward strand.
TGATTGGCATGGCGTATCTGGCCCTCAAAACGGACCTGGAACCGCGCCAGCGCGATTACCTGGAGAAAATCCGCTTCGCCGGTGAACACTTGCTGGGCATCATCGACGATATCCTCGACATCTCGAAAATCGAGGCGGGCAAGCTGGAAATCGAGCACGTCAACTTCAGTTTCGACCATGTCGTGCAAACGCTGATGACGGTGGTGGCGCCGCGCGCCGCCGGCAAGAACCTGGAACTGCTGTTCGAGATCGACCCGCAATTGCCCGCCGTGCTCGTGGGCGACCCGCTGCGCCTGGGGCAGGTATTGATCAACTACGCCAATAACGCCATCAAGTTCAGCGAACAGGGCAGCATTACCGTGAAAGTGCGCAGGGTGGTGGCGGACGCGAAACACTGCCTCGTGCGCTTTGAAGTGTGCGACCACGGCATCGGCCTGTCGCAGGATGAAATGAGCAAACTCTTCCAGTCCTTCCAGCAAGCCGACACGTCCACCACGCGCGAATATGGCGGCACGGGCCTGGGCCTGGCCATCTGCAAGCAGCTGGCCCAGCTGATGGGCGGCGACGTGGGCGTCGACAGCCGTCCCGGCGCCGGCAGCACCTTCTGGTTCACGGCCAACCTGGGCATTTCCGACCAGGCCGCGCCCGCCATGCTCGACAGCATGGTGCAGACGGCGGCCGCCATGCGCGCCAGCGCCGACGCGGCCCTGGTGATGCGCACGCTCAAGCATGCACGCATCCTGCTGGTGGAAGACAACACCTTCAACCAGCAGGTGGCGCTGGAATTGCTGGAAGAAGCGGGCGCCTCCGTCTGTCTAGCCAACAATGGCGAAGAGGCGCTCGACCTGCTGCGCCAGACCCAATTCGACTGCGTGCTGATGGACGTGCAGATGCCGCTGATGGATGGCTTGCAGGCGACGCGCCACATCCGCGCCGACCCGCAGCTGGCGCACCTGCGCGTGCTGGCCATGACGGCCACGGCCACCAGCGAAGACCGCGTGCGCTGCCTGGAGGCGGGCATGGACGATTTCATTTCCAAGCCCATCCAGCCGGCCATGATGTACCAGACCATCGCCAGCTGGCTGCCGGCGCGCGAGACGCCGCCACCACCGGCGCGCAGCCGCGCCGCGCCCGCCTTCAAGACCACGCTGGCCGGCGACCCGCAAGTGATCGACCTGTCCATCCTGGCAAAGTTGCTGGGCTACAACCCGGAAAAGGTGCGCAAGTTCGCCTTCAAGTTCCTGCAGACCACGCAGGATGGCTTTGGCGACATCGATGCGGCCCTGGCGCGCGGCGACGTGCACCAGGTGCGCGAACTGGGGCACCGCATCAAGTCGTCGGCGCGCACCGTGGGCGCCCTGGGACTGGCCGAGCTGTGCCACAACCTGGAAACCCTGGCGCCGGGCGAACCGGCCGACGAGGCGGAGCGGGCGCGGCGCATCGTCACGCGCCTGTGGCCCCTGCTGGAACAGATTACCGAACAAATCATGAATAACACCAGCTTTGCCAATGACGATTAGCTACCGCCAAATTGGATTGCGGCAAGGTATCGGCATCGACAGCGATGCATATCAACAGAAAGACATGACGATGAACACTGTATCAAACCAAGCAAGCCAGGAACACAACGAAGCAGGCCTGGCGCCATTGCGCGTGCTGCTGCTGGACGACGACGTTTTCATGCTCGACGTGCTCAGCGACATGCTTGAGCAAATGGGCTCGTTCGACATCCGCTGCGAATCGCACAGCGAACAGGCGCTGTCGACCCTCAAGCAGCACCAGCCCGACCTGCTGATCTGCGACCTGTCCATGCCCGACATCGACGGCATCGAATTTTTGCGCATGGCGGCGGAAAACGGCTTCCGCGGCGGCGTGGTTCTGCTGTCGGGCCTGCATTCGGCCGTGCGCCTGGCGGCCGAACGCCTGGCCATGGCCAACGGCCTGCATATATTGGGCACCTTCCGCAAGCCGATGGAAAGCGCGGAATTGCAGCTGATGGTGAACTTGCAACTGCAGCACACGGCGCGTCAGGCCAGCGTACAAGCCTGAGCGCGCAGGCCGGCCGGGAGGGCGGACACGGCGCTGCAGGCCAGCAGGCATGCGGCTTTGCCGCCCTGCCGGCAACTGCAGCGACGATATGCCTCAAGTTTTTCTGCAATAATCGCCACGCTTTGAAAAAATGGGTTATTATTTCAGCCATCCCCGCCTGCATACCTCTGGTCGCACCTTCCAAGACATTGAAGTCGTGCCCATTGTCCCCATCTTCTCATTGCATTCCAGGAAGCATGGATGGCGAACCAGCGTATGGTTAATTCCAGGCATTATTGATCCCACCCTCATTTGAGGAAAATATGAGCGAAAATATCAAACACATTAGCGATGCATCTTTTGAAGCAGACGTCCTGCAATCCGAGTTGCCCGTACTGGTCGACTTCTGGGCAGAATGGTGCGGTCCCTGCAAGGCCATCGCCCCGATCCTGGAAGAAGTGGCCAAGGAATACGCCGGCCGCATCCTGATCGCCAAGATGGACGTGGACGCGAACCAGGCAGTGCCTGCCAAGTTCGGCATCCGCGGCATCCCGACCCTGATCCTGTTCAAGGATGGTGTTGCAGCTGCTCAAAAAGTGGGCGCCATGGCCAAGGGCCAGTTGACCACTTTCGTCGACAGCAACATTTAATGTATGATGGGCAGCGCTGCGCCCGCAGCGCCGCCTGACTGGAACCACCGGGAAGCGGCTTTGCCCTCATTCGTGCACAGCCTTCCCCAATAATTAATCAACGCCACGCAGTCCCCTCCCCTACCTTTACCTCCCGTCTCGGGACACTCAACATATATGCATTTATCCGAACTAAAGGCCCTACACGTATCCGCCCTGCTTGAGATGGCGATCGGTCTTGACATTGACAACGCAGCCCGCTTGCGCAAACAGGAGCTGATGTTCGCTATCCTGAAAAAACGCGCCAAGTCCGGCGAACAGATTTTTGGCGACGGCGCCCTGGAAGTGCTGCCTGACGGCTTCGGCTTCCTGCGCTCGCCCGACGCCAGCTACATGGCGTCCACCGACGACATTTACATCTCCCCTTCGCAAATCCGCCGCTTCAATCTGCACACCGGCGATTCGATCGAAGGCGAGGTACGGACCCCGAAAGATGGCGAACGCTATTTCGCATTGGTCAAAGTCGACAAGGTCAACGGCGAATCGCCGGAGATGTCGAAACACCGCATCCTGTTTGAAAACCTGACGCCGCTGCACCCGAACGAGCCGCTGCGCCTGGAACGTGAAATGAATGGCCAGGAAAACATCACCGGCCGCATCATCGACCTGATCGCCCCGATCGGCAAAGGCCAGCGCGGCTTGCTGGTGGCGTCGCCGAAATCCGGTAAATCCGTGATCCTGCAGCACATCGCCCATGCGATCACGGCCAACCACCCGGACATCACCCTGATCGTGCTGCTGATCGACGAACGTCCGGAAGAAGTGACGGAAATGCAACGCTCCGTGCGCGGCGAAGTCGTCGCCTCGACCTTCGACGAGCCGGCCACGCGCCACGTGCAAGTGGCCGAAATGGTGCTGGAAAAAGCCAAGCGCCTGGTCGAAATGAAAAAAGACGTGGTGATTCTGCTCGACTCGATCACCCGTCTGGCGCGCGCCTACAACACCGTCATCCCTGCCTCGGGCAAGGTCCTGACCGGTGGTGTCGACGCGAACGCGCTGCAACGTCCAAAACGCTTCTTCGGCGCCGCGCGCAATATCGAAGAAGGCGGCTCGCTGACCATCATCGCCACGGCGCTGATCGAAACGGGCTCGCGCATGGATGACGTGATCTTTGAAGAATTCAAGGGTACCGGCAACATGGAAGTGCATCTGGAACGCCGTCTGGCCGAAAAACGCGTCTACCCGGCAATCAACCTGAACAAATCGGGTACCCGCCGCGAAGAACTGCTGATCAAGCCGAACGAACTGCAAAAAATCTGGATCCTGCGCAAGTTGCTGTACTCGATGGACGAGATCGAGGCGATGGAGTTCATTCTGGACAAGATGAAAGCCACGAAGAATAACGCGGAGTTCTTCGACATGATGCGCCGCGGCGGCTGATTTGGTGTGAACCCTTGAACCGCCGGGGTCGGACCCTCAGGGTCCGACCCCAGTTTTTGCCTTGGGTTATCGATGCAAAGCCGCTTTCGAGCGGCTTTTTTATTGCCGCCGGCCCGAAAGCGCTATATAATCGACGGTTGCATTATTTTAAACCCTGGCAAGTGATCGGCAATCGGGTCAAGAAGCTGGACGACCGACGAAGTGCTGTTTGGCTACCAAACTAGAGAGAAGACCATGAAAGTCGATACCCATCCAGAATACCGCGAAGTTGTTTTCCACGATCTGTCGTGCGATTTCAAATTCGTTACCCGCTCGACCATCCAGACCCGCGAAAAAATCACCCACGACGGTAAAGAATACCCACTGGTGAAGATCGAGGTTTCGGCTGAATCGCACCCATTCTTCACGGGCAAGCACAAAATCGTCGATACCGCTGGTCGCGTCGAGAAGTTCCGTCAGAAGTTCGGTTCGGTTGGTTCGAAAACCGCAGTCGCAGCAGGCTGATTTTTGCCGCTTTGCGGCAAAAAAGGGCAGCTTCGGCTGCCAGAGAAAAGGCAGCCACGGCTGCCTTTTTTGTCTTTGGCCGCTTTACTTTATACTCGCGCATACCCGACGCCATTCGTCGCGTCTTGCCACTATTCTGATACCGATTATCGATGAAGCCAGTCCGCCTTCCCGCCGCTGCCACACTCGCGCTGCCACGATGGGCCTTGTTTGCGCTCGGCCTGCTGTACATCCTGCCTGGCCTGATCGGCCGCGAACCGTGGAAGAACGATGATGCCGCCAGTTTCGGCATCATGTGGACCATGGCGCATGGCGGCCTGAACGACTGGCTGTGGCCCAACGTGGCCGGTCTGTCGCTGCCCGATGAAGGCCCGCTGGCCTTCTGGCTGGGCGCCATTTTCATCAAGCTGTTCGGCTGGATCGACGGCGACGTCTTCGGCGCGCGCATGTCGACCATCGGCATCTTCGTCGTCAGCACCCTGTCCGTCTGGTACACCGCCTTCAACCTGGGCCGCCGCAATGACGCCCAGCCGCTGCGCCTGGCCTTTGGCGGCCAGCCCGAGCCCGACGACTTCGGCCGTACCCTGGCCGATGCCGCCGTGCTCATCTACCTGGGCTGCCTGGGCCTGCTGCAGCACAGCCATGACATCACGGCCGAAGCGCTGTACGTGTCCCTGATGGCCTATTTGCTGTACCGCGCCGTGCGCTACATGGAAGGCCCGTCCGTGCGCAATGCGGCCCTGCTGGGCCTGGCGATGGGTGGCCTGACCCTGGCGCGCGGCTGGATCACGCCGGCGGCGCTGAGCATCGCCCTGCTGCTGTGCACCATCTTCCTGCGCCTGCCCTTGCTGCGCAGCATACGCCACCTGGCGCTGGCCATCCTGATCGGCGTCGCGCTGACCCTCGTCTGGCTGCTGCCGGGCGAATGGCTGCAGCCGTACGGCCATTCGCCGCTGCAAGCGTGGATGGAATGGAATTGCCGCCAGTTCAGCGCCCCGAGCCTGAAGAGCCTGCAATATTTCTTGCGTGTCGGCATCTGGTTCTTCTGGCCCGCCTGGCCGTTCGCCGCCTGGGCCGTGTATGCCTGGCGCCGCCAGCACCACGTGCTGCACATCGTCGTGCCGCTGACTTTTGTCGCCATGCTGGCCATCCTGGGCCTGTGCCATCCCGATCCGGATCCGAGCCAGCTGCTGCCGCTGTTGCCGCCGCTGGCCGTGATGGCCGCGTTCGGCTTGCTGACGATGAAACGGGGCGCCATCAACGCCATCGACTGGTTCTCCGTGATGGTGCTGACCATCTGCGCCCTCGCGCTGTGGCTGTTCTGGTTCGCCATCCTGACGGGCTGGCCGCCAAAACTGTCGCACAATGCGCTGAAACTCATGCCCGGCTTCAAGCCCGAACTGGACTTGCTGGCCTTTTTCGTGGCCGCCTGCGCCAGCGCGGGCTGGGTGGCGCTGGTGCACTGGCGCATCTCGCGCCAGCCGGCCGTGCTGTGGCGCGCCGTGGTGCTGTCGTCCGGTGGCCTGATCCTGATCTGGGTGCTGATCATGACCTTGTTCCTGCCGCCGCTGAACTACAGCAAGAGCTACGCCAGCGTGGCGCACCAGATTTCCGTCCACCTGCCGCCGGGCAGCAAGTGCATCAACAGCAACGTCGGCGCTGCCCAGCGCGCCTCGTTCGCCTACTTCGGCCACTTGCCGTTCGCCAAGGTGGGGCAACAGCAATGCGATGTGTTCTTGTTGCAAGACAGCATCAAGGTGCCCGACAGCAAGGAACAATTGCCCGAGCACCATGGCGCGGACTGGATCAAGCTGTGGGAAGGACGCCGTCCCACGGATGACGTGGAACGTTTCCGCCTGTACCAGCGCGTCAGATAAACAGCAAAAAACCGGGCTAGTCCCGGTTTTTTCATGTCCGTCAGACAAACACTGGCGACAGAAAAAGTGTTGCTTTTAAATATAGTTAATTACCTAAATTGAACTAAAATTGTTTTTTAGATTATAATGATGGCTTGCGCGATGGCGGTGTCTTGCTTTCCCGCCCTATTCGTCCCCCCATTCACCATGAGATTGTCCATGAAATTATTTACTACCCGCACCTTGCCGCTCATCAGCGCCGCCCTGTTCGCCTTCTCCTTCAGCGCTTCGGCCCAGGCGACCGTGATTGACCTCGGCGTCGCCAACGGCTACTCGGCCTTTATCTTCGGCAACATCGGCAGCAGCAACGCCAGCGGCTTTACCAGCGTCGGCGGCAGCCTGGCCGCTGGCGGCAATATCTACCTGGACGGCTACAGCGTCGGCTCGAACAAGAAGCCGGGCAGCGCCGTCAACACCTTGGTCGCCGGTAACAGCCTGAACATCGGCGGCGGCACCATCAATGGTACGGGCGTGTATGGCGTGAGCAATGCCAGCGGCAGCGTGACGGCGCCATCGTGGTACCCATCGGGTACCTTCAGCAAGGGCAATGCCTCCACCCTGGACTTTGCGGCGGCCCAGCAGCAACTGACGACCCTGTCGGGCGATGTGGCCAAGCTGCAATCGAACGGCACCGTGATCTCGCAATACGGCGGCTTCAAGCTGGTCGGCGATGTCAACGCCGACGTCAACGTCTTCACCATCGCGGCGAACGACCTGCATAACCTGACCCTGGACGTATCGTCGCTGAAAAGCACGGCCAGCATCATCATCAACGGCACGGCCACCAACATCACCATGAGCGGCGGCTTCGACAATTTCGGCAGCTTCGCCGACCGTACGCTGCTGAACTTCGCCAACGCCACCACCACCAACCTGAACAACGTCGGCATCAACGGCAGCATCCTGGCACCGAACAGCGCGTTTTCCGGTTCGGGCAGCATGAACGGCACCCTGGTCGCCAATTCGGTCAGCTCGATCAATTATGGCCACGTGTCGATGAACGGCGCCGGCTTCAACACGGTGAGCGTGTCGGCCGTGCCGGAACCAGGCACCTACGCCATGCTGCTGGCCGGCCTGGGCCTGCTCGCCTTCGTGCGCCGCCGCCGCACGCCAGCGCGCGCACCACAAGCCGCGATGGCTTAAGCTTTACGCTAAATCAATGCGAAACACCGGGCCGCGCGAGCGTCCCGGTGTTTTTTTATGCGCTGACGAAAAATTTATTCCACGCTCAAGCCCAGATCCGTCGCCACCTGCTTGCGCAACAGGTATTTCTGGATCTTGCCCGTCACCGTCATGGGGAATTCCTCGACGAAACGTACATAGCGGGGAATCTTGTAATACGCGATCTGTCCATCGCAAAAGGCGCGGATGTCATCGCTGGTCGCCTGCGTGCCCGGACGCAGGATAATGCAGGCGCACAACTCTTCGCCATACTTGGCATCGGGCACGCCCACGCATTGCACGTCGAGCACGCTCGGGTGGCGGTACAGGAATTCCTCGACTTCGCGCGGATAGATGTTTTCGCCGCCGCGTATCACCATGTCCTTGGAGCGGCCGACGATGCTGCAAAAGCCGTTGTCGTCGATGACGGCCAGGTCGCCCGTGTGCATCCAGCGCGCCGCGTCGATGGCCTCGGCCGTTTTTTCCGGATCGCCCCAGTAGCCCTGCATCACGGAATAGCCGCGCGTGAGCAATTCGCCCTTCTCGCCGCGCGGCACGATACGCCCTTCCGCATCGATGATTTTCACTTCCAGGTGCGGGTGGACACGGCCGATGGACGACACGCGCATTTCGCGCGGGTCCTCGATCGCCGTCTGGAAGCTGACGGGCGACGTTTCCGTCATGCCATACGCAATCGTGATTTCCGCCATGTGCATCAATTCGATAACCCGCGTCATGACTTCCATCGGGCAGGGCGAGCCGGCCATGATGCCAGTGCGCAACTGGGACAGATCATATTGCTTGAAGTCAGGATGGTCGAGGATGGCGATGAACATCGTCGGCACGCCGTGCAGCCCCGTGCAGCGTTCGGCCTGCACGGTTTCCAGCACGGCCTTCGGGTCGAAGCCCTCGCCAGGAAACACCATGGCCGCGCCATGCGTGACACAAGCCAGGTTGCCCAGCACCATGCCGAAGCAGTGGTACAAGGGCACGGGGATGCACAAGCGGTCCTGTTCGGTGAGGCGCATGGCTTCGCCGATGAAAAAACCGTTGTTCAGGATATTGTGGTGCGTCAAGGTGGCGCCTTTCGGCGCGCCCGTGGTGCCGGACGTGAACTGAATGTTGACGGCGTCGTCAAACTGCAAGCCAGCGCTGACTTCTTCCAGGCGCGCCAGGTCGGCGTCGGCAATGCCGTCCATCAGGGCGTCGAAGTTGTGCATGCCCGGCGTGGCGGCCGCACCCAGCCGGATGACGTGGCGCAATTGCGGCAGGCGCGGCGACTGCAGGGCGCCCGCGCGCGAACGGGCAATTTCCGGCACCACGTCCTGCACGATGGCCAGGTAATCGCTGGACTTGAAGCTGGGCGACAGGATCAGCGCGCTGCATTGCACCTTGTCGAGCACGTATTCGAGTTCCGAGCGCCGGTAGGCGGGATTGATGTTGACCATGATCAAGCCGGCTTTCGCCGTGGCAAACTGGGTCAGCACCCATTCGGCGCAGTTTTGCGACCAGATGCCGACCCGGTCGCCCGGCTGCAAGCCCAGTTTCAGCAAGCCGGCAGCCAGGCGGTGCACGCGCTGCTGAAACTCACGATACGTCCAGCGCACGTTCTGGTGCGCCACGATCAGGGCGTCGTGCTGGCCGTAGCGGGCGGCAATGCCGTCCAGGTAGGCACCTATCGTTTCGCCGATCAACGGCGTCTCGTGGGCGCCGTGTACATAACTCATTGCTTGCATGCTGTCTCCAGGGTGTATGGCGCGACGCGCTCTTGTTATCGTCTTCGATGCAGAAAATTATAGCCGCAACCGCCCCCGCCCTGCGCAGCTTGCTGTAATGTGCAGGCCAGTACACCAGACACTCACGGCACCATGACAGGCACCACGCAGCACCCGCTCGAACAGGGCTTCATCCTGACCCGCCACTGGCGCGACACGCGCGACGGCACGGAAGTCGATTTCTGGCTGGCAACGGATGCCGGGCCCCGCCACGTGCGCCTGCCCGTGCAAACGGCCGTCGCCTTCCTTCCCATGGAGCAACAGGAACAGGCGCAACAGTTGCTGCGCGGCGAGCGCCACGCAGAGCTGCGTCCCCTGTCGCTGTGCGATTTTCATCACCGCCCCGTGCTGGGGCTGTACTGCAAGCAATACCGGCATTTGCTGAAGCTGGAAAAGCAGCTGCGCGCGCACGGCGTCGACGTCTACGAAGCCGACATCCGCCCGCCCGAGCGCTACCTGATGGAGCGTTTCATCACGGCACCGGTGACCTTCAGCGGAGAAACGGAAGTGCAGTTGAAACCGGCGCCCGGCTATCGCCCCACATTGCAACTGGTGTCGCTCGATATCGAGACGACGGCGCATGGCGAGCTGTATTCGCTGGCCCTGGAAGGCTGCGGCCAGCGCCAGGTCTACATGCTGGGGCCGCCAAACGGCGGCGATTACGCCTTGGACTTCGACCTCGAATACTGCGACACGCGCGCGCAAATCCTCGAACGCCTGAACACATGGATGGAACGCCACGACCCTGACGCCATCATCGGCTGGAACCTGGTGCAGTTCGACTTGCGCGTGCTGCGCCAGCACGCCGAGCGCTACCAGATACCGTTGAAACTGGGACGCGGCGGCGCCGTGATGGAATGGCGCGAACACGGCGGCAAGCAGGAACACTATTTTGCGGCCGCAGCGGGGCGCCTCATCATCGACGGCATCGAAGCCTTGAAATCGGCGACGTGGAATTTTTCCTCGTTCAGCCTGGAAAACGTGGCGCAAACGCTCTTGGGCGAAGGCAAGTCCATCGACAATCCCTACCAGCGCATGGCCGAGATCGACCGGCGTTTTCGCGAAGACAAACCGGCGCTGGCCCGCTACAACCTCAAGGATTGCGAGCTGGTCACGCGCATCTTCGCCAAGACCGAGCTGCTGACGTTTTTGCTGGAACGGGCCAGCGTGACGGGCCTGGCGGCCGACCGCAGCGGCGGCTCCGTGGCCGCGTTCGAACACCTGTACTTGCCGCTGATGCACCGGCAGGGTTACGTGGCGCCCAACCTGGGCGATGTCTCCGGCGAAAACAGTCCGGGTGGCTTCGTCATGGATTCGCAGTCGGGCCTGTACGATTCCGTGCTCGTGCTCGACTACAAAAGCCTGTACCCGTCCATCATCCGCACCTTCCTGATCGACCCAGTCGGGCTTGTGGTGGGCACCAGCGGCGATGAAGCCGATACCGTTCCCGGCTACCGGGGCGCGCAATTTTCGCGTGTGAAACATTGCCTGCCGGCCATCGTGGAACAGGTGTGGCAAGGCCGCGAGACGGCCAAGCGCGAGCGCAATGCACCGCTGTCGCAAGCGTTAAAAATCATCATGAACGCGTTTTATGGTGTGCTGGGTTCCAGCGGCTGCCGCTTTTTCGACCCGCGCCTGGCCTCGTCGATCACCCTGCGCGGCCACGACATCATGCACCGCACGCGAGAATTGATCACCGGGCAGGGTTATCAGGTGATTTATGGCGACACGGATTCCACGTTTGTGTGGCTGAAAACGGCGCATAGCGACGAAGCGGCGGGCAAGATCGGCCGCGCCCTGGTGGCGCATGTGAATGCCTGGTGGAATACCTGTCTGCGCGATGAATTCGGCCTGGACAATGCGCTGGAGCTGGAATTCGAGACGCATTACCGGCGTTTCCTGATGCCCACCATCCGCGGCTCGGAAGAAGGCAGCAAGAAGCGCTACGCGGGCCTGGTGGGCAAGCCGGACGGCAGCGAGGACATGGTCTACAAGGGCCTGGAAACCGTGCGCAGCGACTGGACGCCGCTGGCGCAGCAATTCCAGCAGGATTTGTACCGGCGCATCTTCCAGCGCGCCGCCTACCAGGATTATGTGCGCGACTACGTGGCGCGCACCGTGCGCGGCGAATTCGACGCTTTATTGGTCTACCGCAAACGCCTGCGCCGTCCGCTCGACGACTACCAGCGCAACGTACCGCCCCATGTGCGCGCGGCGCGCACGGCCGACGCCTACAACCTGGCGCAGGGACGGCCACTGCAATACCAGAACGGCGGCTGGATCAGCTATGTCATCACGGTGGCGGGGCCGGAACCGCTGGAAACGCAGCGCTCGCCCATCGACTACCACCATTACCTGACGCGCCAGCTGCAACCGGTGGCCGACGCGATCCTGCCCTTCCTGGGCGACGATTTTTCGCGCCTCGTGTCGGGCCAGCAGGATTTGTTTTAGATCAATTCTGCTTACCTGCGCGGCCAAGCTGAGGTAATATCGGCGCCTGCCGGGCTTATCTGACCCAGTCCACGGGCGCTGTGCGCCGCGGCAGCGTAAAATACGCCATGGCGAAAGAATAAGAGCTGTTCCAAAGAAGAAGATGCCGCTCCAGACGAGAATCGTTCGCAAGAAGATTGTCGCCACTGAAAGGGCGCATAATTTATCACTATGTTGAACCAGCAGGCTGTGCGGTATGCGCCTCCCCTGCTATTTTTTGAATGAATTGACACCATGACCGAGATCACGTCCTTAAGAGACATCCCGCAAAAAAATATCTTCCGCAAGGGCGACACCTTTGTGCTGTTCGGCGAGCTGTTCGGCCGCGGCTATGTGAATGGCTTGCTGGACGAAGCGCGCAAGGCGGGCATGAATATCGTCGGCATGACGGTCGGCCGCCGCGATGAAAACATGGCGCTGCGTCCGCTGAACGCGGAAGAGCTGGCCGAAGCGGAAGCCAACCTGGGCGGCCGCATCATCAATGTGCCGCTGATGGCCGGTTTCGACCTCGACGCGCCAGCCGGCGAACCGACGCCGACGGCCCTGCTGGCCGACATGACCCTGAAAAGCTGGCAGGAAGACAAGCTGGACTGGGCGCAGATCGAACGCTGCCGCGAAGCCGGCATCGCCCGCTTCAGCGCTTCCGTGGCCAAAGCCATGGCCGAGCTGGACAGCCTGATTCCTGACGGCAGCAATGTGTATTTCGCCCACACCATGGCTGGCGGCATTCCAAAGGTCAAAGTCTTCCTGGCCATCGCCAACCGCATCTATAAAGGCCGCGGCGAGCGCTTCATGTCCTCGCGCGCCCTGCTCGACAGCGACCTGGGTAAATTGATCCTGATGAACTTCGACGAAGTCACGGCCAACACCCTGCAACACCTGATCGACGGCAGCGCCGCCATCCGCGCCCGCATCGAGCAAACGGGCGGCCAGGTGCGCTACAGCGCCTACGGCTACCACGGCACCGAGATCTTGATCGACGGCAAGTACCAGTGGCAAACCTACAGCAACTACACCCAGGGCCTGGCGAAGATGCGCCTGGAAAACGTGGCCAAGGCCGCGTGGGACAAAGGCATCAAGGCCACCGTCTTCAACTGCCCGGAAATCCGCACGAACTCGTCCGACATTTTCGTCGGCGTGGAACTGTCCCTGTTCCCCCTGCTCGACGCGCTGAAAAAAGAAGGCGGCGCGGCCTGGGCCGAAGAGCAATGGAAAATCTGCCAGGGCTTGCTGGAAGACGGCGTTGCGCTGCAAGACTTGCTCGACCGTATCGCCGCCTACAATGGCGACGCCACCAGCGTGCAATTCCGCAACTTCGCCGCCTGGCCGATGGACAACACGCCAGAGCTGGCCGACGTCATGATCGGCACCTCGGACGACATCACCAAGCTGCACAAGGACCGCAAGGAACTGATCACCGACCACCTGAGCTCGCTGGTCCTGGAAGGCACGGGCCCGCTGATGTTCCACACCATGTCGGAACCGCCAGCACCGGTCGTCTGGCTGAACCACGACATCATCGCGCGTCTGCTGAACTCAGTGCATAACTGAATCGCACTACGCCCGGCAAATGCGCTAAACAGTATGTAAAGCGAAAAACTTGCCGGATCACGATAAATCAGTGATAATGCGTCTCGCGTTGCCGGGATGGCGGAATAGGTAGACGCACGGGACTCAAAATCCCGCGCTGGAAACAGCGTGCCGGTTCGATTCCGGCTCCCGGCACCACCAGACACGGTAATACACATAGAAAGCCACTCACCTCAGGGTCGAGTGGTTTTTTTATGTCGCCTGCGTGCCTGCACCGGCCATCCCTTCCTGGCGCACTCCCGCCCAGCAACTCCATCAACTTGCCCCTCCCCTCGGAAAACAGCGAATATCAGGCTGTCAAGAAAATATTTCGATCAAACAAAAATGTGTGACGGAAAAAATAATTAATCTAAGATCAATATGACATTTTTGCTTTTTAATAGGCATACTTGCGTCTTCAGGCAATCATTGGTTTACTTCTCGCGACTTCCACTCGCACTACCACAATGTCTCCCGGAACCAGAGGCATTATTCGCCATACATGACCCGAACTGAAATCCGCTCATTATGAATTCCCTATCTGAACTTGCATCCGCCACGAACCACGACAACCTTGCATATTTTCGCGAACTCAATGCCCGCTTGGGCACGCTCAAGGCGGCTAACTACGATGTGGCGTCCAAATGCAATTTGCGCTGCGAGGGATGCCTTTTCTTCGAGGGCGAAGAAAACGAAGGTCACGAAGACAGCCGTTCGCTTGCCGAATGGGATGCCCTGTTTGCCGCCGATGCGGCGCGCGGCGTGACGCTGGCCTACATGGCGGGCGCGGAACCGAGCCTGGTGCCCGACAGGCTGCGGGCGGCCCAGAAATACATTCCGCACGGTATTGTGTTTACGAATGGCACGATACGCTTGCCCGACGATATCTTTTACCGCATCCATATTTCATCCTGGGGCGTTGATGAAATCGGCAGTTCATTGCGTGCCGGCGACGTGCTGACCAAGGCCATGAACAATTACCGCGACGACCCTCGGGCCGTCTGCGTGTTCACCATTACTTCCCTGAATATCAATCAGATCATGACCATGGCAAAGCTTGCCAACAGTCATGGCCTACCGCTCACCTTCAGCTACTTCAGCCCGACCACCCGCTATCTCGACAAGCTGGAAAACAAGGTGGATAACGACAAGGCATATTTCCGCATCAGTAGCGCCACGCAGAACCTGGCCCTGACGCCAGCCGATTTTGCCCATGCACGTGCGGAAATCGTGCGCGCCATGCTGGCCTATCCGGACACGGTGCAATATTCCCTGCATTATGACGACTGGGTCACGGGCGACAAGCTCTACGACATCGACCCCGTCACCAAAATCGCCAAGAACTGCGGTTTTCGCATCACCAAACAAGTGCATGTGCATGTCGACCATCAACCGGGCAAGGGCAAGTGCTGCAGTTCGAATATCGATTGCAGCAATTGCCGCGCTTATGCAATGGGACAATCGACCTATCTGTCACGCATCCGCCAAGCCGTCAGAAACCCGGAAGAGCTGGCCAAATGGCTGGAAGTACGGGAAATCTGGGCCCATCTGTTTTTGAACGCCGACCAATCGGCCACGGTACGCCTGTAATGCGATGAGTTTTACCTCGTACTGGTTTACCCTGGCCTTCCTGCCTGTCTCCGCGTATGCCTACCGGCGCCTGATCTCAAAAAACCAGCTTCATCTGCTGCTGCCGCTGCTGATTTCCCTGGTTTTTTATTATCTCAACGATGCGCACAACCTGTTGCTGTTCTGTGCATCCATGGGCGCCAACTGGGTGCTCGCCGGCGTCATCGCTAAAAACCGCGAGAAGACCAGCTACCTGGCGCTGGCCATCGCGGGGAACTTATGCTTTCTCGCCTTATATAAGTACGCGAAGTTCTTTGTCGTGCCCGGGACCGCAATTCCGGCTCTCCCGCTGGGTATCTCGTATTTTACATTTACGCAAATCGCCTTCCTGGTCGATACGGCGCGTGGGCAAGCCCGCAGCACCAATCCGCTCGAATACGCGCTCTTCGTGGCCTGGTTTCCCCACCTGCCTGCCGGGCCCCTGCTATCGCACAAGGACATGCTGCCGCAATTCATGGCCGCGCCGGGCGCGACCTCGGCCCTGCGCCCTGCACCGCGCGACTACGCTGTCGGCCTGACGCTATTCGCCATGGGGCTGTTCAAAAAGTCCTGCGTTTCTCCCCTCTTCCTCCATGCGCAAAGCGACGTCTTCCTGCGCGCGGGGCAAGGCGACCCCATCGGCCTCATCGAGACTTGGATCGCTTGCCTGGGCTTCCTGTTTGAAACGTATTACGACTTTTGCGGCTATTCGGAAATGGCCATGGGCATCAGCAGGATGTTCGGCATTCACCTGCCCGTCAATTTCCATGCACCGTTCAAGTCTTCCAGCCCAGTCGAGTTCTGGACCCGCTGGCATGTAACATTGGGCGCCTTCATGCGCGACTACCTGTACCGCCCGCTGACCAAAAAACGCCAGGTGTGGCGTCATTATGCGGCCCTGTTCGTGGTCATGATGGCCGTCGCCATCTGGCACGGCGCCACGGTTCCGTTGCTCATCTTTGGCATTTATCAAGGGCTGCTGGTCACCGGGAACCATGCATTGCGGCGCTGGAATATCGTCTCGCGCAAGGGCGGCTGGCTCCAGCACTGGGCCGGCAGGGCGTTGACGCTGGCGGCCATCGGATTTTCCGTCAGCCTGTGGGCCACGCGGGACTGGCATCAAGCCAGCAGCATCATGCTCGGTTTACTAGGTGCCGGAAACGGTTCCGTTTGGCCAATTAGTTTCCTCAGCCCAATCCTTATCCTCGCCGCCATTATCTTCAACTGGTTTGCCCCTTCGTTGATTGACCTGATGACCAAGGAATTACCCGCATGGAGCGTGCAACTGAAAAAATCCACCACAAGCACGCTGGCTTGGAGACCAAGCCTGGCGTGGGCAGCGGCGGTGGCCATTGCACTTTGCCTTGCCCTTATCAATTTGTCAGGCCTGAAGGAATTCAAATATGCGGGCTTTTAATCATGAAATTCCCGTCAGGCACTTTTTCGCCTGCATTTTTTTCGTTGCCAGCGGGTTGACACTACTCCTTGCAGGATTCATTTTCATGATGGATCCTTATGCCATTTGGCGACAGCAGATGGACGACAAGCTCATTGCGATCAGGCCGGAGATCTCCGCCGCCAGTCAGCCAGGCGCGGCCATCTTGCGCAGCCGGCTGCACACCCCTGACGTGCTGATTCTCGGCTCTTCGAGAGTCAGGCGCGGATTCAACGAGGCATTCGCCTCTCACTTATACGGAGGTAAAGTCCAGGTGGCGGGTCTCGATGCACTGCCACTATCGAGCGCCAAGGAGCTGATTTTTACCATCAGCCAGCAAACACATATTAAAAAATTCTATTTGGAAATTAATTTCCTGACTTCGAATGCTTGCAACGCAAAAAATGACAATATGACGAGGTATAAACTCGCATCCCCGCTACAATACTTTTCGCCCAAGGATGCCCTCCTGCAAAGCTACACAACCCTGAAAATCAATCTGCTTCCACGCCGTTCCTTCGATGCTTACTTTGATGCACAAGGACGCTACCATGATGACCCTAGCAAGGGGGCGACGCGTGCCGGAAGAATGGAAACATATGAATCACGCTACAACCGTATGTTTCAGATGGTGACCAGCCCTTGTGAACGCAACGTAGAAAATGCTGCCGATATCAAGGACCTGTCGGATATCTTCAGGCTGGCGCAAGCCAGACAAACCGAGGTCATTTTGCTGGCTTTACCTGTCAGCCCCCGATGGCAAATTCGTATGCAGGAGGGGGGGTTATCGCCACAAGCTGCAAAATGGAAAAAGGACATGACCTCGGTCGCATCGCAATTCCACGTAACTGTGCTCGATTATGAAGAACGTGGCGATTTGAGTCCCCTTGCTGAAAACAGCAACGACGCCATGCCGACGTTTTGGGATGAAACGCATTTCTCCAACCGTTTAGGCGATCACATATTGAACAACATGCGAGACACTGGCCATTTTTCCAGCATCTCCCCTATCCAGTGATGACGCCGGGTACGCACGTAGCCTCTCCAGCCAGCCTGAACGCACGTAATTGCGCTTGCGCCCGCCAGGCATGCCGTCGTAGTGCTCTACGCCTTGCCAGCCCACGTCAAAGCGCAAGGCGGCGGCGCCCAATCATGGGAACCGGGCAGCAAGCCAGGAAGCAGCGCTTGATCCAGCTTTATGCGCTAGGCCGAAAGCGGCGCGCAAATCAACGCTCCTCGCGATAATAATCGCAGCCTTCGAACGTGGTGCGCAGCGCCTGCTGCAGCTGGGCGTAGCGCTCGGGCGTCAAGTTGAAGCGCACGTCGATCTGGCCGTCGTCATCCATCTGCATGGCGGCCTCGGCATCCATCTGCACGGACAAACGGTTCGGGTGCAGGATGACGGCGTGCATGTGGCCGTACCACGCAAATTCCTGGCCGCAGTATTCGATGTACGGTTCGTCCATGCCCATGGCCACGTCCTGCTCGTCATACTCGTCGGCGCGCTGCAGCATCAGGTAGACGGGCTCGCCTTTGCCGGCTGGCGCGGCCAGGGTGGTGATCAGGGCGTCGTCTTCATGAATGACGGACAACTCGGTGGCGGTAAATCCTGCGGACATGGCGTGCTTTCAACAAATAGATGGATGACGCCACCATAGCGCAAAAGCGGCGCGGACGACATAGCGCGCGGCGAATAAAGCGTGCCCCTATAATGGTCATTCCATCCATATTGCACAGGAGACCGCCTTGACCGCAGCATCGCCCTACACCACCCGCCTGGCCATCCCCTCCATCGCCACCTACCAGCACCTGCGCGTGGCCGCCGGCATGAGCGCGAAAAGCACGGCGGCGGCGGCCAAGGGCTTGCCGAATTCCCTGTTTGCCGTGCAAATCCTGCATGGCGACGAGGTGGTGGGGATCGGACGCATCATCGGCGACGGCGGCTGCTTCTTCCAGGTCACCGATATCGCCGTGCTGCCGGCCCATCAGGGCAAGGGCCTGGGCAAGCGCATCATGCGCGAGATCATGCAATTCATCGAGACGGAGGTGCCGCAAAGCGCGTATGTCAGCCTGATCGCCGATGGCCAGGCGCAAGAACTGTATGCGCAATTCGGTTTCAAGCACACGGCGCCCGCCTCCGTCGGCATGGCGCTGGTACGCTAGTGCCGGCCTGGCTGGCTGCCAGCATGGCGCTGGCGCTGCTGTTGAGCGCCGCCGCCTGGCGCGCCGAGCGCCTGCTGCAGCGGCACGGGCGCACGACGCGCTGGCTGTGGCTGGCGGCCATCGCCGCGTCCGCCATCTTGCCGCTGGCGTGGCTGCCCGGCGTGCTGGCGGCCATGCCGGCGGAACAGGCGCAGCTGAAGCTGGGCTGGTTTGTCTTATCCAGCGGCATGCTGTTGCTGTTGGCGCTGCGCAGCGTCTGGCTGCTGTCGCACCAGCGGCGCTGGCAGAAAACATCGTTGCTGGGTACGCCCGTGTACTTGAGCGGCGGCATCGGTCCCTGCGTGGCGGGGCTGCTGCGGCCGCGCATCGTGATGCCCGTCTGGCTGCAACTGATTTCGCCGCAGCAACAGGCGCTGCTGCTGGCGCACGCGCAATGCCGGCTGGCCGCGCGCGATCCGCTGCTGCTGGCCCTGGCGTACGCCTTGATTATTCTCATGCCGTGGAATCTGCCCCTGTGGTGGCAGTTGCACCGGCTGCGCTTTGCCATCGAAGTCGATTGCGACGCACGCATGCTGGCGCACGGCCACGCGCCGCGCGACTATGCCATCGTCCTGCGCCAGCATGGCCAGTACTATTCGGGCCTGACGGGCGCCTCGCCCATCGTGCTGAACGACCCGCTGGCGCTGCGGCGCCGGCGGCAAATCATGGCCAGATTTACGCGGAACCGGGCGGCGAACTTGCTATAGTAGCGGCAACGCCGCACGGCGCGCCCGCGATCCCGGCTCCCCCTTAGAAATCAGAGAGATACCATGCTTTACCTGCTTGCCATCGTGATCGTCATCGCCCTGCTGTACTACGTCTTCAGCGGCCGCACGCCCGTCAAACCGCTGCACAAGCCGCTCGTCTCGGTGCGCCAGTACGTGCCGGCGATTCCTGCGGGCGCCCCCGCGCATCACTGGAGCGACGAGGGACGCTTTGCGTCGGAAGTGGAAAACGAAGCGATGTACCAGAGCGCCATCGCCAAACTGGCCGGCGAGCACGGTCCCGGCAATGCGGAAGAGAAATGCCTGGCCCTGCTCGTCTGCGACGATGCCAACCCGTTCCAGGACAAGGCCATCGCCGTCTTCATCGATGGCCTGCTGGTCGGCTACCTGTCGCACAACGACGCGCTGCGCCTGCGCCGCAACCTGGGCCGCATGGACCTGGTGGGCCAACTGACCTCGTGCGACGCCGTCATCCGCGGCGGCGGACTGTGGAATGGCAAGCGCCTGTCATATGCCGTGTGGCTCGATTTGCAGCCGTACAACTGATAAGCACTACACCGCGCGCGCCTGCCTGATGGCGCGCGTGGCGATAAAGCTGGGCAAGTATTTTTCAATTTCAAAGCGCGGGTGCGGATGCATTCCCTCGTGATACCCCGCCAGCACGAAGCCCGCCGCCAGCTGGCCGCCGATCTGGCTGTCCAGCCCGTGACCGAAGATCAGCGCTTCGCCCTTCTCCATGCGCGATGCCAGCGCATCGGCGTCCATATCCTCCAGATCCGAATACGGCAGCACGAAGCGGGGCCGTATCAAGCCCTGCTGTGCCCATTGCGGGTCGCGGTCGCCGATGAACACGGCCGGATTGAAAAAACTGCTCAACAGCACGCCGCCGTCGGCCAGCACGCGCGCGCATTCGCGCCATACGGGGCCGATGTCGGGCACGTACTGGTTCGATACAGGATGGACGATGACATCGAAACTGGCATCGGCAAAGCGGCTCAGGTCGCGCATGTCGCCCTGCACGGTGGCCAGCTGCAAGCCGTCACGTTCAGCCACCATGCGGTCTTTCGCCAGTTGCTGCCCGGACAAATCGAACACGGTCACGTGCGCGCCGGCGGCCGCCAGCACGGGCGCCTGCTGCCCGCCGGCGCCGGCCAGGCACAGGATACGCTTGCCATGCACCTCGCCCAGCCAGCCGGCCGGCAAGGAGCCGGGCGTCAAATGAATTTGCCACTGCCCGGCACGCGCCGCGGCGATGGTGGCGCTGTCGACAGGCTGCGACCATGGGCTGTTCTGTGCAGCCTGGGCATCCCAGGCTTGCTGATTATGCGGCAAGAAGTTGTTACTTAAAGGCATAGTCATCCTTTCAGAAAAAACAGGACGCGAATGTAGCATGACGCATGGCAAGGCGTCGCACCTTGCAAAAAAACCACACAATTCCTGATGGCAATTTCCTCGTCAGCACCGCCATTCCACGGGCACGACAAGGTGAGCGCCCCGCTTATCCCGCTTGGGAATGGCTTGCACGACAGGGAAAATAATTACAATTAAGATATTTGTTTCCGGAAATCTGGTAAGGTAATCCGCATCGATCACCCGCCGTGGCGGCAGGCGCACACGCCAGCGCCACACGCGTCACCTGCTTCCTACGATGATACCTGCCAGCGTCCAGCACCTGTTCCACCTTCCCGCCGATCCGGCCCAGTTGCACCATGGCCAGCATGCGCCGGGCCTCGTGCTGCTGTCGCTCGTGATCGCCATTTTCACGTCGTGGATGGCTTTCCAGATGACGGCGTACAGCCGCGCGCAGGCAAGCATCAGCCGCCGCTTGCACTTGCTGTGCCTGCTGGCCGGCAGCCTGGCGCTGGGCTGCGGCGTGTGGGCCATGCATTTCATCGGCATGCTGGCCTTCGAGCTGGGCACCAGCGTCGCCTACGATCCGGGCCTGACCCTGCTGTCCATCGTGCCCAGCGTGGCGGCCTCGTTCGTGGCCCTGGCCACCATCAGCCGGCGCGCCGTCACGGCGCCGCTGCTGCTCGGGAGCGGCCTGCTGGTGGGCCTGGGCATCGGCGCCATGCATTACACGGGCATGCACGCCATGCGCATGGGCCTGTCGCTGCGCTACGATCCGCTGCTGTTTGCGCTGTCGCTTGCCGTTGCCGTGGCGCTGGCCACCCTGGCCCTGTGGATACGTTTCGGCCTGCGCGGCTGGAGCAGCCGCATAGTCGCAGCGCAGCGCACGCTGATCAGCGCCTGCGTCATGGGGTGCGCGATTACCGGCATGCACTACATGGGCATGCAGGCGGCCCGCTTCGTGGGGACGATTCCCCCTGGCAATGATGCCGATGCCAACCGGCCCATGCTGGTGATCAGCGTGACCCTGCTGACCATCGCCCTGACCATCCTGGTCGCCTCGGCCGTGGGCATCTTGCGCTACCGCGAGCTGTTTCGCCACCTGAACCAGAGCGAACACTGGACCCGTTCCCTGCTGACGAGCACGGTTGACGGCGTCATCACCATCGACCGCCACGGCAACATCGTCGACTTCAACGGCGCCGCCGAGCGCATCCTCGGCTGGCGCTCGGCGGAAATTGTCGGCCGCCATGTCAGCGTGCTGGTCAGCGACGTGCGCCAGTCGGAACAGCACGGCCTGCTGCACTACCTGCGCACGGGCGAAGGCGACGCGGTCCATACCAGCGAGGAAATCGTCTACCTGCGCAAGGATGGCGCCCCGGTCGCCGTGCAGCGCTCGATGGCCAGCGCGCGCCTGGCCGACCAGGATTTATATGTGCTGTTCATTACGGACATCAGCGAAAGGCGCGCCATGCTGGCCGCCCTGCGCGAAAGCGAGCAGCAGTTGCGCTCGCTGATCGGCAATATTCCCGGCATCGCCTTTCGCTGCACCACGGCGGAAAACCAGCCCATGCTGTTCATCAGCGATGGCGTGGAAGCCGTCACCGGCTATCCGCCCGCCGATTTTCTCGGCGCGGCGCCGCGCCGCAGCATCACGGGACTGATCGCCAGCGAAGAGCGCGCCTACGTCATCGACGTCTTCAACCGCAGCGTCGCCAGCGGCGAGCCCTACCTGCTCGAATACCGCTTGCTGCATGCCGACGGCACGGCGCGCTGGCTGTGGGAGCGGGGCACCGTCGTGCACGATGCGGCCGGCGCCGTGCGCTGGGTCGACGGCGTCATCCTCGACATCAGCGAACGCCGGCAAATGGAGGAAGACTTGCGCATGGCCAAGGAAAAAGCGGAGCTGGCGGCCGCCACGCGGGCCAGCTTTGTCGCCAACATGAGCCATGAAATCCGCACGCCGATGAATTCCATACTCGGTTTCACGGATGTGCTGCTCGACTCGCCGCTGGCGCCGGAGCAGCGGCGCCACCTCGACACCGTGCGCCAGTCCGGCCGCTCGCTGTTGCGCCTGCTCAACGAAGTGCTCGACACGGCCAAACTGGACAAGGGAGCCGTGGCGCTGGAATTGCGCGACTACAGCCTGCTGGCGCTGGTCGATGAACTGGCGTCCACGTATGGCATCCACGCGCGCGCCAAAGGCTTGCGCATGGAGGTGCAGTACGACCCGCAACTGCCGGCCGTGCTGCATGGCGACGAATTGCGCATGCGGCAAGTGCTGGGCAACCTGCTCGACAACGCCATCAAGTTCACGCCCGGCGGCGGCGTCAGCCTGACGGCGCGCCTCAAGGATGGCCAGCTGCACCTGCTGGTGCAGGACAGCGGCATCGGCATCCCCGCGGAACGGCGCGACGCCATTTTTGATCCGTTCGTGCAGGCCGACGCCTCGACCACGCGGCGCTTTGGCGGCACGGGCCTGGGCACCACCATCAGCCGGCAGCTGGTGACGCTGATGCAGGGGCGCATCTGGGCCGACGCCGCCTTGCCGCACGGCAGCGTGTTCCACGTCATGCTGCCCTTGTTGCCGGCACGCCAGGCGGCGCTGCCCGCCAGCGAACGCCGCAGCGTGCGCCTACCGCCCCTGCGCGTGCTGGCGGCCGACGACGTGCCGCAAAACCTGGAGCTGCTGAGCTTGCTATTGGGCAAGCGCGGCCACACGGTGATCACGGCCGGCGATGGCGCGCAAGCCCTGCAACTGGCGCAGCAGGACGACTTCGACGTGCTGCTGCTGGACTTGCAAATGCCGCACATGGATGGCCTCGCCGCCACGCAAGCCATCCGCGCCGCCGCCCTGCGCGATGGCCGCCCGCGCGTGCCCGTGATCGCCATGACGGCCAGCGTGCTCGATGCGCACCGCAAGGCGGCGCGCGCGGCCGGCATGGACGGTTTCGCAACAAAACCCGTCGAATGGCAGGCGCTGTCGCAGGAAATCGCCCGCGTGCTGGGCCTGGCGGCGGACCCGGCCGACGCCAGCCACGCGCCGGCGCCCGCTGGCGGACGGGTGCTGCACCATGCGGGCGCCCTGCAGCGCTGGGCCGGCAACGACGGCGCCTACCGCGCGGCGCTGGCCCGTTTCGGAATCGAGCATCCACGTCTGCCGCCGGCCCTGCTGGCTGCCATCGAGGCGCGCGAGCATGCAACGCTCTTGCCTCAGAGCCACCAACTGCGCGGCGTGGCGGCCAACCTCGGCCTGGAGCAACTGGCCGCCAGCCTGGCGGCGCTGGAGCAATGCTGCGCCAGCCCCGGCCCCGCCACGGCACAACAGCTCGACGCAACGCTGGGCGCCCTGCTGACGCAATGGCCGGCGGCCCTGGCCGCCATCGCCCGGCTGGCGCCGCCTGCCTTGCTGGCGACGACAGCAGCGGCAGCCATCGACGCGCCCGCCGCCCGGCAAGCGGCCAGTGCACTATTAAACGCCTTGCGGCGCGGCGAACTCGATGACGCGGCGCAAGCACAGTTGCAGCACGCCATGGGCGCGCAAGCGGAGGCACTGGCGCCGCTGTTGCACGCCATCGACGACTTTGATTTCCCCCTGGCGCAGTCGCTGCTGCACGACTTGCTGCACACCTACGCCCCGGAGTCCCCATGAATGTATCCGCCCGGCCCGTGATTCTCGTCGTCGACGATGAGGCGACCAATTTGCAGCTGCTGCGCCAGATCTTGCAGAACGACTACGCGCTGCTGTTCGCCAAGGATGGCGCGCGGGCGCTGGCACTGGCGCAGCAGGAACGCCCGGCGCTGATCCTGCTCGACGTGATGATGCCCGGCATGAGCGGCCACGACACCTGCCGCCAGCTGAAAGCGGCGCCGCTGACGGCCGCCATCCCCGTCATTTTCGTCACGGCCCTGAACGACATGCGCGACGAACTCAGCGGTTTCGAAGCGGGCGCCGTCGATTACATCACCAAACCGCTCAGCCCTGCCATCGTGCGCGCCCGCGTGCGCACGCACCTGTCGCTGGTGCGCATCGATGAATTGAAGGAAACGCGGCTGCAGATCGTCCAGCGCCTGGGTCTGGCGGCCGAATACAAGGACAATGAAACAGGCTTGCACGTGATCCGCATGAGCCATTACGCGCGCCTGCTGGGCGTGGCCGCCGGCATGGACGAGGCCGCCGCGGACGACCTGCTGCACGCGGCGCCCATGCACGATGTGGGCAAGATCGGCATCCCCGACCGCATCCTGCAAAAGCCGGGCAAGCTCGACGCGGAGGAATGGGCCATCATGCAGACGCATGCGCGCATCGGCGGCGACATCATCGGCGAACATGCCGAAGGCGGCATGCTGGCGCTGGCGCGCGCAATCGCCCTGTCGCACCATGAAAAATGGGATGGCAGCGGTTATCCGGACGGCTTGGCGGGCGAAGCGATTCCGCTGGCCGGGCGCATCGTCGCCGTGGCCGACGTCTTCGACGCGCTGACCTCGGTGCGCCCGTACAAGCGCGCGTGGTCGGTGACGGACGCCGTGGGCTATCTGCAAGCGCAACAAGGCAGCCATTTCGATGCGCGGCTGGTCGAACTGTTTGTGCAGGAACTGCCCGCCATCGACGCCATCCGGCTGCGCTGGGCGGAGAAAGCCGAACACCAGGCGCAGGCTTGAAGAGTGAACTCCCGCCACGGCCAGCGTTGTTGCGTCACACAAACAAGTGCCGGACAGATGGCGCCGGCGCCGATGCAGACCACTGGAAGAGCAAGGAGTTCAATGCCATTATGGCTGGCTGCGGGCCAGGCATTTTGACGCGCATCAAACAGCTCGCAATTTCCTGGCTGTGGCCTTGCAGATGGCCACGGCCCGTATTTTTTTGACCCATATCAAGCCCAGCATAAGAAAAACGTCCGCCAGCACGGCAATGCTGGACTTGCCCCTGTTGCCGTTCTAGCCTTGTTGCCATCCTGACTAGCGAATGACACCATGGCCTATAAATCCATCCTCGTCCACGCCGACCTGTCGCGCCATGCGCCGCAGCGCATCGCCATCGCGGCGCGGCTGGCGCACGCGCACCAGGCGCACCTGATCGGCGCGGCCATGACGGGCCTGTCGCGCTTTTACGTGGAAAACAACCGCGGCATGCGCGGCGGCGCCGTGGCGGCGCAGATTTCAGCCCTGCACGGGCAGGCGGAACAGGCGCTGGCCCAGTTTGAAACGCTGGCGCGCCAGGCCGGCGCCGCCTCGCTGGAACGGCGCCTGATCGAAGACGATGAAGATGGCGGCATGGCCGTCAGCGCCCGCTACAGCGACCTGACGGTGCTCAGCCAGCACGACGACAGCGAAGCCCTGCCCGGCGCCATGAGCGACCTGGTGCCCTACGTGATGCTGAACGCGGCCCGTCCCGTGCTGATCGTGCCGCGCAGCGGCCAGTTCGCGCAAGTGGACAACACCGTCGTGGTGGCCTGGGATGGCAGCATGGAAGCGACGCGCGCCATCGGCCACGCCTTGCCCCTCTTGCGCGCGGCGCGCCTGGTGGTGCTGGCCCTGCTGCACCCGCCGGCCGGCCACGCGCAGCCGGCGCGCCACCCGGGCGCCGACATCGCCGCCTACCTGAGCCGCCATGGCGTGCCCGTCGAAGTGCGTTCGGCCACCACCACGGGCGACATCGGCGCGGCGCTGCTGGCCATGACCGCCGAAGTGCATGCGGACTTGCTGGTAATGGGCGGCTACGGCCACGCGCGCTTCCGCGAAATGTTACTCGGCGGCGTGACGGAAACGATCTTGCGCCAAATGACGGTACCGGTGCTGATGGCGCATTGACGTCAAGCGCGCCATGTTTATTTGCTAAATAGCTATAATTGCCTGATTACTTACCTCAAGGCAATGTACATGAAGCAACAACTGCTTAACTGGAGTAGCACCCTGGCGCCGTTCGGCAGCGACCTGCTGTGGACAGTCCTGCCGTGGATGCTGCTGTATGGCGTGATCGGCTTTGTGCTGGCGCTCGGCATCTGCTACCAGCTGGCCAGAAAATGCCTGCTGGTGCGCCGTCCGCCCGCCTGGCATGTGGCCGCCAAGCTCAGCTATGTGTTGATCCTCATCGCGCTGCCGCTCCTCGGTGGCGGGTTTGGCGCCGTACACAGCGTGCACCGCGTCGTCAACCAGGCCCTTGAGCGCGACCTGCAGCCGGTGGTCGAAGCGCAGATGCCGGCGCTGCGCGTCTACCTGGAACAGCAGGTCAAGCTGATCGCCCCGGGCCAGGCTATCAGCATGCGCAGCCTGATCGAACCCTTCGTGCAAGACATGTATTACCGGCCGACATCCGGCAGTTACTGGGAACGCAGCAAGGCGCGCTGGATCAATGAATTCATCTTGCGTCGCGGCAGCGTGCTGCTGACGCAGGTGCTGCAGGAACAGCTGATCGCCAGGGCAACTGTGCTGGGCGAAGCGCTCAAGGGCGCCGGTTTCCGTGGCCAGGC
Organism: Janthinobacterium rivuli; assembly: GCF_029690045.1. Classification (NCBI taxonomy): domain Bacteria; kingdom Pseudomonadati; phylum Pseudomonadota; class Betaproteobacteria; order Burkholderiales; family Oxalobacteraceae; genus Janthinobacterium; species Janthinobacterium rivuli. The sequence goes on from NZ_CP121464.1 coordinate 5,978,131, forward strand.
GACGGGCGACCTGGCCAGTCTGGGCACCGACCTGGCAGTGCGCCTGACCACCGATGTGGCGCGCCAGGCCGATTTCAGCAAACTCGACAAATCAGTGCCGATGATTTTCATCGACGCCGTCAAACGCCAGGCCGGCGCCTATTTCAATTCGCTCAAGATCACGCTGGGCCTGCTCGCGCTGGCCGCGCTGCTGCTGGTGTGGGGCGAGATCATGTTGTACCGCCACTATTACCTGCGCCGCCATCCGGCCACGGCCCTGCCCGTGCCACCCATGTAAAAAAGCCGCGCCTCCTTGCGGATGGCGCGGCTTTTCATGTGCAGCTAGCGCTTAGGCTTTGCGCTGTGCCACGGCGTCGACCACGCACAGCGCCGTCATGTTGACGATGCGGCGCACGGTGGCCGATGGCGTCAGAATGTGCACGGGTTTGGCGCAGCCGAGCAGGATCGGGCCCACGGCGATGCCGTTGCCGGCCGCCGTTTTCACCAGGTTGTAGGCGATGTTGGCCGATTCGATGTTCGGCATGACGAGCAGGTTGGCGTCGTTCTTCAGTGCCGAATTGGGCATCAGTTTTTGACGCAGCTTGCTGTCGAGGGCCGTATCGCCGTGCATTTCGCCGTCGATTTCCAGGTCCGGCGCACGTTCCTTGACGATGGCCAGGGCGGCGCGCATCTTTTGCGCCGAGGCGCTGTCGCTGGAACCGAAGTTCGAGTGCGACAGCAGGGCCGCGCGCGGCGACAAACCAAAGCGGGTCATCTCTTCGGCGGCCATGATGGTGATCTCGGCCAGCTGCTCGGCGTCCGGGTTTTCATTGACGTGCGTGTCGACCATCACCAGCTGACGCTCCGGCATGATCAGCACGTTCATGGCGGCATACACGTTGCTGCCGGCGCGCTTACCCAGCACCTGGTCGATGTATTTCAGGTGCAGCTGGGTGGTGCCGAAGGTGCCGCAGATCATGCCGTCGGCGTCGCCCTTATGGATCATCATCGAACCGATCAGGGTGTGGCGGCGGCGCATTTCCAGCTTCGCGTATTCCTCGGTGACGCCCTTGCGGCTCGTCATCGCATAATACGTGTTCCAGTAATCGCGATAGCGCTCGTCGAAGTCCGGGTTGATGACGTCGAAGTCGACGCCTTGCTTCAGGCGCAGGCCGAACTTCTGGATGCGCGCTTCGAGCACCGGTGGACGGCCGACCAGGATAGGACGCGCCAGTTTTTCATCGACCACCACTTGCACGGCGCGCAGCACGCGCTCTTCTTCGCCTTCGGCGTAGACGATGCGTTTGAGTTCGGCCGGCGTGGATTTGGCCATCAGGAACAGCGGCTTCATGAAGGTGCCGCTGCGGTAGACGAATTGCTGCAGGCTGTCCGCGTACGCTTGCAAGTCCTTGATCGGACGCGTGGCGACGCCGGAATCCTCGGCCGCCTTGGCCACGGCTGGCGCGATCTTGATCAGCAAGCGCGGGTCGAACGGCATCGGGATCAGGTATTCAGGACCGAACGACAGGTTGCTGATGCCATACGTGGTGGCCACGATGTCCGACTGCTCGGCATGCGCCAGGTCGGCGATCGCGTGCACCACGGCGATTTCCATTTCGCGCGTGATCGTCGTCGCGCCGCAATCGAGGGCACCGCGGAAGATGTACGGGAAGCACAGCACGTTGTTGACCTGGTTCGGATAGTCCGAACGGCCCGTGGCGATGATGGCATCGCTGCGCACGGCCTTGACTTCTTCCGGCAGGATTTCCGGATTCGGATTGGCCAGCGCCAGGATCAAGGGGTTCGGCGCCATCTTGCGCACCATGTCTTGCTTGAGCACGCCGCCGGCGGAAACGCCGAGGAAAATGTCGGCGTCCGGGATGATCTCGGCCAGGGTGCGCAGCGGCGTGTCTTGCGCGAAGCGTTCCTTGTCCGGATCCATCAGTTCCGTGCGGCCCTTGTAGACGACGCCGGCCAGGTCGGTGACATAGATATTTTTCAGCGGGAAGCCCAGGTCGACGATCAGGTCCAGGCAGGCCAGCGCCGCGGCGCCCGCGCCCGACACGACCAGCTTGCAGTCTTCGATTTTCTTGCCGACGGCTTTCAGGCCGTTCAGGATGGCCGCGCCGACGATGATGGCGGTGCCGTGCTGGTCGTCATGGAAGACGGGAATCTTCATGCGGTCGCGCAGCTGGCGCTCGATGTAGAAGCACTCGGGCGCCTTGATGTCTTCCAGGTTCACGCCGCCGAAGGTCGGTTCCAGCGAAGCGATGATGTCGACCAGTTTGTCGGGATCCATCTCGTTGATTTCGATGTCGAAGACGTCGATGCCGGCGAATTTCTTGAACAGCACGCCCTTGCCTTCCATCACCGGCTTGGCGGCCAGCGGACCGATGTTGCCCAGTCCCAGCACGGCCGTGCCGTTGGTGATGACGGCCACCAGATTGCCGCGCGCCGTATATTTATAAGCATTCGCCGGATCGATGACGATTTCTTCGCACGGTGCCGCCACGCCTGGCGAGTAGGCCAGTGCCAGGTCGCGCTGGTTGGTCAGTTGTTTGGTCGGCGTCACGCTGATTTTGCCGGGGCGCGGGCACTCGTGATACTCGAGTGCGGCCAAGCGCAATTGTTGACGCAATTCTTCTTTTTTATCAGATGACGAATCCATGCTGTGCTGCCTTCCTGTTTGGTCGATCGGGTGTTCCGGATTTTATCAGACCGATTCTTTCAATTAGCTAGGTATTTTCCGCTAGCCACAGTCTGATATCACGAAAACGCATAACCTAGCATTGTAAGGCCGTCCGGCGACACAAACGTCCTGAACAGGAAAAACTATCAAATTTTATATTTCAATTAGTTTTGTGATGGATCATCGGAGGCGCGCCACAGCGGCAGCGCGGCGACGGCGCGCTCGATATCGTCCATGTCGTCCGCGCCCAAGGTGTCGTCGAAGGGCGCGGACAAAATGCGGCGCATCAGCGCCAGACGCGTCGTCGCTTGCTGCGCATCGATGAAGCGCGTCGTTTCCGCGCAATACCGCGCGCGCCGCTCGGCATCGGCGCCGTCATCGTCGCCATCGGGATAATAATGGCGGCCGATGTGATGCAGCGACTGCAGCAGGAATTCGATCTCGCGCAGGATGCGCAGCGCATCCTCGCCGGACAGCACGATGCGGCGGTTGGCGGGCAGCAGGGATGGCGGCGTGGCGGGATGGTCAGCCATGGCGGATCTTTCTATCAAGGACAAGCCGACAGCCTACGCGATTTTTGCCGCTGGCGACGCCAACCGCGCACCGGGCGCGAAGCGCACGGCGATCAGCAGCAACAGCACCACGCCGCCCGCCATCACCATCCACGCCTGGGCCAGGCTGGACGAATGCTGGCGGATCAGGCCGGCAATGAACGGCATGCTGCTGGCGATGATGTAGCCGCCGCCCTGCACAAAACCGAGCAGCGCGCCGGCGCCGGCCGGGTCACGCACGTGGTCCATGCTGACGATCAGCGACAGGGGGAACAGCGAACCGATGCCGCAGCCCAGCAATATCACAGCAGGAATGGCCAGTTGCACGGGCGCCACGATCAGGCAAGCCAGGCCGGTCAGCACGGACAACAATACGGACAATAACAGGATGCGGCGGTCGGGGAAGCGGTGGATGACGCTGGAAATCACCAGTCCCGCCAGCACTTCCACCAGGGTCAAGGCGCCGAGCAGCAAGCCGCTGTCGGCCGCGCTCCAGCCCAGCTCCGTATAAAACGGCGGCAGCCAGGCCAGCACCAAGGTGTAGGCGCCCGTGCCGATGCCGAAAAACACCATCAGCAGCCAGGCGCGTGGGCTGCCCACGGGCAGGCTGGCGCCCGCGCCGCCGGACACCTCCACGCGCGCGGCCGATGCGCGGCGCCACAGCAGCGCGGCGGCCACGGCGGGCAGCGCCCACAGGGCCAGCAGCGCCTGCCAGCCCAGCGATTGCGCCAACGGTGAAGCGGACGCGGCGGCAATGGCCGCGCCGCCCATGATGCCCGTTGTATAAAAGCCCATCAGCTGGCCGGCCCGCTCGGGAAAATGGCGCTTGATGAAGGCCGGTAGCAGCGCCTGCACCAGCGCGATGCCCAGGCCGCCCAGGGCCGCCGTGGCGATCAGGCCGCCGCTGCCGTGCAAGGGCCAGCGCAGCGCGCAGGCGGCGGCGATGATGGCGATGCCCAAGCTAATGCCGCGCGCCACGCCGAGCCGGCGCTGCAACTGCGCGCCCGCCAGCGCGCACAAGCCCATGGCGAACACGGGCACCGTGGTCAGCAAGCCCGCGTCAGCATTGCTGAGGCCCGTGCTGGCCTGGATGCTGTCGAGCAAGGGACCGATGGCGGCAAGGATGGGGCGCAGGTTCAGCCCCAGCAAGATGATGGCGGCCACCAGCAAGGCCGAAGACGTTGAAGAAGGGGAAGCGGCAGGGCGTGTGGAAGGCATGGGATAGTCCTTGCCTCGCTGGGAGGCACATGGTTTAATGCGTCATCAAATATGACTCGATGAAAAGTATCTTAACATAAAGATAGAAATCTATCTTGAGGTCGAGATAAATGGATGCCCGATGACAACTACCCCGCAAGAACACACGCGCGCGCAATTTGCCGCCGCACAATGGCAACGCGAGCTGCCGCAGATGGATACGCGCGCCATGCAGCTGGTGGGCCAATTGGGCACGGTGGCGCAGCTGATGGCACGCGACTGGCTCAACCCGCTGTTCGCCGAACACGGCTTGCAACCGGGCGAATTCGACGTGCTGGCGACCTTGCGCCGCTCGGGCGCGCCCTACAGCTTGACGCCGACGGCCCTGTACGAAGCGGCCATGCTGTCCTCGGGCGGCATGACCAACCGCATCGACCGCCTGGAAGCGGCCGGCTGGATCGAACGCCAGAAGCACCCGACGGACCGGCGCGGCGTGCTGGTGGCCCTGACGCAAAAGGGGTTGGAACTGATAGAAAAGCTGGTGCTGCTGCACGTGGAGAACGAGCGCGCCATGCTCTCGGCTTTGAACTCGGAGGAGCAGCGCCAGCTCGACCAGTTGCTGGCCAAGCTGCTGCACGGCATGGCGCAGGCGAAGAAAATTTAGGAAAGCAGGTGCGCCAGCTCGCGCAGCGCCGCATTGCCGCGCCGGGCCAGGCGCTGCAGTTCGGCAGGGTCGCGGCTGTCGTACAGGGCCTGGACATGGCCCACGCTGGCCGCGCGCAAGTCAATATCGCTGTCGCGGTCGGGAAGCTGGGCGTCGGCCACGTGCCCCTCGACCAGGGTCAGATAGTAATGGCGGGGCTTGCCGCGCAAGTTGGCGGCAAACTGCAGCACCAGGCCATTCTCAAACAGCAAGGCGCCGCTGCGTCCGCCCTGTTCCAGCAGCACGCGAAACGCCGGCAAGGGCTGCCGCGCCGCGCGCAGGAAACCGGCCAGGTGCACCTGATAGCCGAGGTCCAGGCCATTCGCGCCCAGCTGGCCGCGCTGCAGATACGCCTTGAACGACGCCTGCACAGACCGCTTGCCCCTGCGGAACAGGCGCTCGTCCTCGTACAGGCACAGCTGGCCGCCGTCGCTGATGGCGTCGAAGCCCCACGCCACCAGTTCCTGCGCCTCGAAGGAGGCCAGGCCGACGGCTTGCGGGTCGCGCAAGCAGCCATGGTCGAGCCAGGATTGCAGCAGGTCGTGAATATCGAGAATGGGCATGGCAGGTTGCTCGGCAGTGGAAAAGACCCGTATTGTAGGCCAGCCTATAATAGCCGGGCCACACCCTCATTCAACGAACTGACCACGCCATGGCCCCACACGACGCGCTTTCCGAATTCGACCTGATCAAACACTATTTCGTGCGCCAGCGCCCCGGCCGCGCCACCCTGGGCATCGGCGACGATTGCGCGCTGATGACGCCCGGCGCCGGCAAGCAGATCGCCATCTCGTCGGACATGCTGGTCGAGAGCCGGCACTTCTTTGCCGGCGCCGACGCCCGCATGCTCGGTCACAAAAGCCTGGCCGTGAATTTGTCCGACCTGGCCGCCATGGGTGCGCGCCCCGTGGCATTCACCTTGGCCCTGGCGCTGCCGCAGGCGGAGCGCGCCTGGCTGGCTGGCTTTGCCGACGGCCTGTTTGCGCTGGCCGACGCGTTTAATTGCGAACTCATCGGCGGCGACACCACCAAGGGTCCTTTGAATATCTGCATCACCGTGTTCGGTGAACTGGCGCCGGGCCAGGCCCTGCGCCGCGGCGCGGCCGTGGTGGGCGACGATATCTGGGTCAGCGGCACCCTGGGCGACGCGCGACTGGCGCTGGCTGGCTACCGCATGGAACAGGAGCTGGCGCCAGCCGACCTGGCCACTGTTGGCGCGCGCATGCACATGCCGACGCCGCGCGTGGCGCTCGGCTGCGCGCTGGCCGAAGCGGGCCTCGCGCATGCGGCCATCGACATTTCGGACGGCCTGGTGGGAGATTTGGGCCACATATTAAAAGCGTCGCAAGTAGGCGCCACCGTCGACGTCGACGCCCTGCCCGCCGGCCCCGTGCTGGCGCGGCAAGACATGCAACTGCGCCGCCGCTACACGGCCGCCGGCGGCGACGATTATGAATTGTGCTTCACGGCGCCCGCCACGTCGCGCGACGCCATCGCCGCGCTGGCGGCCAGCTGCGCCACACCAGTCACGCGCGTGGGCAGCATCGAGGCGCATGCGGGCCTGCGGCTGGTGGATGCAAAGGGGCAGCCGCTGGATCTGGCCTTGAGCTCTTTCGACCACTTCAGCGATTGAGCTAACGCACCGCCACCCGCGCCAGCCCCGGCTGGTTCACCATCCAGTAGTGTTGAAAAGCCAGGCGGATGTTGTCGCGCAGCTGGGTGTCGTCCCACGGTTTCGTATAAAAACGATAGATGGCGCCGCGGTTGATCGAGTCGAGCACGGCTTCGAGACCCGTGTAGCCGGACAGGATGATGCGGATGGTTTCCGGGTACAGCTCTTTTACTTTACTGAGAAATTCCGTGCCGCTCATGCTCGGCATGCGCTGGTCGCAGACGATCACGTGGACCCGGTGCAGGGCCAGCATTTCAAAGCCTTCGGCCGGCGTGCTGGCCGTGAGGATCTGGTAACCCTCGGGACGGAACAGGCGGTGCAATGACGACAGCACGTTGACGTCGTCGTCGACGATGAGCAGCGTTTGCGCCGGCTGCGCGGCCGGGTCGTGGCCGGGCGGCAGGCCGGCGCCGGCGACGATCATCTGTCCCAGTTCCAGCGCCGGCAGGGCGCGGCTGAAATAGAAACCCTGGATTTCGTCGCAGCGGTTGCGCCGCAGGTATTCGAGCTGCGGACGCGATTCCACGCCCTCGGCCACGACGCTCAGTTTCAGGCTGTGCGCCATGCTGACGATGGCCAGCGCGATGGCCGCATCGTTCGGATTGCTGGTGATGTTGCGCACGAAGGCGATGTCGATTTTCAGCTTGTCGATGGGGAAGCGCTGCAGATACGCGAGGCTCGAATAACCGGTGCCGAAATCGTCAATGGCCACCTTCACGCCGATTTTTTTCAGTTTGCCCAGCACGACGATGGTGCGCTCGGCGTTCGACATCAGCGCCGTTTCCGTCAGTTCCAGTTCCAGCAATTCCGGCGCTACATTGTGCTGCGCCAGCGCGCGCGTCACCTCGCCTTCCAGGTCGCCTTCGGCAAACTGGCGGCTCGACACATTCACGGCCACGTGCACGGGTCCCACTTCGCTGTCGCGCCACTCGGCGATCTGGCGGCAGGCGGCCTGGATCACCCAGGCGCCCACGCGCACGATCAGCCCCGTGTCTTCCAGCACCGGCACGAATTCGGCCGGCGCCACCAGGCCGTAGCCGGGACGGCGCCAGCGCAGCAGCGCTTCGACGCCGCTGATGCGGCCCGTGCGCAAATCCACCTTCGGTTGATAGTAGAGGATGAACTGCTCGTGTTCGAGCGCATGGCGCAGCGCCAGTTCCAGGTCCAGGCGCGCCAGCACCTGCACGTTCATGCCGGCCGTGAAAAAGCGGTAGCCGTCGCGTCCCGCCTGCTTGGCGCCGCCCATGGCCGTATTCGCGTATTTGATCAGGGTTTCCGGGTCGGTGGCGTCGTCCGGATACATGGCGATGCCGATGCTGGCCGTCAGGGTGGCCGGATGGCCGCGCAAATCGAATGGCGCGCGCAAGGCTTCGCGCACCTGGTTGGCCACGGCCACGGCTTCCTGCTGGTTGCGGCTCATGGTGAGTATCAACGCGAATTCGTCGTTGCCCAATCGCCCCACCGTGTCGCGCAGGCGCACGCATTCGACCAGGCGGTTGCTGAACTGGCGCAGCAATTCGTCGCCCAGCGCCGCCCCCAGGGTGTCGTTGATGCTTTTAAAACGGTCGAGCGCGATGAACAGCACCACGATGCGCCAGCTTTTCTCTTGCGCCAGTTCGACGGCCTGGGCCAGGGTCTGGTAAAACAGGCTGCGGTTCGGCAGCCCCGTCAAGCCATCGTAATGGGCCAGGTGCTTGAGGCGCTCCTGCGCCTGACGCCGCTCGCTGATGTCGCGCGCCACGGCGATCAGCAGCAGGCCGCCCGTGCCCTGCCCTCCCCCCACGGGCGCCTGCGCATACCAGTGCCAGCCCAGCTCCACGGGGATCAGGCTCAGGTCGCGCCGCACCAGTTCGCATTCCGTCACTTCCGTGGCCAGGTGGGCCGGGCCGCCGGGCATCGCGGCCAGCGGCGGGGCCGGCGGCGACGGCAGCAAGGTGCCAGGGGCCAGCGCCAGCAGTTCGGTGCGCGCATAGCCGAGCAGGCGGCACGCGCCATCGTTGACGTCGACCAGGGTCATGCCCACCACGTCGACGAGGAAGATGGCGTCGGTGGTGGCGTCCATGGCGCCGCGAAAGCGCTGCAGTTCCGCCGTGCGCTGGCCTACCGTGCGTTCGAGCAGGGTGTTGTAGTGGCGCGCGGCGCGGTGCAGCAGCCGCACTTCGAGCATGTTGCGGATGCGCGTGAGCACCTCGAGCGCATCGAACGGTTTACTGATGAAGTCGCGCGCGCCCGCTTCCAGCGCCGCCAGCTTGGCGTCCGGGTCGGCGGCGATCACCAGCACGGGCAAATAGCCTTCCAGTTCCAGCGGGCGCAAGGTATCCATCACCTCGTAGCCGCTCATGCCCGGCATCACCAGGTCGAGGATGATCAGGTCGAACTGGTGGCGCTGGTGCAGGCCGGCCACGGCGTGCGCGTCGAGGGTGCTGGTGATGGCCGTGTAGCCGCCGCTGTGCAGCAAATGCTCGAGCAGGCGCAGATTGACTTCCTGGTCGTCGACGATGAGAATTTTCGCCGCATAGATATCGGCCTGGCTGATCATGGCGCGCCGGTTCCCTTCTGCCGGCGCTGCTGCGCCACGTAGGCCAGGGTGCTGTTGATCGCCTCGGTAAATTCATCGAGGTTGATCGGCTTGGTCAGATAGCGGTAGAAGCCCAGCGCCAGGCTGCGCTCGACGTCGCCCGGCATGGCGTTGGCCGTCAGGGCGATGACGGGAATGTGCGCCGTGCGCGGATCGGCACGCAGCAGTTTCAGCGCGTCCGTGCCATTCACGTGCGGCAGGTTGATGTCCATCAGGATCAGCTGCGGCAAATGTGTACGCGCCATTTCCACGCCCAGGCGACCATCCGTGGCCGTCAGCAGCTGCAATTGCGGGCAGTAGCGCACGATTTCCTCGACCAGGGTCAAGTTGGCGGGATTGTCTTCCACGTACAGCAAGGTCACGGGCGCGCTGTGCTCGAGCAGCGCGCCGGCCAGGTCCGGCCGCGGCAAGGCCAGCGTGGCGGGTGCGGGCAAGGCATCGACCACGCGCAGCTCGATCCAGAAGGTGCTGCCCTCGCCGGGCGCGCTGGAAACGCCGATGCTGCCATCCATCAGCTCCACCAGGCGCTTGGTGACCACCAGGCCGATGCCGCTGCCTTCTTCCGTGCCGCCTTCCTGCCCCAGCCGGTTGAAGGGCTGGAACAGCAGCGCCACCTGTTCGCCGTCGAGGCCCACGCCCGTGTCGCGCACGCTGATGCGCACCCGCCCGCCCGCTTGCGGCACGCAATCGATGGCCACCTGCCCCCGCTCGCGGTTGTACTTGAGCGCATTCGACAGCAGGTTCAACAGGATTTGCTTGAGGCGCGTGCGGTCGGCCAGTACGTTCAGGGGGCAGGCATCGGGGAAGGCCATGCCGATGCCGCGCTGGCTGGCCAGCGGCGCGATCATGTCGCGGCATTCCTGCAAGATGGCGTCCAGGCCCACGGGTTCCAGCGACAGGCTGACGGTGCCCGATTCCACCTTGGCCAGGTCGAGGATTTCATTGATCAATGTCAACAAATGGCGCCCCGATTTCAGGATATGCCCGGCGAACTCCTTCTTTTGCTCCAGGGTCGACGGCAGGCGGTCGGAACTGAGGATTTGCGCGAAGCCCAGGATGGCGTTGAGCGGCGTGCGCAATTCATGGCTCATCGAGGACAAGAAGGCCGACTTGGCATAGTTGGCGCTGCGCGCCTCTTCCATTGCCATGGCCAGTTCGCCATTCGTCATTTCCAGCTGCACCGTGCGCTCGTGCACGCGCACTTCCAGCTCCTGGTTCAGGCGCATGACTTCCTGCTGCGCCTGGGTGCGCTGCTCGCCTTCGCGCGCCAGTTCGCCGTTCGAGCGCTCCAGCGCCTGCGTGCGCAGCTCGATCTCGGCCAGCATCTTGTTGAAGGAATCGACCAGTTGCGCCACTTCGTCGACGCTGAGCTTGCGCGCGCGGCGCGAATAGTCGCCCGTTTCAATCACTTCGCGCGCCACGTCGGCGATATCGAGGATCGGTTGCGTGATGACGAAATCAAGCCGGCGCAGCAGCAGCAAGGCCACCAGCAGCGCCAGTACCGTCACGCCCAGGGCGATGGCCAGGTAGTCGGCCGTGCGGCCGGCCAGCTCGTAGTCGGCGCGCAAATACACGGTGCCCAGCAGTTCGCCATTGTCGACGATGGGCTTGAACAGCTCCACCGAACTGCCGGCGATGTTTTCGCCTTCCTTGCCCACCTTCGCCGGCAGCTCGCCCACACGCTCATTCGCGCGGTAGCTGGCGAACAGGCTGCCATCGGCCTTGTACAGGGCGCCGGCCGTCACGCGCGGGCGGATGCGCATCAGGTTGAGGTTTTCCAGCGCCAGACGCTCGTCGTCGAAGGCCAGCGCGGCCGAACTCATGTGCCCCAGCAGCTCGGCCTGGGTACTGATGTCGGCCACCAGGTTGCGGTGGTAGGCGCGCAAGTCATAGACGACGATGGTGCCCAGCGAAATGACGAGGGCCACCAGGGTCGTCAGCAAGACCACCGACATCAGCTTGTGGCGGATGGAACGCAGTCTGATCATCTAGGCGCCTCCCGTCTGCACGCGGTAGGCGGCCAGCAGCATGCGCGCGCTGATGCGGATATGCGCCTGCGCCACGGGTTTCAAGGCCACGTCGAAGCGGACCTTGTCTTCGGCCATTACAAAATTGATCATGCTGCCCATCGCGTAGACCTCATCCGAATCGGACACCGTCAACAACGCCAGGCCACGGCTGGCGGCCAGCATCTCCTGCAGCGCCGGTTTCTCCAGCGCGCCCAGGTACAGCACGTGCAGCCCGGCCAGCGTTTCGCCACGGCGCACTTTTTTCACCTGCACGGCGCGGCCGTTGACGCTATGCCCGGCCACGCTCTGTTCGAGCTGCTCGGCCAGCGCATCGGCGCCCGCCACGCCGATCACCAGCGGAGATTCGGGCCGGGCAAAGCTGCCGTCGGGCCATTCGACAAAGCCGGCAAACTTGTACAGATACGCGGCCTTGACCTGGCGTTCCAGCTCCCCCGGCACCTGTGCCCGCGCATCGGCGCACAGCACGCCAAGAAGCAGCAATAACCAGCCCAAGCGGAGAGAGCGGCGGCCAGCGCCGCGCGCGGGGCGGCGCAGGGGGCCAGGATGACGCCACCAGGTCCAGTTCAGAATTACCATGACAACCGAGTAAAGATATTGCAATCCGAAGGCGCGGCACCATGCCGCTTGCCTGTTCGAGCGATGCGCACCTGGGTGGCGCAGCGACAGAGCGCCTGCCGGCCCGAAGTGGTAGCAAATGTATAAAAGAGTGTACGCATTTTCGCTGTGACCGGGGAAAGTTTCTTTTACCGTTGACCATGCTACAGTCTTGCCACCATTTTCACCGCATGCAGGAGTCATCCATGAGCAACGAACTCGCCTCTCTCTCCACCGCCGTCGGCCTGGCCTTGCAGGCGAAGGGCTGGCTGCTGGCCACGGCGGAATCGTGCACGGGCGGCGGCGTGGCGCAAGCCGTCACGGATATTTCAGGCTCGAGCGCCTGGTTCGAACGGGGCTTCGTCACCTATTCCAACGGGGCCAAGAGCGGCATGCTGGGCGTGCCCGCCGCGCTGATCGCCGCACACGGCGCCGTCAGCGAGGAAGTGGCCGCTGCCATGGCGCAAGGCACCCTGGCCCACAGCGAAGCCCAGGTGGCCGTCTCGACCACGGGCATCGCCGGCCCCACGGGCGGCGTACCGGGCAAGCCCGTCGGCACCGTCTGTTTCGGCTGGGCCATGGACGGGCGCGTGCAGACGCAGCGGCTGGTGTTTGCGGGCGACCGGCAAGCCGTGCGCGAGCAGGCCGTGGCGCACGCCTTGCGCGAACTGCTGCGCTTTATCCAGTAGCATCGGCGATGCAGGCGCGGTCGCGGCCCGCCTGCTTGGCCGCATACAGGGCGCTGTCGGCGCGCATCAGCAATTCGTGGCGGCCGGCGCCGTGGCGCGGGTATTCCGCGATGCCGGCCGAAAAGGTGCAGCCCGTCAAGCTGTGCGGCGCCTGCTGGATCAGCAACTGGCGGTAGCGCGCGGCGATATCGTCGATCTTGTGCGCCGCGATGAGGCTGTCGGCTTCGCGCAACAGCAGGCAGAATTCCTCGCCGCCATAGCGGCACAGCATGTCGCTGCCGCGCAACTGGCCTTCCACCAGGCGCGCGAACTGGATCAGCACTTCATCGCCAAAGTTGTGTCCGTAGGTATCGTTGACGCGCTTGAAAAAATCCAGGTCGATGATGGCGATGGCCACGGGCGCATCCGCATCGGCCTCGTGCAGGATGGCATTGAGACACGTTTCAAAATGGCGGCGGTTGTACAGGCCCGTCAGGTGGTCGCGCATGGCCTGTTCCTTCAGGCTGTCCTGCAGGGAATTGACGTGCAGTATCTGGTGCGCCAGCTCGCGGTTCAGGTGCTCGAGCTTGGCGTTTTCCGTCTCGCGCGCCGCCTGCAGTTCCAGCGCCTTGTCGCGCTCGGCCTTCAGGCTGTGCATTTCCTTTTCCAGGTTGCGCATCAGGCTGCGCGAGGCGCGCGCCGACTTGCTGCTGGCCTCGTAGGCGGCCTGGTATTGCTGCAAATAGCCATACGCGGCCTGCCATTCTCCCAGCTGGGCATTGATATCGGACAAGCCGCGCAAAATCTGCTGCTGGTGAAACGGATTGCGCGTCCAGCTCAGCAGGCTGTGCGCCTGCGTCAGCGAGGCCAGCGCCTGCGCCGTCTGGCCCGCATGCAAGTCCAGCTTGCCGCGCACCAGCCACGCATGCATCTGCTCTTCCAGGTCCTGGCCCCGGCGCGCATATTCTTCTGCGCGCAACAGCAATTGCAGGGCGCTCTCGGGCTGGCGCAGCAGGATGGCAGCGTGGGCGGCGATGCAGAACAGGAAGGCGCGCACGGCCAGGTCTTCTTCCGGCCACTCGTAAAACGGCTCCACCAGCGCCAGCGCCTCGGCCGGCTTGCCGGTGGCTAATAAACACATGGCCAGGTTGGCCGAGACGATGGTTTGCTGGTATTTGAGTTTTTGCGTGCCGATGATCTCGAGCGCCTCGACCAGCAGGGGAATCGCGTCCTCATCGTTGCCCAGGTCATGCTGCGACGAGGCCAGGTTCGACAGGCTGTTGACCCGGTGCGCGGGGCTGCCGAAACGCTCGGCAATGTCGAGCGCCAGCAAAAAGTTGCGCGGGCCGTCCTGCGTATCGCCACGGTTCAGGGCATCGACGCCCAGGCGCGCGTACAGCATGAATTTGTGCAAGGAATCGGGTATCTGCGCGGCCTGGCTGCGCGCCTGCAGGAAATGCTGCTCGGCATCGGCAAAATCGCCGCGCCGGCTCGCATATGCGCCCTGCAGGGCGGCCACTTCCATGCCCCCTTCCAGGTCGCCGCTGTGCTGGAAATACGCGCCCAGGGCCTCGCACGACGGTTCGGCCTCGCCCGCGTAGTACGCCAGCCAGCAATGATTGAGTTCCGCATACGCGCCGCCGCGCGCATACTGTTGCCGTTGCGCCGCCGCCAGCGCCATCTGCGCCAGCCGGCGCGCCTGGCGGCGGTTGCCGACCAGGCAAGCCAGGGCTTGCTGATTCAGACGGTCAATGTCGGCTTTATCGAGACTGGAGATCGGCACTGCGTCCTCGTTCACACTCTGGGGTGCATTTTTCACACAAAACTTGCTCTGTATCAATGGTATCCTGATTAACATCATAACCAGATTCGCTGTTCCGCATGGCATATTTGCAAAGGATTGTGGTAAAAATGCCAGTCGCCGCTGTCACGGATCTTTGATTGTCACTGACGCAACAACTTGGAGTAGTCGCAATGCAAAACACGGTACATTTCATCCTGCAGGGCAAGGGCGGCATCGGCAAGACCCTCGTCTCGACCCTGCTGGCCCAGTGGATAGGCGGCAAGGACGACACGCCTTTGCGCTGCTATGACACCGACCAGGAAAACGCGACTTTTTCGCGCTACAAGGCGATGCAGGTCAAGCACGTGCCCGTGATGACGGATGCGCGCAACATCGACCCGAAACGCTTCGACGCGCTGATGATCGACATTCTCGACACGGACGGCAACTGCGTGATCGACAATGGCGCCAACACCTTTTCGCCGCTGATGGGCTACCTGCTGGAAAACGACTGTTTCTCGCTGCTGGAAGAATCGGGCCGCAAGGTGTACATCCACACCATCGTCGGCGGCGGCGACACCCTGCACGACACGGCCACGGGCTTTGTCGCCACGGCCCAGTCAACGAAGGTGCCGCTGGTGCTGTGGCAAAACGAACACTTCGGCCTGCTGCAATCGGCGTCCGGCAAGCAATTCGTCGAATCGCAGTCGTACAGCGACAACCGCGCGCGCGTGAAAGGCAGCATCACCTTGAGCCAGCGCAATCCCGACACCTTCGGCGCCGACGTCAAGAAAATGAACACGGCGCGCCTGACGATGCAGGAAGTGCTGCAGAACGACAAGTTCAACATCATGGAAAAGCAGCGCATCAAGGTCGTCTACCGCGACATCTTCGAACAGCTCGACAAGGTGCAGTGGTAGATGGACCGGCACAAACTGCGCAGCCACGTGTTCGACAAGACGGGCATCAAGGTCGATGTCGATGACCCGATATTCGCCCTCGTGGCGCTGAACGAAGCCGTGCTGGCGGAAACCGTCGAGCGCCAGCTGGCCCTGCTCGACGCCGCCACGCAGGCGCTGGCGGCCCAGGCGCGGGCGGCGGGCGGCTTGCCGGCGGCCGCGCCCCAGCCTGCGCCGCAAGCGCCCCTGTCCACCGCTTGGTTTTCTCCGCGCGAATGGCGCTTGCTGGGCGCGGCGGCCATCGTCTCCGTCGCCAGCGCGCTGCTGGTGCTGGGCGGCGCGGCCCTGCTGTATACACTGTAGCACCGACCGTAGCACCGGCCGTAGTAACGTACCGCTGCGCCAGCCACGAGCGAGCCGCAGCGTCTTCTCCACCTATCCCTGGAAGCATGCATGAAACCGATCAAACTGCTGGCCCTCCCCGCCCTGTTGCTGTCGCTGTACGGCGCCCCGCTCACCCTCGCCCACGCCGCCGATGCGGCCGTCACGACGGGCGCGGCGGCCGTGCCGCATATCGCCTACGAAAAATACACCTTGCCGAACGGCCTCGACGTCATTCTCGTGGAAGACCATAAACTGCCCGTCACGGCCGTCAACATCTGGTACCACGTGGGTCCCGCAAATGAAGCGCCGGGCCTGACGGGCTTTGCCCATTTGTTCGAGCACATGATGTTTGCCGCCACCAAGCACGTGCCGCGCGGCATGGCCGACCAGTTGCTCGAAGGCGCGGGCGCCACGGATTCGAACGGCAGCACGGATTTCGACCGCACCAATTATTTCGACACGGTACCGTCGAACCAGCTGGAACTGGCCCTGTGGACGCATTCCGACCGCATGGGCTACCTGCTTGACGTGCTCGACCAGACGGCGCTGACGAACCAGCAGGACGTGGTGCGCAACGAACGCCGCCAGAGCGTGGAAAATGCACCCTACGGCATCGTGCAGGAAGCCCTGTACCACCAGCTGTTTCCCAAGACCCACCCGTATTACGCCAGCGTCATCGGTTCGCACGCGGACATCCAGAACGCCAAACTGGCCGACATCAAGGAATTCTTCAGCAAATACTATGGTCCAAACAACGCCAGCCTCGTGATCGCGGGCGATATCGACAAGGCGAAGACCAAGGAACTGGTCAACAAGTATTTTGGCAGCTTCAAGAGCGGCCCGGCCGTGCCGAAGCCCGATGTCGTGACGCCGCCCATCACGCAAGAACGCCGCATCGTGGTGCAGGACCGGGTCGAATTGCCGCGCGTCTTCATGGCCTGGCTGACGCCGTCCGCCTACACCAAGGATGACGCGGAACTGTCGATGGCCGCGCACATCCTGGCCGGCGGCAAGTCCAGCCGTTTATATAAGTCCCTGGTGTACGACAAGCAGATCGCCCAGGACGTGGGCGCCAGCCAGGGCTCGAACGCCCTCACCTCCATCTTCACCATCGACGCGACGGCGCGCCCGGGCCGCAAGCCCGAGGAAATCGAGCAAGCCCTGCAGGCGGAGCTGGAGCAATTGCGCGCCAAGGGTCCGACCGAGAAGGAACTGGAGCGTGCACGCAACAGCATCGAGACCAACATGCTGAGCCAGGTGGAAAAAATGGGCGGGCGCGGCGTGGCCAACTTGCTCAACGAATACAACCAATACCTGGGTGACCCCGGCTACCTGGTCAAGGATATCGAACGCTACCGCCAGGTGACGGCGGCCGGCGTGCAGCGCGCCGTCGACCAGTACCTGAAGAACCAGTCGCGCGTGGTGGTCTATGGCGTGCCCGGCACGCCGGACCTGGGCGCGGAAGTGCCGACGCCGGCGCCTGGCAAGGTCAAGCCTGCGCCAGGCACGGCCATCAATGCGGACGAGCCATGGCGCAATGCCGTGCCGAAGGCCGGTCCCGCACCGAAGATTGTTTTACCGCAAGGAAAATCGTTCACCCTGGCGAACGGCCTGACCGTGATCCACCACTACAACGGCGCCGTGCCGCTCGTGTCCAGCCAGCTGGTCATCAAGAGCGGCTCGGGGGCCAATCCGCTGGCGCAGCCGGGCTTGTCGAGCTTTACGGCGCAATTGCTGCAGGAAGGCACGGCCACGCGCAGCGCGCCGCAAATCGCCGACGATGTGGCGCAACTGGGCGCCCTGCTGAGTACCGGCTCCGGCACGGATGCCTCGTTCGCCCAGCTGACGTCGCTCAAAGCCACCTTCCCGCAAGCGCTCGACGTGCTGGCCGACGTGGTGCTGCACCCGCAATTCCCGCAAGAAGAAGTGGAGCGCCAGCGCGCCAGCCGCATCGGACAGTTGGCGCAGCAGCGTGAAAACGCGGGCTTTGTCGCGGCCCGCGTGGAAGCGGCGGCCCTGTATGGCCTGCAGCATCCGTATGGCTACATCCAGCTGGGCACGGAAGCGGCGCTGAAAGCGGCCAGCCGCGCCGACCTGCAAGGTTTCTGGCAGCAGCATTATCTGCCCAACAATGCGGCCCTGATCGTCTCGGGCGATATCGGCGAAGCGGAATTGAAGGCGCTGGCTGAAGCGAAGTTCGGCAGCTGGAAGCCAGGCACGGTGGCGCCAGCCGTGGCCGCCGCGCCGCAGACGACGAAGGCAAAGTTGATCCTGGTCGACAAGCCGGGCGCGCCGCAAACGGCCGTGCGCCTGTCCGCTATCGCCGTGCCGCGCGCCACGCCCGACTACGCGCCGCTGCAAGTGATGAATGCGGCGCTGGGCGGCTTGTTTACCAGCCGCCTGAACACCAACTTGCGTGAAGAAAAGGGGTATACGTATGGCGTGCGCTCGCAATTCCAGTACCGCAACCAGCCTGGACCGTTCTCGATTGCCGCCAGCGTGCGCACCGATGTGACGGGCCCGGCAGTGTCGGAAACCGTCAAGGAACTGCGCGCCATGATCGCCAAGCCCTTGAGCAACAAGGAACTGGCGAATGCGCGCAACTCGCAAGTGCTGTCCTTGCCGGGCCAGTTCGACACGAACGCCAGCATCAGCGCCAGCATGGCGAACGCGTACATCTACGGCCTGGGCCTCGACTATTACACGACCTTGCCGCAGCGCTTTGCCAGCGTGACGGACAAGCAGGTGCAGCAGGTGGCGAAAAAATACCTGCAGCCGGAAAAGCTGATCGTCATCGGCGTGGGCGACAAGGCGAAGATCGCCCCGCAATTGAGCAAGCTGAAACTGGCGCCGGTGGAACTGCGCGATGCTGAAGGCAACGTGAAGTAATCGGGCTAGCGGCGCTTGAACAGCGCCGCTTTATCCACCAGCGCCGCGATCGCCACACCGGCCGTGTAGGCGATCAGATCGACCCAGCCGAAGGCAGAGCCCAGCACCAGGTGCCCCAGCGGATGCGCGCGCAGCGCGACGAGCCACGGCGCCTGGACCAGCTGGCCAAATTCCACGGCTAAGCAGATCAGCAGGGACCACGATGCCAGTTGCCAGGTGCGCATGCGCGTGGCGATGATGCCCAGCGCAAAGACGATCATCATGGCCCACAGGGCGTCGCCCGGATACTTGCCGAGCGCGGCGGGGACGAATTGGGGATAGGCGCGCGAGGCCAGGCCCAGCGCGATGACAGCCACGGTTGCGCCCACCTGCAGCAGGCGGCGGCGTTCAGGTTTTACCAGGAACATATTTCCATTCAAAGGCACAATACGGACCGAACCATTGCGGCCCGTCCGATATTGTACTGCGCGGCCGTGTCCGCCTGTAGCCTAATGCATCAGTTCAGCTTGACGTTCTGCGCCAGGAAATCAAGAAAGACGCGCACGCGCAGCGGCACATGTCCGCCTTGGCCCACGAACACGGCATGCACTTCCTCGCTGTCGCCGGGATTGAATGCTTCCAGCACGGCCTGCAAACGGCCGGCCGCGATATCGGCGCGCACCTGGAAGGCGGCCAGGCGCGCCAATCCCAGTCCCACCAGCGCCAATTGCCGCAAGGCTTCGCCATCGCTGGCCTGCGCATTGCCGACGACAGGCACGACGACGTCGCCCTCGGGCAGGTGCAGCGGCCAGCCCGAGCGGGCGCGCGCGTAATTGGCATCAAGCAAGTTGTGCGACGCCAGCTCGGCCGCTGTCTGCGGCGTTCCGCGCCGCGCCAGGTAGGCTGGCGCGGCCACGATGGCCATGCGCGTCTGGCCCAGCTTGCGCGCCAGCAGGCTGGAACTTTTCAATGGCCCCGCCCGCACGGCCACGTCCGTGCGCTGCTCGAGGATATCGACCACTTCATCCGTGAGCACGATGTCGAGCGTCACCTCGGGATAGCGTTCCAGGAACAGGGGCGCCAGCGGCAGCAAAAAATGCTGGCCGAATGGCACGTTCGCATTGACCCGTATTTTGCCGCGCGGCACATCCTGCATGCCGGCGCAGCGCTCGGCCTCGTCCAGCGCCGCCAGCACGTGCCTGCCCCGTTCGTACAGGCCGCAGCCCTCGGCAGTCAGCTGCAGCTGGCGCGTGGAACGGTTCAACAGGCGTGCGCCCAGGCGCTCTTCCAGCCGCGCAACGAGCTTGCTGACGGCCGACGGCGTCATGCCGCAGGCACGCGCGGCGGCGGAAAAGCCGCCCAGCTCGACCACGCGCACAAACACTTCCAGCTCGCCGGAACGGTTCACTTCCAGTCTGGCCATTGTGAATTCAACTCATAAATGTTCTTCGATGAGATAGTCTAGTACATAAATGGCTTTGCTTTCATCATGCGCACATTCCTCTTGATGAAGCGAGCCGCCATGCAACGATTTCCCCTCCTCCCCGCCGCCCTGGTGAGCCTGGCACTGAGTGTTTCCTCCGCCCATGCGGCCGAACCTCCTCAAGCCTGGCTGGCCAGCTGGACGGCCAGCCCGCAAGCCGTGTGGCGCACCGATTTCCTCTTCCCATCCAACGTACCCGCCGTGCTGCAAGCGCAAACCGTGCGCCAGGTGGCGCGCCTCAGCGTGGGCGGCCCGCGCGTGCGCATCGTGTTGTCGAACGCGTATGGCAAGGCGCCGCTGCGCATTGGCGCGGCCACGGTGGCCCTGGCCGCGTCCGGCTCAGCCATCCAACCCGGCAGCGTGCGCACGCTCACGTTTTCCGGCCAGCCGGCGGCCAGCGTGGCGCCGGGTGCGCCGCTCGTCAGCGACCCCGTCGAGCTGTCCGTGCCGGACCTGGCCCGCCTGACGGTGAGCATCCATTTGCCGCAAGCCAGTCCCGTCTCCACGTTTCACTGGGATGGCCGCGAGACGGCGTGGATCGCGCCGCATGACCAGACGCAGGCGGCGCGCATCGATGATGGGCCCGGCGTGCAAGCCACCACGGCGCGCCTTTTACTGACGGCCATCCAGGTGGAGGCGACGGCGGCGGGGCAAGCAGTGGCCATCCTTGGCGATTCCATCACCGATGGCGCCAGCGCCAGCCTGGGGATGGATGCGCGCTGGCCCGATTTCCTGGCTGAACGCCTGGCGCCGCACGGCGTGGCCGTGGTCAATGCGGGCATTTCCGGTGGGCGACTGTTGTCCGACGGCATGGGAGACAACGCCCTGGCGCGTTTCGAGCGCGACGTGCTGGCGCAGCCTGGCGTGCGCACGGTGATCGTCTTGTTGGGCATCAATGACATCAGCTGGCCCGGTACGGCGTTTGCGCCACGGGAAAAACGGCCGACATTGGAGGAATTAACAAACGGCTACGCCCAGCTGGTGGCCCAGGCCCGCAGCCGCGGCGTGCGCGTGATCGCGGCCACCCTGACGCCGTTCGCAGGCGCCCTGCCCGGCACGCCCCTGAGCAACTATTATCAGCTTGATAAAGATGCATTGCGACAGCAATTGAATGCGTGGATACGCGCCAGCGGCCTGTTTGATGCCGTCCTCGACTTCGATGCGCTGGCGCGCGACCCTGCGCACCCGCTGCGCCTGCTGCCCGATTACGACTCGGGCGACCACCTGCACCCGGGCGACGCGGGCAACCGCGCGCTGGCGGAAGGGATAGACCTGTCCCTACTGTTTACAAATCAATCACCGAGGCCTGCGTACAAAGCCGTGCTCAGGTAGCGTTCGCCGAACGACGGGATGATGGTGACGATGGTCTTGCCCGCGTTTTCCGGACGGCGCGCCACTTGCAGGGCGGCCCACAGGGCGGCACCCGACGAGATGCCGACCAACAAGCCTTCGTCGCTGGCGGCCAGGCGCGCCGTGGCGAAGGCGTCGTCGTTCTTGACGCAAATGATTTCGTCGTAGATGGTCGTGTTGAGGATCTGCGGCACGAAACCGGCGCCGATTCCCTGGATCGGGTGCGGCCCTTTCGTGCCTTTCGACAGCATCGGCGACGCTTCCGGTTCCACGGCAATCACTTGCACGCCGGGTTTGCGTTCCTTCAGCACTTCGCCAATGCCCGTGATCGTGCCACCCGTGCCCACGCCGGCGATGACGATATCGACTTGCCCATCCGTGTCGCGCCAGATTTCCTCGGCCGTCGTGGCGCGGTGGATGGCGGGATTCGCGGGATTGTTGAATTGCTGCAGCATCAGGTAGCGCGGGTCGGCCGCCACCAGTTCCTCGGCCTTGCGGATGGCGCCCAGCATGCCTTCGCTGCCTGGCGTAAGCACCAGCTCGGCGCCATAGGCGCGCAGCAGGATGCGCCGCTCGCGGCTCATGGTGTCGGGCATGACGAGGGTGCAGCGGTAGCCGCGCGCGGCGCACACCATGGCCAGCGCGATGCCCGTGTTGCCGCTGGTGGGCTCGACGATGACGGTATCAGGATGAATCTTGCCAGCGGCTTCCGCGGCGACGATCATGGCCAGGCCGATACGGTCCTTGACGCTGTGCGCGGGATTGTAGAATTCGAGTTTGGCCAGGATGGTGGCCACACTGCCGGCGGCGATGCGGTTGATGCGCACCAGGGGCGTGTTGCCGATCAGTTCAGTGACGTCGTTGGCGATGTTCATGGGGGTGGTCTCCACAGCAATTACAGAAGAACCCAGTCTACCGTGTTTCAGCGCGTAAATGGCGGCGGCGCGGGGATGCGCCGCCGCCAAACCGAACAATTACTTCACGTCCAGCAATTCCACGTCGAAGATCAGTGCCGAGTTCGGCGGAATGTCGCCATTGCCGGCGCCGCGCGGACCGTAAGCCAGTTCGCCTGGAATGATCAGGGTGCGCTTGCCGCCCACTTTCATGCCGGCCACGCCCTGGTCCCAGCCCTTGATGACCATGCCCTTGCCGAGCGGGAAGTCAAACGGGCCACGGCCCACGGAGCTGTCGAATTTCTTGCCGCGCGAATCTTTCGCCAGCGGACGATACAGCCAGCCCGTGTAGTGCACGGTGACTGCATTGCCGGCGGACGCTTCCTTGCCCGTGCCGACCTTGTTGTCGATCAGGATCAGTTTATCGGCGACAGGGCCGGGGCTCAGCGAGACGGCGGAGGCGGGAACAGGCGCTGGCGCCTGTGCCTGCGCCAGCGACGCGGCGACGGAGCAGATCAGGGCAAACAAAACGGAGCTACGCGTCATGATGTATTCTTTCAGTGAGTTTCGGTGAGATCCCTGCCAGTGCAAGTGGGCAGGCAACGCCAATAATAGCAAACCGCCGCAACGATAGGAAAAACTTGTCGCCCGATACCCATTGCCCCCGTCTGTTTTACGCGCTGTGGCCCGACGCGGCCACGCGCGCGGCGCTGGCCGCCTGGCAGGCGCGCCTGGAAGGCAAACCCGTGCGCGCGGACAAGCTGCACCTGACCCTGGCCTTCCTGGGTCAGCGCCCGGCCAGCGAGCTGCCGGCCCTGCTCGATATTCTGGCGCACACACCGGCGCGGCCCATGCCCTTGCTGTTCGATCACGCCAGCCACTTTGCGCAGCTGGCGCTGGCCTGGGCCGCGCTGGCGCAACCTTCGCCGGCCTTGCTGGACTTGCGCGCGGCCTGCATGCAGCGCTTGGCGGAACAGGGACTGGCGCCCCGCTTCGAGCACGACCGCTTTACGCCGCACGTGACCCTGGCGCGCCAGGCGCCGCCACCGGCCATCGGGGACTTCGCGCCCATCACCTGGCTGGCGGACGAGCTGGTGCTGGTGGAATCGCTGAAAAGCAGCGGCGACTACCGCATCCTGGCCAGCCGGAAACTAAGCTAGGCGACTAAGCTAGGCGGCGTCCGGCAAGGCCGCTGATTTGTCCTGGCGCAAGCTTTTCAGCGCATGGGCGGCCGCCACCATGCCGAAGCTGGCCGTCACCACCACGCTGGAACCGAAGCCGGCACAGTTCAGGCCCGTGACGCCGGCGGCGGGCGCGCCATCGATGGCGCACGCTTCGGCGCTTTCTGGCGTGCTCAACGGTTCCATGGAAAACACGGCGTCGACGTTGAATTTGTTTTTCACGCCACGCGGGAAACCATATTCAGTACGCAACAGTTTGCGTACTCGCTTGAGCAGCGGTTCCTGTTCCGTTTTCGACAGGTCGCGCACGGCGATCAAGGTCGGGTCCGTCTGGCCGCCCGCGCTGCCGATGGTCAGCATGGGAATGTTGCGCGCGCGGCAATACGCGATCACGGCCGCTTTCGCCTTGGCATTGTCGATGGCGTCGACCAGGTAGTCGAAATCGCGCCCGCCCAGCAACTGCTCCAGATTATCGGGAGTAATAAAATCCTCGATCTGCGTGACCTGGCAAAACGGGTTGATCAGTTCGATGCGTTCGGCCAGGGCCGTGATCTTGGCCTGGCCGATGGTATCGCTCATGGCCTGGATCTGGCGGTTGATATTCGATTCGGCAACATTGTCGAGGTCGATCAGGGTCAGGCGGCCGACGGCGCTGCGCGCCAGCGCTTCGACGATCCAGGAACCGACGCCGCCCACGCCGATCACACACACATGCGCGGCGCGGAAGCGTTCCAGCGCGGGGGCGCCGTACAGGCGGGCGATGCCGCCGAAACGCCGCTCAAAATCGATCTCGGTCAAGTCCATGGAAATTTGTTCATTGGTGGAGGTATGCATGGCGCCATTTTAACGGACACTGCGCTGGCGGATATTCTAAAATAGCCGAATTGACACAGCGACAATCCAAACCGTCGCCACGCCCCCACACCGCCCACCACGAGAACTCGCCATGACCTCTCCCCTGTTCGACTCCGTTCCCGGCTTTGACCAGCCCATCGCCGTGCTCAAGCATTGCCACGACAAGATCCGCAAGCAGCTGACGACCCTGCAAAACCTGCTGGGCCATCTGGCGCAGCACGGCAACACGGCGGACGCGCAGCAGGCGGCCAAGGCGGTGTTGCAATATTTCAATAAAGCGGCCCATCTGCACCATGACGATGAAGAGCAGGATTTGATGCCCATGCTGCAGGCGACCGCCACGGGCGACGATGCCGCCCTGCTGGTGACCCTGGTGCCGGAAATCCTTGCCGACCACCAGCGCATGGACCAGGCCTGGCTGACCCTGCGCCCGGAACTGGACGCCATCGCGGCCGGCACGGGCACCCAGCTGGCCGACGAGGGTGTGGCCGCCTATGTCGCCGCCTACCAGGCCCACATGACTAAGGAAGAGGGGCATTTGGCGCCGATGGCCAAGCGCCTGTTCAGCGCGCAACAGATGGAGCGGCTGGGTACGGCCATGCAGCGCCGCCGCGGCATCGCGCCCGATGCGCCGGAACTGCCCGCAGTGCCGGATGCGGCCGCCGTGCTGGCCGCCATGCGCACCGACTACGTGCAATCGAGCCTGAGCGAGACGGACGTGCTGGCCGATCCCATCGCCCAGTTCCAGAAATGGTTTGCCGAGGCCGTCAACGCGCAAGTGATGGAACCGAACGCCATGGACTTGTCCACCGTCACCCCTGATGGCAAGCCCAGCTCGCGCATCGTGCTGATCAAGCAGTTCGATGAACGGGGCTTTACCTGGTACACGAATTACCACAGCGACAAGGGCCAGCAGCTCGAACACAATCCACACGCCGCCCTGCTGTTCTTCTGGCGCGAGCTGGAGCGGCAAGTGCGCATCGAGGGCACGGTGGTGAAAACCACGGCGGCCGAGAGCGACGAGTATTTCAATGTGCGCCCCCTGCAAAGCCGCTTGTCGGCGATTGCCTCGCAGCAAAGCGCCCCCATCGACAGCCGGGCCGCGCTGGAAAGCAATTATGAGGCCGTGGCCGCCGCCGTCGGCGACGCGCAGCCGCCGCGCCCGGCACACTGGGGCGGCTACCGCTTGCAGCCCGAGCGCATCGAATTCTGGCAGGGACGCCGTTCGCGCTTCCACGACCGCATCGTGTTTACGCGTGGTGCTGACGGGCAATGGAGCATGCAACGCTTGCAACCTTAAGCAGGATAGGCCGGGCGGCGCAAAGCAGGCTGGTCAATATCGGTGTAGGCTATGAGGATAGAAGTTACTAAATGACATTGTTTCTCAATTTGCGGCTGCCACGGCGGCCGCTGCATTGGAGGCCATTTTGTTTGTACAAAACCAACTCAAGTCCTGGATCGCCAGCATCCGCAGCAAGACCGCCTTGCCGCTACGCATAGAATTGTGGAACGGCCAGCACGTCGACCTGTCCAGCGAAACGCCCAGAGTCACCATCCGTTTGCCGACCGTCGCCTCGGCCCGCTATCTGCTGAACCCGTCGCTGGCCAACCTGGGCTCGGCCTATGTGGAAGGCAATATCGAGGTCAAGGGCAAAGCGATGGACATGATTTCCATCTGCAATGCCCTGGCGCGCAATACCTTGAAGCCGGAAGGCAAGCTGGCCCGCATCGTGCGCAGCTTTACGCACGACAAGAGCAAGGATGCGGAAGCCATCCGCTACCACTACGATGTGTCGAACGCGTTCTATGAACAGTTTCTCGACCCCGCCCTCGTGTATTCCTGCGCCTATTTTGAACAGGGCGATGAAACCCTGGCGCAGGCGCAAGTCAAGAAGATCGACCATATCCTGAAGAAAATCCAGCTGCAGCCGGGCCAGACCCTGCTCGACATCGGCTGCGGCTGGGGCGCGCTCGTCATCCGTGCCGCGCAGCAATATGGCGCCCGCTGCGTGGGCGTGACCCTGTCGGAAAACCAGTACGCGCTGGCGCGCGAGCGCGTGGCGGCGGCCGGCCTGGCGCACCTGATCGACATCCGCCTGCAAGATTACCGCGACGTCACGGGCCAGTTCGACCGCATCACCAGCGTGGGCATGTTCGAGCACGTGGGCCTGAAACACTTGCCCGACTACTTTTCCATCATCCATAAACTGCTGGCGCCGGACGGCATGGCGATGAACCACGGCATCACCTCGACCGATCCGGAGAATGGCGAGACGCCATACGGCGGCGGCGAATTCATCGAGAAATATGTGTTTCCGCACGGCGAGCTGGCGCACATCGGCAATGTCCTGAAAACCATGCAGCAAGGCGGGCTGGAAGTGCTGGATGTGGAAAACCTGCGGCGCCACTATGCGCGCACCTGCGCCCTGTGGACGGAGAATTTCGAAGCCCACGCCGAGCAGATCCGTCCGCTGGCGGGCGAACGGCGCTTCCGCATCTGGCACGTCTACCTGGCCGGCTGCGCCTATGCCTTCGAGCAAGATTTGATCAGCCTGTACCAGATCGTCTGCGTGAAGGCGGGCCGGCGCTCTTCCACGCTGCCCTGGTCGCGCAACTACATGTATGCGCAGGACGCCAAGCCGGCGCCCGTGCTCGAGAACTGACAGGCACGCGGGGCGTTCACTTCAGGCGTCCCGCGTACATGGCGCGAAATTTCTCCACCTTCGGCACGACGACCAGCGCGCAATAGCCCTGCAAGGGATGCTGCTCGACATAATTCTGGTGGCACTCCTCGGCTGGATAAAAGACGGCGGCTGGCGCCAGTTGCGTGACGATGGGCGCATCCCACACACCGGCCATCTCGGCCACGACCTTGCGCGCCACGCTTTCCTGCGTGGACGACTGGTAATGGATGACGGAACGGTATTGCGTGCCAACATCATTTCCCTGGCGATTCAAGGTCGTGGGGTCGTGCAAGGTAAAAAAGATTTCCAGCAAGTCGTGGTAGCTGATGATGGCGGGATCGAATTCCAGGCGCACCACTTCCGCGTGGCCCGTCTCGCCCGTGCACACCTGTTCATAGCTGGGGTCAGGCACCTTGCCGCCCGTGTAGCCGGCCTCGACGCGCGTCACGCCGCGCACTTCCCCGTACACGGCGGCCAGGCACCAGAAACAGCCACCGCCGAATACCGCCACTTCCGTCTGTTGATGCATGATGCCCTCCCGCAACGCCTCTGCGACGTATCATTTCACCACTGTAACGTAAAGCGCAACGGCCTGCAGCGCCGCTTGAAACGGTGCGTTAGGCACCGCACATAGGGGCATGCTGGCCACGATTGCGCTGGCGCGGCCGATTTTTGGCATAATGTCAGCAAATAGACAGGTCACCCATGAACACACGCTCTCCCCGCGCGCCAGCGCAAGAATTCGATACGACACATTTCCGCCAGGCACTGTCACAGTTTGCCACCGGCGTGACGGTCATCACGACGCGCCTGGCCGACGGCAGTTTCCGTGGCTTGACGGCCAGTTCCTTCAATTCCGTCTCGCTGTCGCCGCCGCTGGTGCTGTGGAGCCTCGGTTCCGTGGCGAACAGCATGCCCATTTTCAGCGGCAACTCGCATTACGTCATCAATGTGCTGGGCGCCGACCAGGCGGAACTGGCGACGCGTTTTTCACGCCGCACGCCGAATCCCTTCGACGATGTCGAGTACGAACTGTCGCGCACGGGCCAGCCCATCCTGAAAGGCGCATCGGCCTGGTTCGAATGCCACAACCGCAGCCGCTATCCGGAAGGCGACCACGTCATTTTCGTGGGCGAAGTGGAACAATGCGCGTTTGCCGCGCAGCCGCCCTTGATCTTCCACAATGGGAAGTTCAATACCCCGCCAGCCTGAGCGTGAACGGGACAAAAAAAAATCCGCCGAAGCGGATTTTTTGTTTTACAGGGTAAAGTTATACCCGATGCTGATACTCACGGCAACCGGGTCGAGCTTGATGTCCTGCGTCTGCCCCGTCGAGAATTTCGCCTTGGTTTTCAGGTAGGTCTTGACCACGGCCACATCGGCAAACCAACGCTCGTTGAAGGCCAGGGTGCTGCCGACCACTAGGCTGCCGGTCAGCTTGTTGTCCATGCGGTAGGTCACTGGTTTTCCACCCGGATCCAGCAAGGCCGTCATCTGGCCCGAACCTTTTTCCTTTTGGAAATAGGCATACGTCAAGCCCGCGCCCACGTAGGGGCGGATCATCGCATTGGGCTGGAAGAAACGGTACTGGATGAAGGCCGTCGGCGGCAAGGCTTCCGCCGTCCCCAGCTTGCCCGTGCCCTTGATGGAACCGTCGCCGATCAGGTCATGCTTGTACGGCACGCCCAGGATCATTTCAGCGGAAACATTGTCCGTGATCATGTAGGCAAAGGTCAGGATGGGCTTGGTATCCGACTTGACGTCGGCTTTCGTGCCCGGCAGTGCCGGCGCGGAAATGTCGCCACTGTCCACGTGCGGTGTGATCTTGTTGAGGCCGGCTTTGACCATCCAGGTGCCTGCGCTTTGCGCCGAAGCGCCCGTCGCCATGGCCATCGCGGCAGCCGCGGCCAGCACGCGTACAGCGGTATTCAAACGATTCTTCATCTTGTCTCCTGATCATTATGTGCGGATAGCCGGGCTATCCAAACTTGTCGCTGCCAGCGCCAGCCACGTCCCGTAGACGTAGCTGGCGCGGCCATCCCTTACAGCCAGCCCCGCACGACCATGTCCTTGGCCACGTAACGGGCCAGCAACAGGTTGTTGAACGGCGTAGGATGCACATCGTCGGCATACGAGTAGTGGCTGACGTCGCCCGCTTTCAGGTTCGTGCCATTGCAGACCAGCGAGCTGCCCAGGGAATTTTTCGCTGGCGACAGGTCGCACGCCGTCTCGCTGACGTTGGTCAAGCCATACGGGGCAGGATTGACGCCCTGGTCATGGCTGACGGCATACACGTCGACCAGCAAGACTTTCGCATTGCCGTTCAAGCCGGCGCTCAGTTCGATGTTGAAGGCGCTGACCATGGCATTGATGAGCGCCTTGGTATTGGCATCCTTGCTCAGGCCCGATGGTGTACCGGCCACGTCCGGCAGGTTGTTGACCACCACATTGTTGGCGCCCTTGGCAATGATCTGGTCCTTGACCTGCGCCACCAGTTCGATACCAGCTTTTTTCATCTCGGCAACCAGCAACGGCCCCTGGGCCGCAGCGTATTCGGCACCGGCCTTGGCGCCAGCCGCATTGCCCGTCACAGTCGCATCGGCTTGCGCCTTGGCGACCAGCGGGCCATACACGGTGGGCGAACCGACGGCGGCATTGCCCGGCTGGTTGGCTGCAGCGAAGACGGCGGCCTGCACAATCGATGTCGATGTCGCGCCAGGTGCCGCACTGGCTGTCTTGATGGCGGCGCCAATGGCAACCACTGCCGTGTTGGGATTGGTGGCGCCGGCCGCCAGGGCCACCGCCAGGTTGGTCGCGAAGGCTTGCGCACCCGCGGCAGCGCCCGCCTTCTTGCCGGCTTCCGTCGCGCCCGCTTGCAATTGACCCAGCAGGAACAGCACGTCATTACCGCCGGCCATCACGAAAACGACTTCCGTGCCGCTGAACTTGCCGCCGGAAACAGCCAGATGGTTCGCGATCTGCGTCACCACGGGCACGGTCAGGGCGCCCAGCACACCGCCCGCCAATTTGTTGTTCGGACCAACGGGGTTGGTGACGCGCGAACCGCCCATGGCGTAGCCGAAGCAGCCGGCATGCTTGACGCGCGGAGCCTGCAGGCTCGGTACGCTGCCTTCCAGGCCCGTTTCGGCGGCGCATGGCGCCGGCAAGCCGAATTGCGCGGCCAGGTGCTCGGTCCAGTTCTTGCCCGTCAGTTCAGGATTGATCTTGGTATTGTCGCCATTGATGGTGAATTTTCCGCCACCGCTCGCCGCCACCCCGGCGACGGCATACGAACCGACATCGGACAAGCTGTCGCCGAACGACACCTGCGCCGTGTATTTGACTTTCAAGGCTTGATCACCGCCACTGGCGCCGCCGCAACCTGCCAGGACAGCCGCTGCCAGCACGGCCAGCGCGAATTTGGTTTGATGCATTTTGTCTCCTCGGTCTTTTTTCTGGTTTCTAAACGAACGGGCGTGCTATTCGCTACCCAACTAATATGCCATCGTTCCTCAGGCTTGTATAGAAAATATGTTTTAAAAATCAACGAAATAACAACACTGACGGCACCCTGTCATGGCCGGGCGATCAGATGGATTATGGCGGATTTACTATGTTTCGTGGCAAGCATCGCTATTGCGCTGCATCAAGAAAAAGCCCCTTGCGGGGCTTTTTTCAGACGGACAGGAATTGCTGCAAGATACCACTTGAGCCGAATGCGGCACGCCGCAGACGGTCGTTGACGCCCAGCCACGCGGGGCCGGTCGGTGGGGCTTCGACGAGTATCAGCTCGGCGCCGACCTGGTCCATCGTGCGCAGCGAGGCATACAGCGCATGTGCGTAATTTTCCGGTGTCGCGGCCAGGCGCACGCTGGCGCTGGCCGGCGGCAGATCCGAGTAATGGATCAGGGCCACGCGGCGCCCGTCATTGAGCAGGCGGTTCAGGGTGGCGCTCACGTCGTCGCTGTGCTGCATCGCAACAGGCGTGTGCGGCGCGTAATGCGATTCCAGGGTGCCCGAGGCGCGCGGCGCGGCAGCGTCCGCCACTGCCGGTGCGCGGCCGATGACGGCGGCGATCTGTTCGCTGCTGATATGGCCGGGACGCAACAGCACGGGACCGTGTGTGGCCAGGCGCGACAGGTCGACGATGGTCGACTCGATGCCCACGTCGCTCTGCCCGCCATCGAGGACCTGGCCCAGCAAGCCACTGGCGAGTTCCGCCGCGAATTCATCGCGCACGTGCTGCGCCGTGGTCGGGCTGACGTTGCCGAATTTGTTTGCCGACGGCGCCGCCAGGCCGCCCTTGCCACCCTTGAAAGTGCGTAGCAAGGCGATAGCCACCGGATGCGACGGGCAGCGCAAGCCCACCGTGTCCTGGCCGCCGGAGACGGCGTCGGGAATATGCGCGGCGCGCTTGACGATCAGAGTCAGCGGACCGGGCCAGAAAGCGTCCACCAGTTGCTGCGCCTCGACTGGAATGTCGTCGGACCAGTGCGCCAGATCGGCGCCGGGCGCCACGTGCACGATCACGGGGTGGTCGGAAGGCCGGCCCTTGGCTTCATAGATGCGTGCCACGGCGGCCGGGTTTTCCGCATCGGCGCCCAGGCCGTACACGGTTTCCGTCGGAAAAGCGACGAGGCCGCCCGCCTCCAGCACGGCGGCAGCAGCTGCCAAGTCTTGCGCGGACACGCTCACGGCGCGATTCCCAAAATCAGGCAAGCGTCGCGCAGGCGCTGCTGCGCTTCCGGCAAGGTGGCGGCGATGAAGGTCAGGTGGCCCATCTTGCGGCCACGGCGCGGATCATCCTTGCCATACAGATGCAGGCAAGCGCCCGGCAGCGCCAGCACCTGGTCCCACGCCGGTTCGCAGGCAGCATCGCTGTCGCCGGCAAACCAGGCGTCGCCGAGGATGTTGAGCATCACGGCCGGCGAATGCTGGCGCACGTCGCCCAGCGGCAGACGCGCCATGGCCCGCACCTGCTGCGCGAACTGGCTGGTGACGCAGGCATCCATCGTGTAGTGGCCGCTGTTGTGCGGACGCGGCGCCATTTCATTGACCACCAGGCTGCCATCTTCCAGCACGAAAAATTCGATGCACAGCACGCCGACATAGCCGAGTTCGGCCACCATGGCTTGCGCCGCCCGCTGCGCCTTGGCGGCGCAGTCATCCGACACGTTCGGACCCGGCACGGTGGTGGTAAACAGCACGCCGTCGCGGTGCACGTTTTCGGCGATCGGATAGACGACCGATTCGCCATCCACGCCGCGCGCCGTCAGCACGGACACTTCATACGCCAGCGGCAGCATCTTTTCCAACAGGCAAGTTACTTCGCCCATTTCCGCGAACGCGGCGCGCACATCGTCGCGCGTGCGCACGCGGAACTGGCCCTTGCCGTCATAGCCCATGCGCACGGTTTTCAAGATACCCGGCAGCAAGTCGTCGCTGATGGCGTCGATGTCAAGCTGCGTGGCGATGACCATGTGCGGCGCCGGCAGCACGCCCGATTTCTCCGCACAGTCGACAAAGAAACGCTTTTCCGCGATGCGGTCCTGCGCCACCGACACGCCATGGGCGTTCGGGGCCACGAACACGCGTTCGGCCAGGCGCGACAGGCTGTCGGCCGGCACGTTCTCGAATTCCGTGGTGACGGCCAGGCATTGCGCCGCCAGGGCGTCGAGGCCGGCGACATCGCTATAGCCGGCATTGATGAGGCGCTGCGCCACCTGCCCCGCAGGGCAAGTGGCGGCCGGTTCCAGCACAGGTTCAAGAACTGCAACCTGATAACCCATGCTCTGGGCGGCCTGGGCAAACATGCGGCCGAGCTGGCCGCCACCCATCACGCCCAGCCACGCCGATGGATTAGCGGCAGGCAGCAATGGGGAAGTCGATTTACTATTCATTATTTTTCAAACACATTATTCAGGCAAGACCATGGCCTTGGCGGCGGCCGTTTGCGTGGCACGGAAGGCTTCCAGGCGCTCGGCCAGGGCGTCGTCATTGGCGGCAAGCATCGCCACCGCCGTCAGCGCCGCATTCGCCGCGCCCGCTTCGCCGATGGCGAAGGTGGCCACCGGCACGCCCTTGGGCATTTGCAGGATGGACAGCATGGAATCTTCGCCGCGCAAGTATTTCGACGGCACGGGCACGCCCAGTACGGGCACGATGGTCATCGCCGCCACCATGCCAGGCAGGTGGGCCGCGCCGCCGGCGCCGGCGATGATGGCGCGCAAGCCGCGCGCGCGCGCGCTTTTCGCGTACGCATACATCTCGTCGGGCATGCGGTGCGCGGAAATGACTTGCGCTTCGTACGGCACGCCAAACTGTTTCAGGATGGCGACCGCGTTCTGCATCACGTCCCAGTCCGAGGACGAGCCCATGATGACGCCGACCAGCGGCTTGTTTTGCTCAGTCATCTCAGGCCTTCAGCTTCTCGCCCGTCAGGCGTTCGATGGCTTCAAAATACTTGGCCTGGGTTTTTTCGATGACGTCGGCCGGCAGCGCAGGCGCCGGTGCGGTCTTGCCCCAGGTCAGCGTTTCCAGGTAGTCGCGCACGAACTGCTTGTCGAACGATGGCGGCGAAATGCCAGGCTGGTAGGAATCCGCAGGCCAGAAGCGCGACGAGTCGGCCGTCAGCACTTCATCCATCAGATGCATGACGCCATTGTCGTCCAGGCCGAATTCGAACTTGGTGTCGGCGATGATGATGCCGCGCGTGGCCGCGTATTCGGCGGCCGTCTTGTAGAGTTGAATGGCCACGTCGCGCATCTTGGCGGCCAGGTCGGCACCGATGCGCTCTTCCATTTCAGCAAAGCTGATGTTTTCGTCATGCTCGCCCAACTCGGCCTTGGCGGCCGGCGTGAAAATCGGTTCCGGCAATTTTTCCGCCTGTTGCAGGCCCGCTGGCAGCTTGATGCCGCAGATGCTGCCCGTATCCTGGTAATCTTTCCAGCCCGAACCGATGATGTAGCCGCGCACGACTGCCTCGACCATGATCGGTTTCAAGCGCTTGGCCACGACGGCGCGGCCTTGCACTTGCTCCACTTCATCAGCTGCCACCACGGATTCCGGCGCCACGCCGGTCAGGTGGTTCGGCACGATATGGCCCAGTTTCTCGAACCAGAAGTCGCTCATCTGGTTGAGGACCTTGCCCTTGCCGGGGATAGGCTCGTTCATGACGACATCGAAGGCCGACAGGCGGTCCGTGGTGACGATCAGAATCTTGTCGTCGCCAACGGCGTAGTTGTCGCGGACCTTGCCGTGGCCCAGCAATGGCAGGGAATGGATGGAAGTCTGATAGAGGCTGTTCATAGCGGGGGAATAGTTGGATGAAACGAAACCGGCAGGCAGGGGGTGCCCGCCGGTCGAGAAAATCGGGCACGGAGCATTGCTTCCGGCCCGTTCCAGACAGAATTTTACTTCACAATTTGCGACAGCTCGCCGGCCTTGTAGCGCTCGGCCATTTTTTCCATCGTGATGACCTTGATTTTCGACGCCTGGCCTTCGCAGCCGAAAGCCTGCATGCGCGCGCGCACGATTTGCTCGGCGGCGGTGCGCGCTGGCTTCAGGAAGTCGCGCGGGTCGAATTTCGACGGGTTCTCGAACAGGTACTTGCGCACGGCAGCCGTCATCGCCAGGCGGATGTCGGTGTCGATGTTGATCTTGCGCACGCCGTGACGGATGCCTTCCTGGATTTCCTCGACTGGCACGCCGTAGGTTTCCTTCATGTCGCCGCCGAATTCGCGGATGATGGCCAGCAATTCCTGCGGCACCGACGAAGAACCGTGCATCACCAGGTGGGTGTTCGGGATGCGCGCGTGGATTTCCTTGATGCGGTCGATGGCCAGAATGTCGCCCGTCGGCTTGCGCGTGAATTTGTAGGCGCCGTGCGAGGTGCCGATGGCGATCGCCAGGGCGTCGCACTGGGTGCGCTGCACGAAGTCGGCCGCTTGCGCCACGTCCGTCAACAGTTGCTCGCGCGTCATGGTGCCGTCCGCGCCGTGGCCGTCTTCCTTGTCGCCCTTCATGGTTTCCAGCGAACCGAGCACGCCCAGTTCCGCTTCCACCGTCACGCCGATGGCGTGCGAGAATTTCACCACTTCACGCGACACTTCCACGTTGTAGTCGTAGGAGGCAACCGACTTGCCGTCCGCTTCCAGCGAACCGTCCATCATCACGGAAGTAAAACCCGAGCGGATGGCGGCCATGCAGACGGCCGGCGACTGGCCGTGATCCTGGTGCATGACGACGGGAATGTGCGGATACGCTTCGACGGCGGCGTCGATCAGGTGGCGCAGGAACGCTTCACCGGCGTACTTGCGCGCGCCAGCGGACGCCTGCATGATCACCGGCGAGTTCAGCGCATCGGCGGCGGCCATGATGGCTTGCACTTGCTCCAGGTTGTTGACGTTGAAAGCAGGAATGCCATAACCGTTTTCGGCGGCATGGTCCAGCAGTTGACGCATGGATACGAGAGACATGGTAATACTCCAGATAACAATAGAAACCGTTGCGGCGCTTCGCGGTCGATGACCGCGGCGGCGCCTGAATTCTTTACATCAGATCAGCACTGCTTCGAGGTCGCCTACCTTGACAATTTTCAGGGCATTCGTGCCGCCCACCTGACCCATCGGTTCACCCCAGGTAACGACGATCATGTCGCCCTTGCGGACGATACCTTGTTCCACCAGCAAGTCTTCCGCCTGCTTCAGCACTTGCGCGCTGGGGGCGTTCTGCATCAGATGATACGCCCGAACATTGCGGTACAGCGCGGCTTTGCGCAAAGTCGTCACGCTGGGCGTGAGCGCGTAGATCGGCGTGTCGATACTGTGGCGGCTCATCCACAAGGCGGTGGAACCGGATTCCGTCAGCGCCACGATGGCTTTGACGCGCAAATGGTGGGCCGTAAACAGCGCGCCGTAGGCGATCGACTGGTCGATGCGGGTAAACGTGACGTTGAGGAAATCGGCGTCGAGCTTGTTGTATTCGGACTGTTCCGCTTCCACGCAGATGGCGGCCATCATTTCCACCGTCTCGATCGGGTACTTGCCCGAGGCCGTTTCGGCCGACGTCATGACGGCGTCCGTGCCGTCGAGCACGGCATTGGCCACGTCGGACACTTCCGCGCGGGTTGGCACGGCATTGACGATCATCGATTCCATCATCTGCGTGGCCGTGATCGCCAGCTTGTTCGATGCGCGCGCCATCTTGATCATGCGTTTCTGCAAGGC
Source organism: Janthinobacterium rivuli (assembly GCF_029690045.1). NCBI lineage: Bacteria > Pseudomonadati > Pseudomonadota > Betaproteobacteria > Burkholderiales > Oxalobacteraceae > Janthinobacterium > Janthinobacterium rivuli. Next base: position 6,014,399 of record NZ_CP121464.1, read on the forward strand.
TGGCACGGCCGCATTGCCCACCTCGACGGCCAGGTCGCCACGGGCCACCATGATGCCGTCGGAAGCGTCGAGAATTTCCTGCAGGGCAGGAATGGCTTCCGCGCGCTCGATCTTGGCGATCATCATCGGCTTGTGGTGGTAAGGCTCGCCGGCGATATTGGCCAGCTGACGCGCCATTTCCATGTCGGTCGCGCATTTCGGGAAGGAAATGGCCAGATAGTCGGCCTGGAAACTCATGGCCGTCTTGATATCTTCCATATCCTTGGCCGTCAGCGCGGGCGCGGACAGGCCGCCGCCCTGGCGGTTGATGCCCTTGTTGTTCGACAACTCGCCGCCGATCTTGACGGTGGTGTGAATTTCGCTGCCGTGGATGCGCTCGACGATCAGCACGATCAGGCCGTCGTTCAGCAGCAGCACATCGCCCTTGTGCAAGTCGCGCGGCAAGGCCTTGTAGTCGAGGCCGACACGCTCCTGGTTGCCCAGTTCGCCATTCTCGCCCCACTTGGCGTCGAGGATGAAGCGCTCGCCCGCCTCCAGCTGGATACGGGTGTTTTCAAACTTGCCGACGCGAATCTTCGGCCCTTGCATGTCGGCCATGATGGCCACTTCGCGGCCGCACTCGGCCGCCGCCAGGCGCACCAGCGCCGCGCGGTCGATATGGTCTTGCGCCTTGCCGTGGGAAAAATTCAAGCGCACCACGTCGACGCCCGCGCGTATCATTTTCACCAGGATATCGAAGTCGGTGGAAGCGGGGCCGATTGTTGCTACGATTTTTGTACCGCGTGGCATAGGAGTCCTTGTGCGCGAGCGAAGGTGAGCAAGACCTGGCGGCTATGCCGCCCGGCAAGGTAAAAGCGCAGCGATCAGGCTGCGCTTGGTACTGAACGGCTAACGGCAGCGCCTCAAGCGGCGCGCTGCATGAGGATCTCGACGGCTGGCAAAGTCTTGCCTTCCAGGAACTCCAGGAAAGCGCCGCCGCCGGTCGAGATATAGCTGATTTTATCGGTAATGTCGTATTTGGCAATCGCCGCCAGGGTGTCGCCACCGCCGGCAATCGAGAAAGCTTTCGACTCGGCAATGGCCAGGGCCAGAGTCTTGGTGCCGTTGCCGAACTGGTCGAATTCGAACACGCCGACCGGGCCGTTCCACACGATGGTGCCGGCCGCGGCGATTTGCTGCGCCAGCAGGGCCGCCGTTTTCGGGCCGATATCGAGGATCATGTCGTCGTCCGCCACGTCGGCCACGTCCTTGACGGTGGCAACGGCCGTAGGCGAGAATTCCTTGGCGCACACGACATCGACAGGAATCGGCACTTGCGCGCCGCGCTTGGCCATGATCTCGATGATGGCCTTGGCTTCCTCGACGAGTTCCGCTTCCACCAGCGACTTGCCGACATTCAAGCCGACGGCTTTCATGAAGGTGTTGGCGATGCCGCCGCCGACGATCAGGTTATCGACCTTGTCGGACAGGGCTTTCAAAATGGTCAGCTTGCTCGATACTTTCGAACCAGCAACGATGGCCAGCAATGGGCGGGCTGGGGCGTGCAAGGCTTTCCCCAGTGCATCGAGTTCGGCGGCCAGCAGCGGACCGGCGCAGGCGACGGGGGCGAACTTGGCGATGCCGTGCGTGGACGCTTCCGCGCGGTGGGCCGTGCCGAACGCGTCATTGACGTAGATATCGCACAGCTTGGCCATTTTCTGCGCCAGCTCATCGCTGTTTTTCTTTTCGCCCTTGTTGACGCGCACGTTTTCCAGCAGGACGACCTGGCCGGCAGCCAGCGATTCCAGGCCGGCGCCATCGACCCAATTTTGTTTCAGTGCAACTTCCTGGCCCAGCAGCTCGGACAGGCGGGCGGCCACGGGCGCCAGGCTGTCGGCAGGCTTGAACTCGCCTTCCGTCGGACGGCCCAGGTGCGACGTCACCATAACAAAGGCGCCAGCGTCGAGGGCGGCGCGGATGGCCGGCACCGAGGCGCGGATGCGCGTATCTTCGGTGATCTTGCCACTGTCATCTTGCGGGACATTCAGGTCGGCGCGGATAAACACGCGCTTGCCTTGCAGTGCATTTTGGGCGATCAAATCTTGCAGACGGATGAAGTTGAGAACAGCTGACATGGCGATCCAGATGACGAGTGGAAGGAAGTGCGCTATTTTACCGCAATGACCAGAGCAAATCCCCGATTTGTCCTGCTTTACTAAAAAACGTGCAACAGTCGCAAGCCCGTGAAAACCAGCATGCCGAAGACGATGGTTTGCAGCATATTGCGGCGGATCACGAAAAAGAGCGTGGCGGCAATCCCCGACAAGAGTTTCAAATTCGACAATTCCAAGTGTACTTGCTGCCCCTCCATCAGCAGGTCGGGCGCGATGATGGCCGCCAGCGCGCAGGCCGGCGCATAGCGCAGCATCTCGCCCACGCGGCGCGGAATGGTGATGTGGTGGCCGATCAGCCAAAAGGTGCTGCGCGTGGCGGCCGTGGCCACCACCAGCACAGCGATGGCGATCCACACGTCGCTCCCGCCCAGGTCGATGCCGTCAAACATGGCGTTTTGTCCATTTCTCGGTCAATTCTTCCACGGCCATGGCGCTGACCATGCCCACCACGACGGCCACCAGCAAGCCCAGCTTGTACGGCAGGCTGAAGGCCAGCACGGCCACCGCGCCCGCCACCAGCACGCCGCACAGGGCGGCGCGGCTGAGAATCAGCGGCACCGTCACGCACAGGATCGCCAGGGTGCCCGCAAAACCCAGCCCCCATTCGGCCGGCACGACGGCGCCCAGCACGATGCCGATGAAGGAACCGATTTGCCAGGCCAGCCAGTTGGGGTAAATCAAGCCTTTCAGGAAGGGCAGCTTGGCCGGGTCCGGTGTTTCATGGGGATAGCGCTGCAGGAACAGGCCCACCGTGATGTCGCCCGCCACATAGCCGAGCGCAAAGCGCTGGCGCCACGGCAAATGGGAAAAATGCGGGGCCAGCAGCACGGAAAAGATGACAAAACGCAAATTGACGACGAGGGCCGTGGCGAAGATCACCCACACGGGCGCCTGCGCGGCCAGCAGGGGTAAAGATGCGAGCTGGGCCGAGCCGGCGAAGACAAACAGGGTCATGGCCCCCGCCTGCGCGACAGTCAGGCCGCTTTTCACCATGGCCACGCCCACCACCATACCCCAGGCGGCGATGCCCAGCAGGGTGGGCGCACCCAGGTTCAGGCCGGCGCGCCAGGCGTCTTTCAGCAGGGCGTCGTCCTTGGCGGCCGGGACGGCGTTCACGCGGCGCTCCGGCCGAGGTAGTGTGGTAACTGCACAACAATGGTGCGCGGGGCGCATGGGCGCAACGGTAATACCGGCAAGGCAAATCCAGTCAGTGTGGCGCTGCAGCTGCCATATTTCCGCAAAAACCCGCGCTGCAGCCGAAGATGATCAAGGCGACATTTTAGCCATGATTTTTGCTGTCTGCCTGAATCCGTTAAAATCGTGCTTTTGGCAGCAGCCGACTTCCTTCCATACAGCCTCACGGAGCATGACAAGATGACAAAAACCACCCAGCCAGCGGTCGAACTCGACAGTAAAGACTTGCCAGCCCACTGCCCTAACCCGGCCATGCCATTGTGGTCGTCGCATCCGCGTGTGTTCCTGGAATTCAACAAGGACGGTATCGCCAAGTGCCCTTACTGCGGCACGGCCTACACCCTGAAGGAAGGCGCCAGCGCCGGCCACCATTAAACTGCCCAGCGGCGCGCCCCCAGCGCGCCGTTTTCATTTGCACACTTAGCTGTACCGATCAAGCCGGAGTCGTCATGAAACGTCTGAAAGAACTCAATGGCAGCGCCGCCGAAGTCGAAGCGGCGTTCTACGATGCCTTGCACCGCGCCGACCTCGAAGCGCTGATGGCGCTATGGGCCGACGATGAAGAGATCGTCTGCATCCACCCGGGCGGCGCGCGCCTGATCGGCCACGCCGCCATCCGCGCCTCGTGGGAAACCATCCTGGCCGGCGGCGGTCTGCATATCGTGCCGGCGCAGCTGCATGAAACGCACAATCTGATGAGCTCGGTGCACACGGTCATCGAAGGCGTGACCCAGGAGGAAGGCGGCCCGGCGCACCTGCTGGCCACGAATGTGTACGTGAAAACGCCGCGCGGCTGGCGCATCGTCTTGCATCACGCCTCCATCGCCCCCGGCGGCGCACCGGCCGATGCCGCGGGGACACAGATCCTGCACTGATGGCTTTATCTCTTTCTTACACCGCCCCGCTGTGGCTGCCTGGCGGCCACGCGCAAACGATTTATCCGGCCGTGTGCCTTGCCAAGCCGGCCGTGGCCTTCCGCCGCGAACGCTGGCAAGCGCCCGATGGCGATTTCGTCGACGTCGACCTGGTCGACGGCCAACCGGGCCAGCCCTTCGTGGTGCTGTTCCACGGCCTGGAAGGCTCGTCGAACAGCCATTACGCGCGCGCGCTGATGGCCGAGGTGGCCGCGCGCGGCTGGTCCGGCGCCGTGCCGCATTTTCGCGGCTGCTCGGGCGAAGCCAACCTGGCCCCACGTTTCTACCATTCTGGCGATGCGCAGGAAGTGGACTGGATCGTGCAGCGCCTGCGCCCGCGCGCCACCGGTAAATTTTACGCGGCCGGCGTCTCGCTGGGCGGCAACGCCCTGCTGTGCTGGCTGGGCCAGTCGCAGCACCAGGCCGATTTCATCGATGCGGCCGCGGCCGTATCGGCCCCGCTGGACCTGGCGCAAGGGGGCAAGGCCCTGTCTTCGGGCGCCAACCGGCTCTACACGCGCATGTTCCTGAATACCTTGAAACCGAAATGCCTGGCCAAGCTGGAACAGTTCCCCGGCCTGTTCGCGCGCGACGCCATGCTGGCCGCGCGCGACTTGCACGCCTTCGACAATGTCGTCACGGCCCCCCTGCACGGCTACCGCGACGCCGACGATTACTGGCACCGCGCCAGCGCCAAGCACGTCTTGCACGACATCACCGTGCCGACCCTGGTACTGAATGCGCAAAATGATCCTTTCCTGCCCGGACGCTTCCTGCCGCGCAGCGCCGCGCCGAACGTCACGCTCGAGTATCCGCGCCACGGCGGCCACGTCGGCTTTGCCGCCGGCAAGTTGCCGGGAAGCACACGCTGGCTGCCGCAACGGCTGCTCTCCTTTTTTGAAAACGGCAACATGGCGCCGTCTGTGTCGCAAAGCTGGCACGCTGGCGGTGCGCCCACTCACATGGAAAACGCTACACATGGATGAACTCGTCAAGCAAGCCCTGGCCAAATGGCCGAACGTACCGCACTGCTACGGCTGGCTGGGCCTGGATGCGCGCGGCCACTGGCGCATGCGCGACCAGCAGGCGCAACAGCAACAACTGCCCGGCGACAAGATCGCCCATGTGGCCCTGCTGAGCTTTATCAACCGCAATTACGACCATGACGAACAGGGCTGCTGGTTTTTCCAGAATGGCCCGCAACGCGTCTACCTGAATCTGGAAGCGACGCCGTATATCGCCCGCAGCGACCCGCAGCACGGTTTTGTCTTGCAGACGGGCGCGCCGCTTGCGATCATCGAAGCAGCGTATCTGTGCGACAACGGCACGCTGATCCTGCGCCATGGCGACATCGTGGCGCAGGTGGATGACCGCGACATGGCCCAGGTGCTGGCGTCGCTGCGCCTCGATGGGCTAGCCTTGAGCGACGAGGCCCTGCTGGCGTGGCTGGAACATGCTCAAGGCAACTTGATGTTATTGCATGCCGGCAAAGAGATTGCCGTGCAACCGCTGGCCTATGCCAGCGTAGCGCAGACCTTCGGCTTCCAGCAGGCGCCGCAAGCCGAATAAAAGTCAGCCCTTCTGGTCCTTGATCTGTTCGCGGCGCTTTTCCTGCAATTCTCGCTCGCGCGCATCGATCACGGCCTGGTCATAAAAGGTCGCGTCCGTCGATTTGCGGGCGATCGTCAGCTGGTCCAGCGCGGCCATGGTGGCGCCCTGCAACACATAGGATTCGGCCAGCGCCATGTGCTGCAAGGTCATCTTGCCCTGGTCCGCATAGGCTTTCGCCAGTAAATCGTAGAGTTCCGGCTCTTCCTTGTAGAGCTGCACCTGCTCGCGCAAATACAGGGTCGATTGCTCCAGCTTGCCGGCAGCCATCAGCGCTTCCGCATACTGGTGGGCAATGCCGCGCGAGAGGGGAAACTGCTGGCGCGCAGCGTCCGCCGCCTTCAGGGCCTGTTGCGCCACT